>JAAFHU010000056.1 GCA_013297645.1 Actinomycetota bacterium
CCGTACTTCTTCATGTTGTCGGCGACTTCCTCCGGGTTGAAGGTGATCGCGACGTAGAAGTACGTGAAGCCGACGATGAGCAGGAAGTAGACCGCCATGTAGAGCGGGTTGTCGCCCGACGTGAGGTTGTTCTGGATCCACACCACCCAGTCCGCCGGGGCCGTGCCGTCAGCCGGAAGGCTGAACTGCGCGATGAGCGCCGGCAGGTAGAGCAGCGAGGAGGCGAAGATGACGGGCACAACACCGGCCATGTTGACCTTGATCGGGATGTAGGTGTTGTTGCCGCCGTAGGTGCGGCGGCCGACCATGCGCTTGGCGTACTGCACGGGGATGCGCCGCTGCGACTGCTCGACGAAGACCACGGCGCCCATGATGAGGATGCCGACCGCGATGACCAGGGCCAGAATCTCCCAGCCGTTCGACTCCTTGATCGACCACAGCGACTGCGGGAAGCGCGCGGCGATCGAGGTGAAGATGAGCAGCGACATGCCGTTGCCGATGCCGCGCTCGGTGATGAGCTCGCCCATCCACATGATGAGGCCGGTGCCGGCGGTCATCGTGATGACCATGAGCAGGATCGCGTACCACGACTCGTTGGTGATGAGGCTCGAGCAGGCGGGGGCGGAGTTCGAGGGGAACAGCGCACCGCTGCGGGCGACGGTGATGAGGGTGGTCGACTGCAGAACGCCGAGGGCGATGGTCAGGTAGCGCGTGTACTGCGTCAGCTTGGCCTGGCCGGACTGGCCCTCCTTGTAGAGGGTGTCGAAGTGGGGGATGACCACGCGCAGCAGCTGCACGATGATCGAGGCCGTGATGTACGGCATGATGCCGAGCGCGAAGACCGACAGCTGCAGCAGGGCGCCACCACTGAACAGGTTGACGAGCTCATACAGCCCCGAGGCGGTGCCCGCGGTGCCGTCGGCCGGGTTGAGGCAGTCCTGCACGTTCGCGAAGTCCACGAACGGGGCGGGGATGAACGACCCGAGACGGAAGAGCGCGACGATGCCGAGCGTGAACCCAATCTTGCGACGCAGGTCAGGCGTGCGGAAGATCCGCGCAACGGCTCTGAACACAAGTCCTCCAGTTGTATCTATGCGGTGCAGAAGTGGGGCCCAAATTGGGCCCCACTCCTCAAAACACGCGGTCGCCGGGGCGACCGGTCGAACTACTTGACCGAACCGCCAGCTGCAACGATCTTCTGCTCCGCAGAGCCGGAGACCTTGTCAACCGCAACGTTCAGCTTAACCGCAATGTCACCATCGCCGAGAACCTTGACCTTCTCGTTCTTGCGAACGGCGCCCTTGGCGACGAGGTCGGCGATCGTGACGTCTCCACCCTTGGGGTAGAGGTCAGCGAGCTTCTCGAGGTTGACAACCTGGTACTCGACGCGGAACGGGTTCTTGAACCCGCGCAGCTTCGGGGAGCGCATGACGAAGTTGACGCCACCACCCTCGAAGCCGACACGCATCTGGTAGCGGGCCTTGGTGCCCTTGGTGCCACGACCGGCGGTCTTTCCCTTGGAGCCCTCACCGCGTCCGACGCGGGTCTTGTCCTTCTTCGCGCCAGTGGCGGGACGAAGGTGGTGCACCTTGAGAACCTGCGGGCGGGCCTCGACGACCTCGGCCGGCTTCTTCTTGGCCGGGGCGGCCTTGGCGGCGGGCGCCTTGGCAGCAGGAGCCTTGTCCGCAGCAGCGGCAGCGGCCTTGGGGGCAGCCTTCTCTGCGGCAGGAGCCTTCTCGGCTGCCGGCTTCGCAGCGGCAGCCTTGGGGGCGGCCTTTGCAGCAGCAGGCGCCTTGGCAGCGCTGTCCTTGTCAGCGGCAGCAGCCTTGGGGGCGGCCTTCGCTGCGGGAGCCTTGGCGGCCGTTGTCTTCTCGGCGGCGGGCTTCGCAGCCGCAGCCTTGGGAGCGGCAGCCTTGGCAGCCGTCTCCTTCTTCTCTTCAGCCATTAGTCAATCTCCTCGACCTTGACAAGGTGAGCGACAGTGCGGACGTAGCCGCGGTTCTGCTTGTTGTCCTCGCGAACCACGACGTTGCCGATGCGGTGAAGCCCGAGGCTCCGCAGGGTGTCGCGCTGGTTCTGCTTCTCACTGATTTTGGACTTGATCTGCGTAATCTTCAGGCGAGCGGCCATCAGACACCTGCCTTTGCGGTAGCGATGGCCTCAGCCTCTGCACGCAGAAGACGGGCCGGTACAACGCGCTCGACATCGAGGCCGCGGCGTGCGGCAACCGCACGGGGCTCCTCGAGCTGCTTGAGGGCAGCGACGGTCGCGTGCACGATGTTGATCGTGTTCGACGAGCCGAGCGACTTGCTCAGAACATCGTGGATGCCCGCGCACTCGAGCACGGCGCGCACCGGGCCACCGGCGATAACACCGGTACCGGCAGACGCCGGGCGCAGCAGGACAACGCCTGCTGCAGCCTCGCCCTGAACGGGGTGGGGAATCGTCACGCCGACGCGGGGAACGCGGAAGAAGTTCTTCTTCGCCTCCTCGACGCCCTTGGAGATAGCGGTCGGGACCTCGCGCGCCTTGCCGTAGCCGACACCGACGAGTCCGTTGCCGTCGCCGACGATCACGAGAGCGGTGAAGCTGAAGCGACGACCACCCTTGACGACCTTCGAGACGCGGTTGATGGTGACAACGCGCTCCAGGAACTGGCTCTTCTCGGCGTCACGGCTGTTGCCGCGGTCGCGGTTGGGGTTGCGCTCGCGACCACCACGACGGGCCTCGCGGGGCTCGTTCGTGAGGTCCGCGGCCGGAGTCTCGACGACCTCGGTTGCGGCAGCCTCGGTAGTTGCCTCTGCGGCCACGTCCTGCTCCTTGTTGGTTTCTGTTGCGTCGCTCACAGGCTCAGACCTCCCTCGCGGGCGCCGTCGGCGATGGCCGCGACACGTCCTGCGTACTTGCTGCCGCCGCGGTCGAAGACGACGGCGTCAACGCCGGCCTTCTTCGCGCGCTCGGCGACGAGCTCGCCGACCTTGCGGGCCTTGGCGGTCTTGTCACCGTCGAAGGTGCGCAGGTCAGCCTCGAAGGTCGATGCCGACGCCAGGGTGTGACCCTTGGCGTCGTCGACGACCTGGACGAATACGTGACGGGCCGAACGCGTGACCACGAGGCGCGGACGCAGCTCGGTGCCGACGATCTTCTTGCGAAGGCGGGTGTGACGGCGAGCCTTGGCTGCCGACTTGCTCTTGCCTCTAGTTCCGAGACCCATGATTACTTACCTGACTTTCCGGCCTTGCGGCGGACTACCTCGCCTGCGTAACGCACGCCCTTGCCCTTATAGGGCTCCGGCTTGCGCAACTTACGAATGTTGGCCGCGACTTCGCCGACAGCCTGCTTGTCGATGCCGTTGACGGTCACCTTGTTGTTGCCCTCGACCGTGAAGCTGATGCCCTTGGGCGGGTCAACCGTGATCGAGTGGGAGTAGCCGAGTGCGAACTCGAGCGACTCGCCCTTGGCAGCGACGCGGTAACCGGTACCGACGACCTCGAGGCCCTTGGAGTAGCCCTCGGTCACACCGATGATCTGGTTCGCGATGAGGGTGCGGGTGAGGCCGTGGAGCGAGCGCGAAGCGCGCTCGTCGTCCGGACGGGTGACGAGCAGCTGCCCGTCCTCGAGTGCAACCTCGATGGGGCTCGGAACGACGAGCGAGAGCTCGCCCTTCGGGCCCTTGACGTTGATGGCCGAGCCATCAATCGTGACGTTGACGGCGCTGGGCACGTCGATCGGAAGACGTCCAATACGTGACATGACGGGTTACCACACGTAGGCGAGGACTTCCCCACCCACGCCCTTCGAGGTCGCCTGGCGGTCGGTGAGCAGACCGGAGGAGGTGGACAGGATGGCAACGCCGAGGCCGCCGAGAACGTGAGGGATCTCGGTGGACTTCGCGTAGACGCGGAGGCCGGGCTTCGAAACGCGCTTGATGCCCACGATGGAGCGCTCACGGTTCGGGCCGTACTTGAGGTCGATCGACAGCGTCTGTCCGACGCGTGCGTCTTCGACCTTCCAGTCGGCGATGAAACCCTCGGTCTTGAGGATCTCAGCGATGTGCGACTTGAGCTTGGAGCTCGGCATCGACACGGTGTCGTGGTACGCCGAGTTGGCGTTCCGCAGTCTGGTCAGCAGGTCTGCGACCGGATCTGTCATTGTCATGTTTTTTGTTTCCTCATCTCGACGGGTTTCGACATCCCCCAGCTCCTCAAGAGCACGACGGGCTGCCGACCTTGCCGATCGGTGGTGCCTAGTTGGATTCTGCGGACTTGAACGGGAAGCCGAGCGCCTTGAGCAGCGCGCGACCCTCGTCATCGGTCTTGGCCGTGGTGACGACAGTGATGTCGAAACCGCGGACGCGGTCGATCTTGTCCTGGTCGATCTCGTGGAACATGGACTGCTCCGTGAGACCGAAGGTGTAGTTGCCACGGCCGTCGAACTGCTTGTCCGAGAGGCCGCGGAAGTCGCGGATACGCGGGAGGGCGAGCGTGACGAGCCGGTCGAGGAACTCCCAGGCGCGGTCACCGCGGAGGGTGACGTGTGCGCCGATTGCCTGGCCCTCACGCAGCTTGAACTGCGCGATGGACTTGCGGGCGAGAGTGACCTGCGGCTTCTGGCCGGTGATCGCGGTGAGGTCCTTGACGGCACCGTCGATGATCTTGCCGTCGCGGGCTGCTTCTCCGACACCGGTGTTCACGACAACCTTGACCAGTCCGGGGATCTGGTGAACGTTGGTGAAACCGAAGTCCTTCTGCAGCTGCGGAGCAATCTCCGAACGGTACTTCGCCTTGAGGCGCGGCTGGGTTGTGCCAGCCGGCGCGGCGGTCTTGGTTGCCATTAGAGGTCCTTACCTGACTTCTTTGCGTAGCGGACGCGAACGGTGCGCTTGACGCCGTTCTTCTCCACGGTCTCGGTGCGGAAGCCGACGCGGGTCGGCTTCTTGGTGTCGGGGTCGACGAGGGCGACGTTGGACACGTGGATCGGGGCCTCGTGGGTCTCGATGCCGCCGGTCTTGGTGCCGCGCTGGGTCTGGCCGACGCGAACGTGCTTGGTGACGAAGTTGACACCCTCCACGATCACGCGGTTCTTCTCAGCGATGACCTCGATGACGCGACCCTGCTTGCCGCGGCTTCCGCCGCGAGCCTCGGTGGGGCCGCTGATGACCTGAACCAGGTCACCCTTCTTGATGTTCGCCATGACTAAATAACCTCCGGGGCGAGCGAAATGATCTTCATGAACTTCTTGTCACGAAGCTCGCGGCCAACCGGGCCGAAGATGCGGGTACCGCGCGGGTCGCCATCAGCCTTGAGAATCACCGCGGCGTTCTCGTCGAACTTGATGTACGAACCGTCGGCGCGACGGGTCTGCTTGATGACGCGAACGATGACCGCCTTGACGACGTCACCCTTCTTCACGTTGCCGCCCGGGATCGCGTCCTTGACGGTCGCGACGATGACATCGCCGAGGCCGGCGTAGCGACGGCCGGAGCCGCCGAGAACGCGAATCGTGAGGAGCTCCTTGGCGCCGGTGTTGTCGGCGACCTTGACTCGTGATTCCTGCTGAAGCATTTACTTAGCCTTCTCGAGAATTTCGACCAGGCGCCAGCGCTTGGTAGCGCTGAGCGGACGGGTCTCGCTGATGAGGACGAGGTCGCCGATACCGGCCGAGTTGGCCTCGTCGTGCACCTTGACCTTGGACGTGCGGCGGATGACCTTACCGTAGAGGGGGTGCTTTACGCGGTCCTCAACCTCGACGACGATGGTCTTCTCCATCTTGTCGCTCGTTACGAGCCCACGACGGGACTTGCGGTAACCGCGAGCCTCCTCGGCGGCCGGCGTAGCGGCAGCAGTGTTTGACGTTGCCATTACTTGGCCTCCTTCGTCTCTTCGACAGCCTCGGGGGCGTCAGCTGCGGTCTCGTCGACTGCAGCATCCGCCTTCTTGGCAGTGGTCTTCTTGGGCGCCTTCTCGGCGACGACCGCAACGGGCGTCGCACGAATGCCGAGCTCGCGCTCGCGCAGCACCGTGTAGATGCGTGCGATGTCGCGCTTGACGGCGCGCAGGCGGCCGTGGCTCTCGAGCTGTCCGGTGGCCGACTGGAAGCGCAGGTTGAACAGCTCTTCCTTGGCCTTCTTCAGCTCGTCGACGAGTCGCTCGTCTTCAAAGGTGTCGAGCTCGACTGGGGCGAGCTCCTTGGATCCGATCGCCATTATGCGTCGCCCTCCTCGCGCTTGATGATGCGTGCCTTGAGGGGCAGCTTGTGGATGGCACGGGTGAGTGCCTCCCGGGCGATGGTCTCGTTGACACCGCTGAGCTCGAACAGAACGCGTCCGGGCTTGACGTTGGCGATCCACCACTCGGGCGAACCCTTACCGGAACCCATGCGGGTTTCGGCCGGCTTCTTGGTGAGCGGGCGGTCGGGGTAGATGTTGATCCACACCTTTCCACCGCGCTTGATGTGACGCGTCATGGCGATACGAGCAGCCTCGATCTGGCGGTTGGTGACATACGCGGGCGTGATCGCCTGGATGCCGAACTCGCCGAACGACACCTTGGTGCCACCAGTGGCGTGGCCACTGCGACCGGGGTGGTGCTGCTTGCGGTGCTTGACCTTACGTGGGATCAACATTGTTATGCCTCAACTCCTGCTGCTGCCGGCGCCTCAGCCTTGGGGGCTGCGGTGCGGCGCGGACGGTCTGCACCGTCGCGACGGTCGTCACGGCGCTCGGGGCGCGTCGACTTCTGGGTGGCCTGCTCGCGGGCGAGCTCCTTGGACGTGATGTCGCCCTTGTAGATCCAGACCTTCACGCCGATGCGGCCGAACGTCGTCTTGGCCTCGTAGAAGCCGTAGTCGATGTTGGCGCGCAGGGTGTGCAGCGGAACGCGGCCCTCGCGGTAGAACTCCGAGCGGCTCATCTCGGCGCCGCCGAGACGACCGGAGACCTGGATGCGGACACCCTTGGCTCCGGCGCGCTGGGCGCCCTGGAGGCCCTTGCGCATCGCGCGGCGGAAGGCCACGCGGGCGCTCAGCTGCTCTGCGATGCCCTGGGCAACGAGCTGTGCCTCGGCCTCGGGGTTCTTGACCTCGAGGATGTTCAGCTGGATCTGCTTGCCGGACAGCTTCTCGAGGTCGGCGCGGATGCGCTCGGCCTCGGCGCCGCGGCGGCCGATGACGATGCCGGGACGGGCGGTGTGGATGTCGACACGAACCCGGTCACGCGTGCGCTCGATCTCGATGCGGGCAACGCCGGCACGGTCGAGGCTCGTCTTGAGCAGGTTGCGGATCTTGACGTCCTCAGCGACGTAGTCGCTGTAGCGCTGTCCGGGCTTGGTCGAGTCAGAGAACCAGCGCGACACATGGTCGGTGGTGATTCCGAGACGGAAACCGAAGGGGTTTACTTTCTGGCCCATTACTTCTTCCCTGCCTTCGCCGTGGTAGCAGCCGGCGCGAACTCATCCGGGGTGGAGAGCTTGATGGTGATGTGGCTCGTGCGCTTGAGGATCTGGAAGGCGCGGCCCTGTGCACGCGGCTGGAACCGCTTCAGGGTCGTTCCCTCGTCGACGAACGCCTCCGAGACGAACAGATCCTGCTCGTCGAGGAAGGTGTTCGACGCATCCGCCTTGACGCGGGCGTTGGCGATCGCCGAGGCGACCAGCTTGTACACCGGCTCGCTCGCACCCTGGGGGGCGAACTTCAGGATGGCGAGAGCCTCCTGTGCCTGCTTGCCGCGGATGAGGTTGACGACGCGACGTGCCTTGGTAGCGGTGACGCGAATGTGCTTCACGCGGGCGATGGATTCAACCATTAGCGGCGACGTCCCTTCTTGTCGTCCTTCTCGTGACCACGGAAGGTGCGGGTGGGCGAGAACTCGCCGAGCTTGTGGCCCACCATCGATTCGGTGATGAACACCGGAATGTGCTTACGGCCATCGTGGACCGCGATCGTGTGACCGAGCATGATCGGGATGATCATGGAACGGCGCGACCAGGTCTTGATGACGTTCTTGTTCGAGGCTTCGTTCGCCGTGACAACCTTGCGGAGCAGGTGGTCGTCGACGAAGGGGCCCTTCTTCAGACTGCGTGGCATCTTCTTGACTCCTACTTACGCTTCTTGCCGGCGTTACGGCGACGGACGATGAGCTTGTCGGAAGGAAGGTTGCGCTTGCGCGTACGGCCTTCCTTCTGGCCCCAGGGGCTGACGGGGTGACGTCCACCGGACGTCTTGCCCTCACCACCACCGTGCGGGTGGTCAACCGGGTTCATGGCGACACCACGAACGGTCGGGCGGACGCCCTTCCAGCGCATGCGGCCGGCCTTGCCCCAGTTGATGTTGGACTGCTCGGCGTTGCCGACCTCGCCGATCGTTGCGCGGTTGCGCACGTCGACGTTGCGGATTTCACCCGACGGCAGACGAAGCTGCGCGTAGGGGCCGTCCTTGGCAACGAGGCGAACGGATGCACCGGCCGAGCGGGCCAGCTTGGCACCGCCACCCGGGCGCAGCTCGATCGCGTGAACGACCGTACCGACCGGGATGTTCTTCAGCGGCAGGTTGTTGCCCGGCTTGATGTCAGCCTGGGGACCCGACTCGATGATGTCGCCCTGGTTCAGCTTGTTCGGCGCGATGATGTAGCGCTTGGTGCCGTCCACGTAGTGCAGCAGCGCGATGCGCGCCGTGCGGTTCGGGTCGTACTCGATCTCGGCGACGCGAGCGTTCACGCCGTCCTTGTCGTTGCGCTTGAAGTCGATCACGCGGTACTGGCGCTTGTGGCCACCACCGATGTGACGCGTCGTGATGCGTCCGGCGTTGTTGCGACCACCCGTCTTGGGCAGCGGGCGAAGCAGTGACTTCTCCGGCGTCGAACGCGTGATCTCCACGAAGTCGGCGACGGACGAACCGCGGCGACCCGGGGTAGTCGGCTTGTATTTGCGAATTGCCATGATTTTCTCCTCGGCCCTTAGCCGACAGCGGTGAAGATGTCGATGGTGCCGGACTTGAGGGTGACAATGGCGCGCTTGGTGTTCTTGCGCTTGCCAATGCCGAACTTGGTACGACGGGTCTTGCCCTGGCGGTTGAGCGTGTTCACCGAGTCGACCTTCACGTTGAAGATCTTCTCGACGGCGAGCTTGATCTCCGTCTTGTTGGCACGGGTGTCAACAACGAAGGTGTACTTGCCGTCATCGATGAGGTTGTAGCTCTTCTCGGAGACAACCGGCGAGATGATGATGTCGCGCGGGTCCTTGTTGGTCGCGGTCATTCGCCGGCCTCTTCCTTCTTCTCAGTCGTCGCGTCAGCAGCGGACTTCGAGGCAACGAATGCGTCGAAGGCGCCCTTGGTGAAGACGATGTCGTCGGCAACCAGAACGTCGTAGGCGTTGAGCTGGTCGAACCAGATCACGTGAACGGCCTTGAGGTTGCGCACGCTCTTGAGTGCCAGCTCGTCGCCGCGCTCGAGCACGACCAGGACGTGCTTGCCCTTGACGCTGGCGAGCAGCTCGGCTGCACCCTTGGTCGAGGGAACGTCGCCCTTGCCGAACGAGTCGATGACGATGAGGCGGTCACCGCGAGCGCGGTCGCTGATTGCTCCGAGGAGCGCTGCAGCGATCATCTTCTTCGGGGTGCGCTGCGAGTAGTCGCGGGGCGTCGGGCCGTGCACGATGCCACCACCGCGGTGCTGGGGGGCGCGGATCGATCCCTGGCGGGCGCGACCGGTTCCCTTCTGCTTGAACGGCTTGCGGCCGGCGCCGGACACCTCACCACGGTTCTTGGTCTTGTGCGTACCCTGGCGCGCTGCTGCGAGCTGGGCCACGACCACCTGGTGGATGAGCGGGACATTGGTCTGGACGTCAAAGATCGCCGCGGGGAGGGAGACCGAGCCGGTCTTCTTTCCCGAGGTGTCGACGACGTCGAGCGTGGAAGAGGTAGCCATCGGGTTACGCTCCCTTCACTGCGTTGCGGACGAAGACGATGCGGCCACGGGCGCCGGGAACGGCACCCTTGACGAGCAGGAGGCCCTTCTCGAGGTCCACTGCGTGCACCTTGAGGTTGAGGACAGTGACGCGGTCGCCACCCATACGACCGGCCATGCGCATGCCCTTGAAGACACGGCTGGGGGTCGAGGATGCGCCGATGGAACCCGGCTTGCGGTGGTTGCGGTGCGAACCGTGCGACGACGAGACGCCCTTGAAGTTGTGGCGCTTCATAACACCGGCGAAGCCCTTGCCCTTGCTGGTGCCGACCACGTCGACCAGCTGGCCGGGCGTGAAGATGTCGACAGCGAGCTCCTGGCCGAGCGTGTAGCTCGCGGCGTCCGCGGTGCGGACCTCGGTGAGGTGGCGGCGCGGCGTGACGCCGGCCTTGTCGAAGTGACCGGTGGCGGGCTTGTTGGCCTTGCGCGGGTCGATCTGGCCGTAAGCGATCTGCACGGCGGTGTAGCCGTCGACCTCGTCGCTGCGCAGCTGCGTGACGACGTTCGGCGAGATCTCGACGACGGTGACGGGAACGAGCTTGTTGTTCTCGTCCCAGACCTGGGTCATGCCGAGCTTGGTGCCGAGGAGGCCCTTGGTGGTTTTGGTGTTGCTAGCCATGAGTCGCCCCCTTACAGCTTGATCTCGATGTTGACGTCGGCGGGCAGGTCGAGACGCATGAGCGAGTCGACGGCCTTGGGCGTCGGGTCAATGATGTCGATAAGACGTTTGTGGGTGCGCTTCTCGAAGTGCTCGCGGCTGTCCTTGTACTTGTGAGGGGAACGGATCACGACGACCACGTTCTTCTCGGTAGGAAGGGGTACCGGACCGACGACGGTTGCACCCGCACGGGTCACCGTGTCGACGATCTTGCGTGCCGAAGAGTCGATGACCTCGTGGTCATACGACTTAAGTCGAATGCGGATCTTTTGTCCCGCCATGTCGAACTCTCTCTCTGTCATGAGCATCATGGCCGGCTGTGTTTTCTAGACACATGGCTATTGGATGCCTGGTTGCTGAGCACTGCTGCTTTCGCACCACTGTTTATCTATCAATAGGTTTTTGTCGCACCCCGTTTCGAGCACGCGCGCATCAGCACGCGATTTCGGGAGGGGTTGAAACTCGGTTCTGCTTCCCGCGGCCTAACGTCCTATAACCATGGCCTGAGGCCGATCGGTTACCGCTATGCACTGCCTGGAAGTGATCCGCTACGTAAGCGGAATGCTGAACTAGACGAGTTTAGCCATGTGGCCTGCATTTGTGCAACCCGGGCGTGTCGTGGCGGAGGCCACTACTGGCCTCCGCCACGACACGCCCCTCGCGCCCGCAAGGGCACGAGGAAAAACCGGAGCGCTCAGAACTCGGCGGACTGCTGTAAAAGACCGTCGGAAAGCCGAATCGAGCGGTCAGCCATCTCCTGCAAACTCTGGTCGTGGGTGGAGATGAGCGCTGTCATGCCCTCCGACCGCACCACCGACTGCAGGAGCGCCATAATCGTGGCACCCGTCTCGGCATCGAGCTGTCCTGTGGGCTCGTCGGCGATGAGCAGGCGCGGGGAGTTCGCGAGTGCACGTGCGATGGCGACCCGCTGCTGTTGTCCGCCGGATAGTTCTGAGGGACGCTGCTCGGCGTGGTTGGCGAGTCCGACGAGGTCGAGCAGGTGCGCGACGCGCTCCTCGCGCTGGGCGACCGGCACCTTCGTGAGGCGCAGCGGCAGCCCGACGTTCTCGCGGGCCGAGAGCATCGGCACGAGGCCGAAGGTCTGGAATATGAAGGCCAGCTCGTCCCGCCGCAACTGCGTGCGCTGGTCCTCGTTCATCGACGTGACGACACTGCCATTGATGGTTACGGTGCCCGAGGTGGGCTGGTCGAGGCCGCCGATGCAGTTGAGCAGGGTGGTCTTGCCCGAGCCGGAGCGGCCGACGAGGGCAACGAGCTCACCGCGCTGGACGGTGAAGGAGACGTCGCGCAGGGCCTGCACCTCGCCGGCGGACGAGCCGTAGGTGCGCCAGAGGCTCTCGACGGAGATGAGGCTGTCGGTCATTTCTTGCCCTTCTCGTCGTCATCCGCCCAGATGCCGATGTGGTCCGGTTCGAGCTCGAGACGCACGCGGTCGCGCAGCCCGAGGCTGGAGCGGTAGTCGGCGGGCAGCTGCAGGCGGCCTACCCGGTCGAGCACGGCGTACTCGCGGGCGACCACCGATGACTCGCCGTGCTCGTCGACCTCGGTACGCCGAACCACCTCGGATGCCGTGCGGCCATCGCGGATCGCCACGGTGCGCTGCACCTGGCTCGATACCGCCGCGTCGTGCGTCACGATCACCACGGTCGCGCCGAGATCGGTGTTCGCGCTGCGCAGGGCCGCGAAGACGTCGTCGCCCGTCGCCGAGTCGAGCTCGCCCGTCGGCTCGTCGGCAAACAGCACCTCGGGCTGGTTCGCGAGGGCGACGGCAATCGCGACGCGCTGCTGCTCACCACCACTGAGCTCGCCCGGGCGGCGATTGGTCTTGTCGCCCATGCCGAGCGCGCCGAGCAGCTCGTCGGTGCGGCGGGCGCGTTCCGGGGCCTTCACGCCGGCGAACGACATGGGCAGCTCGACGTTCTCTGCGGCAGTGAGGTAGGGAAGAAGGTTGCGGGCGGTCTGCTGCCAGACGAAGCCGACGACATCGCGACGGTAAGCGAGTCGGTCGGCGGCAGACATGCGCAGGAGGTCCCACCCGGCGATGCGCGCGCCGCCGGCCGTGGGCACGTCGAGGCCGGAGAGAACGTTGAGCAGGGTCGACTTGCCCGAGCCGGAGGCACCGATGATCGCGATCATCTCGCCCCTCTCGACGAGCAGGTCGAGGCCCTGCAGCGCCTGCACCTCGATCTCCTCGATCTGGTAGATGCGCACGAGGTTGTCGCAGACGATGAGGGCGTCGGCCCCGTACTCCTGCGTCGACCGCTGTAGTGATGTGGTGGTGGTCATACCGTTTCTCCTACCCGTAGCACTTCGCTGAGCTTGTCACGCCGGTGCACGAGCA
Organism: Actinomycetota bacterium; assembly: GCA_013297645.1. Lineage (GTDB taxonomy): Bacteria > Actinomycetota > Actinomycetes > Actinomycetales > Microbacteriaceae > Conyzicola. The sequence continues at coordinate 12,981 of JAAFHU010000056.1, forward strand.
CGTCGGCGACGGTGCCGAGCAGCAGCAGCACGAGGGCTGCAACAACCAGGCCGATGATCACTGCCGGCGAGAAGCTCGCCGCGGGAATAGAGGTGCCGCCGGCGAGCACATCGAGGCCGAGCGACGGCGCGAGCACCAGAACGACGGCGATGCCGGCCGCGATGCCGCCGAGCACGGCAGCCAGCACCAGCGGGGCCAGCTCGGCGAGCGCGAGCCACCAGCCGAGGCGGGGCGACATTCCCAGGGTGCGCAGCAGCGAGAGCGCGCGCCCGCGCGCCCGCGCACCGCTGACCACCGTGGCCACCAGGGCCACGATCGCGAGCAGGCCGACGGCGACCACGGCGAACAGCATTGTTCTCTCGACCCCGGCGACGAGGGCGAGGCCGCGCCGCCCGTCGATCCACTCACTGCGGGTGAGCACGTCGTCGTCGGGCAGAGCGCTGACGGCCTCATCAGCGCCTGCTCCCGAGACGAGGAAGGTCTTCGCGGCGAAGTCATCAGGCATGAGCTTCGCGATCGCATCGATATCGATGTAGGCGAAGGGCCCCGTGACGTAGCCCGTGGGCGCGACGGTCGTCGTGCCGATCACGTGGATGGGCACGTACTCGGGCCCGTAGTACATCGCGATGTCGTCGCCGAGCAGCTGCTGCGCCGTCGCGGGATCGAGCAGGATCGAGATCGCGTCGCCCGTCGTCGGATTGTCGGCCAGCTGCCGCAGGCTGGCCGTCGACGGGGAGCCGGGCAGCGAGTCCACCACCGCGGCGTAGGAGGAGTCGACGGCGATGACCGTCAGGGTGGTTCCGGCGGTGCCGAAGTCGAGGCCGACACTGCCGCGGGCGAAAGTGCCCGACACGGCATCCACCCCCGGCGTGGCACGCAGGGCGTCCTCCTGGGCCTGGTCGAGCTCACTGTCGACGCGGGCCTCTGCACCCACCCGCTGCCAGCTCGCCTCGTCCTGTCCGTCGCGTACCGTGTCGACGAGCAGTGTGCCGCTGACCGCGAGTGCGGCGCCGAGGGTGAGGGCGAGCAGGGGCAGGGTCGCGATCGCCGAGCGCGCCCGGACCGCGCCGAGCAGCCCGAGGGCGCCCCAGGTTCGCTGGGCCACGGTGCCCACCGCCCTCACCGGGTAGGGGTAGACGCGGATCACGATCAGCGTGACCGCGATGGCGAGCAGCAGGGGCGCGAGGGCCAGCAGGGGGTCGATGCCACCGGTGCGGTTCTGCAGTAGTCCTCGGCCACGCAGCGAGACGAGGGCCGCCACGG
>JAAFHU010000057.1 GCA_013297645.1 Actinomycetota bacterium
CGCACTCACCCCCGAGACGATCCGCGCGAGCAAGCCGCAGTGGAGCGAGAAGGACCTTGACCTCAAGATCACCGCGGTCGCGCAAGTCGACCCGACCGCGGTCGAGCGCACCTTCAGCGACAACCCGACGTGGAACGTGCTCGAGGCCGCGCGGGCGCTCACGGTGCCGACCCTCATCCTCGGGGGCGACCCGGCGGTCTACAGCATGCTCGCGACCGACACGGCGCTCGCGCTCGTCGCGGCGAACCCGCTGGTCGAGTACCGGGTCATCGAGGGCGCGGGCCACTCGGTGCACCGCGATCGACCCGAGGTGGTGATCGCGGCTATCCTCGCGCTACCAGCGTGAGTGCACGGCCTCGCGGAAGTACCGGTTGTAGCGGTCGGTGATCTCCGCGGTGAACTCCGGGGGCAGCGGCGCCACCGACCCGGCGCTCGCGTTGCCGACAGCCTGCTCGACCGAGCGCGCCCCGGGGATGACCGTCGTGACCTCGGGCAGCTGCGCCAGCCAGGCGATCGCCGCGGTTGCCGGCGCGAGGCCGAGCGCCCTGGCCGACTCGGCGAACTCCTGGGCCGCCGCGACGCCCTGCACGTAGTCGACGCCCGAGAAGGTCTCGCCCACATCGAAGGCGGCGCCCGCTCGGTTGTAGTTGCGGTGGTCGTTCTCGGCGAAGGTGGTCTCGGTCGTGTAGCGCCCGGTCAACAGCCCCGACGCGAGGGGCACGCGCGCGATCACGGCGACACCGGCCGCCGCCGCCGCGGGGAGCACCTGCTCGAGCGGCTTGAGGCGGAAGGCGTTGACGATGATCTGCACGCTCGCGACGTGGGGTCGGGCGATGGCGGCGAGGGCCTCATCCACCGTCTCTACACTCACGCCGTAGCGGGCGATGGCGCCGTCGGCGACCAGGGTGTCGAGGTCGTTGTAGACCGCGTCCGTCGAGAAGACGGCCGAGGGCGGGCAGTGCAGCTGCACGAGGTCGAGGGTGTCCTGGCCGAGGTTCGCGCGGCTGCGGTCGGTCCACTCCCGAAACTTCGCGAGGGTGAAGTTCGACGCGACCTGCGCCTCGCGGCGGCCCATCTTGGTCGCCACGACAACGTCGGCGCCGGGGTTGGCGGCCAGCCAGGTGCCGATGACCTGCTCACTGCGACCGTCGCCGTAGACATCCGCGGTGTCGAAGAAGGTGACGCCGGCGGAGGCGGATGCGTCGAGCACGGCGAGCGCGTCGGCCTCGCTGACCTCTCCCCAGTCAGCGCCGAGCTGCCAGGTGCCGAGGCCGATGACAGAGGTGGGAACGCCGAGGCGGGGGGCAGTCTTCGTCAACATAGGGTCAACGCTAGCCGACGACTTTGGCGACCGCCTTCGCGAGCCGCTTGCGCAGCAGGTGGTCGCTCGCATCCACCTTGTGCACGTTGACGTGGCGCATCTGGGCGACGATCTGGATGCCGCCCGGCATGAGGAAGGGGTCGAGCTTTCCGTAGACGATCTCGACGGGCACCCGCACCCGGGCGATGTCGGCGACCGTTGTCTGCGACTCGATGGCGTTCTGCAGCGAGAGCGTGAAGGCCTGCCAGTTCTGCTCGCTCACCTGCAGCACGTTGCGGATCGGCGAGAGCCGGTCGAGGCCCTTCGCGGCCCGCATGGTGAAGGTCTTGTTCGAGCGCAGGTACTCGTAGACCTTGAGGTAGACGCCCATCGCGGTGCGGTCGCGCGCCGCCCCGAAAGACTTGGGGTCGAGGTAGACCGGCGGGCTGACGAGCACGAGCTTCGCGACCGACTCGGGATGGTCGGCGGTATAGCGGGCGGCGATGAGCGATCCGAGGGAGTGGCCGACGAGCACGAAGGGGGCGCTCAGCCGCAGCGATCGAATCGTCTCGTAGAGCGCATCCGCGTGCTCGCCGATAGTGAAGGTGGCGTGCGCCGGAGCGGGTGACTCACCGAAGCCGAGGATGTCGACCGCGATCACGCGGTGCGTGTCGCGGAGCCGCGGCACGAGCTCCTGGAAGGTGACGGACGACGAGGCGATGCCGTGCACGAGGATGACGACCGGGCCCTCGCCCTCGTCTGTCGCGACGTGCAGAACGGGCGCCTTCGCCCTGCTCCACGGCCACCTCATGCATGTGATTATCCATCACCGGGGTGGCCGTGGGAGCGGAAGGCGTCAGTCCTTGCGGAGTTCTTCCTTGTACTCGTTCTTGGCGTGCGTGGCGTCGCGCTCCTTCTCAGCGGCGTTGACCTTGGCGTCGGCCTGCACCTCGTCCACCTTGTCGCTGATGCGCTCCTTGGTGTCGTCAGCCCACTCGCCGACCTTCTTGCCCGTGGCCTCTGCGGCGTCCTTGGCGTCGTCGAATACACCCATGATGAGCTCCTTTTCTCTGGTTGCTCTTGACCCTAATACGGGGGTCACGACGTCGACCGCACTCCCACTCGCCATTCAGCAAGCTCCCACCGGGGACCAAGAGATTGACGACCGAATCGTGACGAACGTTGGGTTATGCGGGGCCCGGCGCGTGACTAGCGTTGGGGCCATGAAGCGCACAGCCATCGCGTCCATCGCCCTGCTCGCCACCCTCGCCCTTGCCGGCTGCTCCGCTGCCGCCGGCTCGTCGGGCGCCTACGACATGCCCGCAGAGGTGCAACCCGCTGACGGCGGCGCGGCCGTCGAGGACTCCCTGCAGTCCGGGGCCGGCGCTCCGGTGGCCGACCGCTCGCAGATCATCACCGGCTACATGACGGTGACGGTCGAGACGCCTGCGGATGCGGCCAAAGACGCGGTGCGTATCGTCGAGGGGGTCAACGGCCGCGTCGACGGGCGGCAGGAGTACGCGCCCACCGACGGCGACAAGGGCAGCTCGCAGCTGACCCTGCGCATCCCCTCCGACGCGCTCGATGCCACGATCGAGAAACTCGGCGACCTCGGCACAGTCGTCGAGATCTCGACGACCGCCGACGACGTGACCAGCCAGGTGAAAGACGTGGATGCGCGGGTCAAGTCCCTGCAGGCATCCGTCGACCGACTGACAGCTCTGCTCGCCACCGCCAAGGATGTCGACCAACTGGTCTCGATCGAGTCATCACTGACCCAGCGTCAGGGCGACCTCGAGAGCATGCTCGCGCAGCAGCGCTCCCTCGGCGATCAGGTCAGCCTCGCGACCATCACGCTCTCCCTCATCTCGGAGGCGGACGCACCGCCGCCGCCCGCCCCGGTCACCTTCCTCACCGGACTCGAAACCGGCTGGGGCGCGTTCGTCGCCTTCATCAGCGGTGCAGTCGTGGTGATCGGAGTGCTGCTGCCGTGGATCGTGTTCTTCGGCCTCGTCGCTGCGGTAGTCGTGTTCATCGTGCGCTGGCGCAAGCGCCGCGCGGGATCAGACGTACCAGCGGCGTAGAACCGCGGCGGCCTGCTTGCCATAGGGGCAGTAGTCGGTGTTGGCCGCTGCCTCCTCGAGCGGGTAGAGCGTCGCCGGCCAGTCCCAGAGCATGAAGCCCTGCACCCAGGGGCGCTCAGCGCAGGCGGCGAACATCTCTTCGTAGTAGTCGGCCTGCTCCTTCTCCGAGGGACCTCCGGGCAGGCTCCAGTCATTGGGGGCCTGTGCCGACCCCTCGCGGCTGGGGCAGCCGCCCTCCATGAAGAAGAAGGGCTTACCCTCGCGCGCGACCACCGCCTCGATGCGGTCGAGCTGGTTCTGCCAGTCGCCCGTGCGGTAGTAGCCGCTGGAGGAGATGATGTCGACCGCGTCCCACCAGGTGACGTGATCCTCCTGGTACTTGTCACAGTTGTAGGTGACGAGGCCGCTGTAGACCGCGCGCACGGCGGCGACCAGAGCGCGCCAGTCGTCGGCGCGCTTGTCGGACTGCACCATCTCGCAGCCGATGCAGAAGAGCTCGACGCCCTCCGCCTCCGCGATGCGGGCGTAGTGCACGATGAAGGCGGTGTACGACTCGAACCACTGGGTCCACGTCGGCTCGCCGGGCACATCCCAGTCGAAGAAGGCGATATGCCCGCGCCAGGCGCCGTCCGCGACGTTGACGACAGGCTTCAGAACAACCTTCATGCCGAGGCGCTTCGCCTCACGGATCGCCCAGAGCACCTCGTCGTCGGTGACGGTCGGCTCGTCGAACGAGACGGTCGTCGTATACGTGTGCTCCTGGTGGGCGGCGAAGGTGACTCCGGCCCAGGTGACCCCGACGTCGAGCATCGCGCGCATTGACTCGGCCGCCGCGTCGGTGCCCCAGGTGCCCCGAACGCCTGTCCAGCCCCAGGTCATTCCGTTGACCTTCTCTCCTGCGAAGACCGTCATGACAGCAGCTGGTTCGCGCTGCGCAGCACCCGCGGGGTCAGGTCGGCCTCGGAGATCGACACCGCCGAGACCACGGTGAAGGTCGCGCTCTCGCCGGGCAGCAGGGTCACGAGCATGTCGTCGACCACGGCGGCGGGGTCGAGCTTGTCGACGAGAAGGGCGAGGTCGCGAACGAGCGAGTGGGCGGTGACGGTCACGCGGTAGCCGGACTCGACAGGCTCGACCACCGAGGCCAGCTCGGCCGGAGCGAGGTGCGAGTCGCGGTACTCGGCGAAGAACCACAGTCCGCGGTCCGCGCCGAGTGTCGCAACGATCAGCTCCGAAGACGGGTCGGATGCGGTGGCAACCCCGTCAGGAACAGCCACGCTCACCGACCCCCGCGCCGCAATCGCCACGTCGACGGTCGCCGTCGCGAGCACCGCGCCGCCGAAGTCGCGCCGCTCGAGCACGAGCGCTCCCGACCACTCCGCGGATGAGTCATTCACCACGATCGCGGCAAACCCCCCGTCGCGCGGCTGCAGCGTCACGAGGCGATCGCGGTACCCGTGCTTGAGCGCGTAGAGCAGCGGCTTCGCGCGGCCGTCGCCGTCAACCGCCGCCCAGCTCGTCACCGGCCAGCAGTCGTTGAGTTGCCAGACGATGGCGCCCATGTTGCGAGGAGACCACGAGCGCAGGTGCTCGATGTTGACGTTGACCGCGGTCGCCTGGTTGAGCGACATGGCCCAGTGCCAGTCATCCATGTCGTTCTGGAAGGGCAGGTGCCGCACGAGTCCGTCGGTGAGCTTGTCGTTGCCGTCGAGCGCCTTCTGGTGCACGAGCATGCCGGGGCTCTCGGGCGTCAGCGGGTCGTCCGATATGGCGCGCTGCAGGGTCGACCACGTGGGCGGCCCCTGCCAGCCGAATTCGGCGACGAAGCGCGGAACGTGGTTGCGGTAGTCGGGGTAGTCGACGCGATTCCAGTGCTCCCACTGGTGGGCCGAGCCGTTGTCCGGGTCGTTGGGGTGGATGGTCGCGCCGCTCGGGTCGGACGGCGAGAATGGGCTGCCGGGGGTGTACGGCCGGTGCGGGTCGAGCTCGGCGAGCAGCGCGGGGAAGAGCTCGAGGTAGTAGCCGAGGCCCCAGCTCTTGCCCTCGAGGCGCTTCTCCCAGCCCCAGTCGTAATAGCCCCAGATGTTCTCGTTGTTGCCGTTCCAGAGAACAAGGCTCGGATGCGGCAGCAGCCGCACGACATTGTCGCGAACCTCGGCGAGAACCTCCGATCGCATCGGCTCCTCCTCGCTGTAGGACGCGCATGCGAACAGGAAGTCCTGCCACACCATGATTCCGCGCTCGTCGCACTCGGCGTAGAAGTCGCTCGACTCGAAGATGCCGCCGCCCCAGATGCGCAGCAGGTTGAGGTTGGCGGTCTCGGCCTGGTCGAGGCGGGCGGCGTAGCGCGCCCGATCGACCCGGTGCGGGAAGGCGTCGTCGGGAATCCAGTTGGCGCCCTTGACGTAGACCGGCTGCCCGTTGACGACGAAAGTGAAGGGGGCGCCGATGTCGTCGGGGGCGGTGTCGATGGCGACGTCGCGGAATCCGACGCGGGTGTCGAAACGGTCCTCGCCGAGGGTCACGGTCAGGTCGTAGAGCGGCTGGTTGCCATAGCCGCGCGGCCACCACAGCTGCGCGTCGGGCACGTCGAGGTGTGCGACCGCCGAGGACTCCTCGGCTGGCACGGTGATTGACGCGCCGGCGACCTCAACGGTGATCTCGACCGGCTGCGCCGCCGAGGCGTGCTCGATGTCGATGTGCACGGCGACGTGGCCGTCGGCGGTCGCGAGTGGGCGCACGGCCGCCAGGCGCGCGGTGCTCCACGAGTGCAGGGTGACCGGCTTCCAGATGCCGACCGTCGCCGTGTCGAGCCCCCAGTCCCAGCCGAAGCTGCAGGCCATCTTGCGGATGGCGTTGTAGGGGTGGTGGTTGACGTGCGGGCGGTAGCCCAGCTCGAGGCTCATTCTGTCGGCGTACTTGAGGGGCGAGGCGAATCGCACGATCAGCTCGTTGCTGCCCTCGCGCAGAAACTGCCGCACATCGAAGCGGTAGGTGCGGTGCATGTTCGCGGTCTCGCCGATGACGGCGCCATTGAGCTCGATCGTCGCGACGGTGTCGAGCCCCTCGAAGACGAGGTCGTGGCGCTCATGCGTGCCGGCGGTCCAGTCGAAGGTCGTCGTGTATGCCCAGTCGGCCGACCCGATCCAGGCGACGAGGCGCTCGTTGTCGTCGAGGTAGGGGTCGGGAATGAGCCCGGCGGCGAGCAGGTCGGTGTGCAGACTTCCCGGCACCGCCGCCGGAACTTTCAGGCCGGCGATGTGCGCCGGAACGGGGCCAGCGAGCGACCCCACCGTCCACCCGTCGTGCAGTGGTCGGCGCAGAGGGGCGTTGGTCATTTGGTTGCTCCTGAGATGAACCCGTTGTAGATGTACTTCTGAAGGAAGAGGAAGAGGATGAGCGTCGGGATGATCACGAGGATGGTGCCCGCCGCGATGACCTCCCACTGCGCGCCGAACGGCCCCTTGAAGCGGAACAGCGATGTCGAGATCGTGCCGAGCTTCTGCGACGGCATATAGAGGAAGGGGATGTAGAACTCGTTGTAGATCGCGATACCGCGGATGATGACGACGGTGGCGATCGCCGGCTTGAGCAGCGGCAGGATGACGCGCCAGTAGATCGTCCACCGGTTGGCGCCGTCGAGCATGGCAGCCTCGTCGAGCGATTTGGGAATCGACGACATGAACTGCACGAAGATGTAGATCGAGACGATATCGGTGCCGAGGAAGAGCACGATCGGCGCGGCGAGCGTGTTGAACAGCCCCAGGTTGTTGACGATCTGAAAGGTCGCCACCTGGGTCGTCACACCGGGCACGAGGGTCGCGATGAGGAACAGCGCGAGCACGAGCTTCTTGGCGCGGAAATTGAAGCGGTCGATCGCGTAGGCGGTCATCGTGCCGATGATGATCGTGCCCGCCAGCGAGATCACCAGGATGAACGAGGTGTTGATGAGCCCCTGCACCATGTTGCCCTTGACGAAGGCGGTGACGAAGTTCTCAGCGTTGAAGAGGTTCACCGGCAGGTCGAAGGGGCCCGAGTTGCTGAACTCGTTCTTCGACTTCAGCGAGGCGATGAGCACGACGCCGAGCGGCAGCAGGGTGATCACCGACGCCACCACCAGGCTGAGGTACTTGAGGAAGGTCAAGAGGATACGGCTGGTCATGACAGGTCAACCTTGTCGTCGGGTACGAGGCGCCGTTGCAGCGCGGTAACGAGCAGAACGATGATGAGAAGCACGACGGCCATGGCAGACGCGAGGCCGACTTTGTGGAACACGCCGAGGCCGAGCGTCACCGTCTTGATGACGAAGGTCATCGATCCGTTCGCCCCGCCGGTCATGATGAACGGGATCTCGAAGACGGCGAGGCTGCCGGAGATCGCCAGGATGAACGAGAGGCTGATGATGCGCTTGATGCCCGGGGCGATGATGAATCGGAACTGCTGCCAGCGATTCGCGCCGTCGAGGTCGGCCGCCTCGTAGAGCTCCTTGGGGATCGACTGGATCGCCCCGAGGAAGAGCACGAAGTTGAGGCCGGTGTAGCGCCACACCGACGTGGCGGCGAGGGAGTAGTTGACGACCCCCGGATCGCCGAGCCACTGCTGCGAGAGGTCACCGAGGCCGAGCACGCCGAGCACCCCGTCGAGGGTGCCGTTCGGCTGGAAGAGGTAGAGGAACACGAAGCCGATCGCCACACCGTTGATGAGCGACGGGAAGAAGAGGATGCCCTTGAAGAGGTTCTGAAACCAGGTGCTGAAGCTGAGCAGGGTGGCGAAGTACAGGGCGATCGCCATCTGCAGGAACGATGCGCCGATGTAGTACACGCTGACCAGGAACACCGGCAGGATGTCGTCGCGGGTGAAGATCGCCGCATAGTTGTCGAGGCCGACGAACTCCTTCGGCGTCGCCTCGAATCCGTTCCACGTCGTGAAGCTGTAGTACAGCATGTTCGCGGCGGGCAGGTAGGTGAAGAGGCCGAGCAGGGCCAGCGGGACGATGAGGAAGAGCCACGGGGTGATCTTCCGGTCGCGTCGGCCCGCTGGCCGGGCGCTAGGTTTCTTCTTTTGTGCAGTGATCGCCGGAACAGGCGTCGTTGTCTCGGTCACGTTCGTCATTGAGCCGTAGTACTCCGTTGTCTGTTCCGGCGATCGGGTGGTGCGGGGTTTTCTAGGGGGAGGCTACTGCGCTGCGGCGCGGGCTGCTGCCCACTTGTCGTTCAGCTCGGCGAAGTAGCTCTTCTTGTCGCCGGCGGCGGCACCGCGGGCGATGTCGACCAGCTTCTGGCGGTAGAGGTTGCCCCAGATGTCGATCTCTGCGCCGTTGTAGATGGCGGCCTCGAGGGCCTCCTGTCCGGCGGGCGCGGGAACGGTCTCGACGAACTCGACACCGAGCGGCTCGAAGTCGGCGAGGGTGGCGGGCAGTTCGCCGCCGACGACGGGCGAGATTCCGCCCTGGCTGGCGGCGTAGCCCGACTCGTTCGCGAACCAGTCGATCCACGCGCGAGCGGCGGCCTTGTTCTCCGAGTTGACGTTGATGGCGTTCTTGTAGTCGCCGCCGACTGCCGAGTGGAACGTGCCGTCGGTCTGCACGGGGAAGGGCCAGTAGCCGATGTCCTCCTTGGCGCCACCGGCCGCGACAGCGGCGTCCTGCATCTGGGACACAGCCCACGAGCCGAGCACCATGGTGCCCACCTGGCCGGAGCCGATGAGAACCTTCGAGTTCTCCCAGTTCGTGGTCGACGGGTCTTCCTCGGTCAGGCCGTTGGCGACCGCGTCGAAGAGGATCGAGTCAACCTCGTAGTAGTCCTCGCCCTCCGACCACGGGTCGTCGATCTCGGTCGTGTGGTTGGCGTAGTTGCCGCCCTCCGGTCCGAAGCCGCGCTGGCCGGTCCACTGGCTCAGCGGCCATCCGTCCTTGTAGTTGGTGTAGAGCGGGATCGCGTCGGTCTCGTCCTTGATCGCCTGCAGGGCGTCGATGAACTCGTCGGGGGTGGTGGGCGCCTCGGTGATGCCCGCGGCCTCCCAGACCTTCTTGTTGTAGACGTAGCCCTGGGCGTTGCCGGTGATGGCGATGCCGTAGGCGGTTCCGTCGTAGGCCTGCTCGTCAACGAACAGGTAGTCCTTCTTCAGCTCGTCGACCGTGCCGAGCGGCTCGAAGTAGTTCGCGAGCTGGTCCTTCGACACGGAGTTCGGGATCACGAGCACGTCGCCGTAGTCGTCGGTGTTGAGGCGGATCGCGATCTCGCCCTCGTAGTCGGTGATCGCCTCGAAGGTGACCGTGACATCCGGGTACTTCTTCTCGAACTCCGCCTTGTAGTCCTGGAAGACGTTGTCGACCAAGTCCGTGCGCTGGGTGAGGACGGTGATGTCGCCCTCGATCTTGCCGCTGTCGGCCGGGTCTCCACCCGACTGGCATCCGGCGAGCAGGAGGGATGCCGTAACGGCAACCGCTCCTACGACGATGTGCTTCTTTGCCATGTTTTGTGTCTCCAATTTCGGTATCACCATTGACTCCGACCCCAACCGGGCCGGTCGGAGGGCAGAACTACCTTGCGCGCTCATGCTAGACACGACCTCGCGCCGAGGTCAAGCACCTATGTCAACGTAGTACATTTCTGTCCGAAATGGACATTTTGTCTCTAATTTCTCTTTGACCAGCTTTTTTTATGCCGATGACCCTCGAAACTGTCGAAAATGATCTCTAAATGTCTTACGTTGACAATCGCTCTTCGACGTGAAACACTCTGCTAGCCTGATCAAATTCGAGGCATCAACCCGACGATGGAGTGACTGTGACAGCGGAGCAGCAGGCACGCGCCACACTCGCCGACGTCGCACGCCTCGCCGGCGTGAGCGCGAAGACGGTCTCGCGCGCGATGTCCGGCGACGGCAGCGTGTCCGAGGTCACCCGCGAACGCGTGATGACCGCCGCCAAGCGGCTGCGTTTTCGGCCGAATACGCTCGCGCGCAACCTTCGCCACGGCGGAGTGACCAACTCCGTCGCCTTCGTCATCGGCGACATCACCAACCCCTTCTACTTCAACGTGGCCGCCGGCATCGAGCGTGAGCTGGCGACCAAGGGCATGACGATGCTGCTGGCGACAACGGATGACGCCCCCGGCAGCGAGGCCGTCGTCGTCGACGCCCTGCTCGCGCAGCGCGTGCGGGCGCTCATCATTGTGCCGATTGCGAAAGACCAGTCCTATCTCGAGGGGGAGCGCCAGCTCGGCACCCCCGTGGTCTGCGTCGACCGCCCGGCCCACCACCTCGTCGCCGACTCCGTCGTGCTGCAGAACCGCCTCGGCATCGAGGAGGCCGTGCGGTCGCTCATCGCCGTTGGCCACCGCAAGATCGGCTTCGTCTGCAGTCCGGCCGAGCTCTACACCCATCAGGAGCGCCTCCTGGGCTACCGGTCCGCCCTGCTCGAGGCCGGCATCACCGACTCGCGGCGCTACGAGCGGCTCGAGCCGGTTCTCGGTGCCACCGCCGAAGAGTCGGTGCGCGAGCTGCTCGCGCTCGACGACCCGCCCACGGCGATCATCGCGGGCAACAACCGCGCGAGCACGGCCGCGTGGCGCGAGCTGTTCAACCGCTCCCCCCGGGTCGCATTCATCGGCTTCGACGACTTCGAGTTCGCCGACACCCTCGGCATCAGCGTGGTCGCCTACGACCCGATCGAGCTGGGGCGCGAGGCCGCCCGCCTCGTACTGGCGCGCCTCGACGACCCCAGCGGGCCCCCGCGCCAGATCGAGCTGCCGACGCACCTCATCCGGCGCGGCTCGGGCGAGGTGCCGCCGCCGGACGCTCCTGACTCTACGATTGCCCCGTGAGCTTTCTCGACCTCCCTCTCGCAGAGCTGCGCGAGTACCACCCGACCGTCGCCGAGCCATCGGACTTCGACGAGTTCTGGGCGACCACCCTCGCCGAGTCCCGCGCCCTGGCGACGCCGCCCGTGATCGCCCCCTACGACGCCGGCCTCACCGAGGTCGACGTCTTCGACGTCTCGTTCAGCGGATTCGGCGGCGACCCGGTCAAGGGCTGGTTCATGCTCCCCCGCTCGGCGTCCGGCCCCCTGCCGACCATCGTCGAGTACAACGGCTACGGCGGCGGCCGGGGCTTCGCCCACGAGCGGCTCGCCTGGGTCGCGGCCGGCTACGCCTACTTCTTCATGGACACCCGCGGGCAGGGCAGCGCCTGGGGCTCGGGCGGCGGCACGCCCGATCCGCACGGCAGCGCACCCGCCTTCCCCGGCTCTATGACCCAGGGCATCGAGAGCCCCGAGACCTACTACTACCGCCGCGTCTTCACTGACGCGGTTCTCGCCATCGACGCCCTCCACGGGCTGGACAGCGTGGATGAGACCCGCATCGCCGTCTGCGGCGGCAGCCAGGGCGGCGGCATCGCGATCGCGGTCGCCGGACTACGCGACGACCTGATCGGCGCCATGCCCGAAGTGCCCTTCCTGCAGCACTTCGAGCGCGCGATCGGGTTCACCGACTCCAACCCCTACGGCGAGCTGGTCAGCTACCTTGCCGTGCACCGCACCGCGAAGGAGCAGGCCTACCGCACGCTGTCGTACTTCGACGGGGTCAACTTCGCGAAGCGCGCGACGGCGCCGTCGCTCTACTCGGTCGGCCTCATGGACGACATCTGCCCGCCGGCCACGGTCTTCGCCTCCCACAACAGCTGGGCGGTCGACTCGGCGATCGAGGTCTACGAGTTCAACAACCACGAGGGCGGCCAGGGTTACCACTGGCTCGCGCAGGCGAGCTGGCTGAAGGGCCGGCTGGCTTAGAGCTTGCCGAGGTCTTTGACCTCGGCGGAGTCGGCACCCTCGGTGACGACGCACGGCCCGAGCGAGTCGATGTGAACGTAGGCCGTGGTCTTGTCTCCCGAGATCACAGCCTCGATACGCAGCTGCGAGGTGCTGACCGACGCCGCTGACGAGGTGCCGTTGGTGAGCAGGTGGGCCTGGTTGTCGGCCTTGCTGCCGGTGATGGCCTGCGACATCCAGCCGCCCTCGGTAAAGGATTTGATGACCTCGTCGACGATAGCGTCGGCGTTCTTGGCCTCGACCAGCTTGAGGTTGACGTCGACCGACGAGTCCCAGCGGCGAATGGTGCCCTCCGGGTCCTCGGACTCGCTGAGGCAGGCGACCGACCCGTCGGTGTCGGTGCCCACGTTGAGAACGACGTCGGCGGGGATGCGGGTGACAGCGGTGTTGCGCAGCAGCTGCGCAGGGGCCTTCGACTCGGCGAGCGACAGATCGGGGTACTCCCCGTTGCCGGCGTCGGATCCGGGTGACGCCTCACCGCAGGCGGTCAGAGTGCCGAGCGCGAGTGCGACGGCGAAGGTCGTCGCGACGATTCTCATGTGTTTCTTGGCGACGCCCATGTCACCCTCCCCTCCTAGCTTTCGCTAGTACCCTGCGACATTATCACCGGGTATTTGCCCGCTATAGCTCCGGGCGCCCCCCAGTGCGAGGGTGGGCAGCCTGCTAGCTAGCCCGCTCGCGCTTCTCGACCGGGATGAGCTCGCCGTCGCGGTCGAAGGGGATCGGCCAGCGGTTGACGCCGTACCAGGCGTTGACCCACGGCCGGAAGGTGCGCGGAACCTCGCCGACGACCGGGCCCTCTCCCCCGCGCTGGCGGAGGAGGTAGACGACGATGCCGACGACAAGCACAACGAGCCCGGCGACGACTGCGAGGGACTCGATCGTCATGCGGGGCTCCGTTGCTGCATGGGATGACTACGGTGGTGGACCCTAGGAGATTTGAACTCCTGACCTCCTCGATGCGAACGAGGCGCGCTACCAACTGCGCCAAGGGCCCGTAATGCGCTAGCTACGTTACCAGTTCTAGCCAGCCGCGCGACGACGTCGCAGAACCTCGTCGAGGTCGAGGGCCTTGAGCGTGCGCTTGGCCTCGACCGGCTCCACCCGTGGCAGCGCTGCCTGGGCCGCCCGCAGCCGCGCTTCGGCCTCGGCGGCGGCAGCGCGCAGCTGCTCGGCGGCGATGTCGGCCTCGACGACCACCTGGTCCATGACGGCCCGCGAGAGGTAGAGGGGTTTGGGCACCGGGATCGGAGTCCAGCTCGTGCGGGTCTCGACAGGCTCGACTCGCGAGGGTGCCGACATGCTCTTGCGCAACGGAGCCCGCTCGGCCACGAGCACCGCGCGGGCGCGCGAGACGGCAGCCAGCCGTCCAAGCAGGGAGAAGGATGAGATGGCGCCCACCGCAGAGA
>JAAFHU010000058.1 GCA_013297645.1 Actinomycetota bacterium
GGCGGGCTCTCGACTTGGATCACCAGGTCGACCGCCCCCATGTCGATTCCCAACTCGAGGGACGAGGTGGCGACCACGCAGCGCAGCACCCCCGACTTGAGGTCGTCCTCGATGATCGCGCGCTGTTCCTTGCTGACCGAGCCGTGGTGCGCCCGTGCCAGCAGGGCCTGCGTGGGGAGGAGGGTGCCGCTCTGGCCGGGCATGGCGGCTCCCCCCGACACCCGAGGCGCCTCGGCGCTGGCGTCGCGGCGGAGGCCAGAAATGGCCTCCGCTCCAAGCTCCAGGCGCGCATCATAGATCTCGTTCAACCGCCCGGTCAGCCGCTCTGCCAGCCGCCGCGAGTTCGCGAACACGATCGTCGACCGGTGGTCGAGGATGAGGTCGACGATGCCCTCCTCGACGTGCGGCCAGATCGAGCCGGTGCGCTCCGGCGCCGCGGCGCTCGACCCCTCGCGCATCGGCGCCGTGCCGAGCTCTGTCATGTCGTCGACGGGCACGACCACGTGCAGGTCGAAGGTCTTCGCGGCGGGCGGTGCGACGATCGTCACGGGCGCGCTGCCGCCGAGGAATCGCGCAACCTCGTCGAGAGGGCGCACCGTCGCGCTCAGGCCGATGCGCTGGGCGGGCTTATCGAGCAGCTCGTCGAGCCGCTCGAGGGAGACCGCCAGGTGGGCGCCGCGCTTGGTGGCCGCGACCGCGTGCACCTCGTCGATGATGATCGTCTCGACGCCGAGCAGGGTTTCGCGGGCCGCGCTCGTGAGCATGAGGTAGAGCGACTCGGGGGTGGTGATGAGGATGTCGGGGGGAGTGCGCGCGAGCAGCCGGCGATCCTGCGTCGACGTGTCGCCCGACCGCACGCCCACCGTCACCTCGGGGGCGGCGAGTCCGAGCCGGCGGGCGGTCTGCGTGACCCCGACGAGCGGGGCGCGCAGGTTGCGCTCGACATCGACGCCGAGGGCTTTGAGCGGTGAGATGTAGAGCACGCGGGTGCGCTTGCGGGGGTCTTCCGATGGTGGGGTGGTGGCCAGCCTGTCAATAGCCCAGAGGAACGACGCGAGCGTCTTGCCCGATCCGGTCGGCGCGACGACGAGCGCGTGCTGCCCGGTCGAGATCGCCTCCCACGCGCCCAACTGGGCAGGGGTCGCGGCGGCGAAGGCACCCTCAAACCACTCCCGCGTCGCGGGCGAGAAGCGGGAGAGTACCGAGGCCATCAGGCTGCCGACTTTACAACTGGGCGCTGATAAACGCTGTGAGGTCGCGCAGCTCGGGGTTCGAGATTCCGTGGGCGACATCCTCGTAGATGCGGGTGGTCAGGGTGCTGTGCGCGGGCAGCCACTCCTCGGTCGCCTGGATCGCCAGCGGGGGTATCACCCGGTCGAGTGTTCCGCGACCCCAGAACACCGGCGGTTTCGCGGCCGCGAGGGCGGCGTCTCCCGGGTGGGTGGGGCCGACGACGAAGCCCGAGAGCATGACGGTGTAGTCGAAGCGGGTGGGCGCGAGCCGCAGCAGCTGCAGCGCGGTGGCGCCGCCCTGCGAGAACCCGAGCAGGCCGACCGAGGTCGACTCTGTCGTGTCGAGCCAGTCGAGGATCGCCGTGGCCGCGGCATCCGCGTTGGGGGTGTGGTCGTCGGCGAGGGTCTCGGCCGTCAGCGGAAACCAGGCGTTGCCGGGTCCGGCGAGCAGGGGCGCGCGCACCGACGCGATGACCGGGCCGAGTGGCAGCGCGGGCGACAGGCTGAAGAGGTCGCCCTCGTGCGATCCATAGCCGTGCAGCAGAACGAGCAGCGGGCGACCGGCTCGCTCGCGCTCCGGGGCCGACCAGAGCACTGCGCTCGCGTCGATTTGCATGTCGTGCCCCGTTTCGTAGAAATTGGGTGGGTGCTCTCCATTCTCCGCCAGGCCGTGCTCGCCGCCGACCCGGCGATAGCCGAGAACGAGAAGTGGAACTCCCCGAACTTCGTCTACGACGGCGTCGACCGGGTGACCCTGCGCATCCACCCCAAGGGCGGCGTGCAGGTCATCTTCCACCGCGGGGCGAAACAACGGGCGGATGTCGATACCTTCCACTTCGACGACCCCACCGGCCTGCTCGAATGGCCGGCCCCCGACCGCGGAGTGCTCACGGTCGCCGACGCGGCGGCGGCGACCGCGCTCGCCGGCGAAATCACGCAGTTAGTGCGACGGTGGATCGCGCAACCATAAGTGACAATGGAGCATGAGCTCCGTAGGCACCCCCGATCCCAATTCCGGCTGGCTGTCTGACGACGAACTGGCCGACGCGCGCCGCCGACTCCCCCTGCTCTATGTGGAGGCTGTGCCCGTTCGCGTCGACGGCACCGGCATCGTCACCGAGGTGGGCGTGCTGCTGCGCGCCAACGCGGCCGGCGCCATCTCGCGCACCCTCGTCTCCGGCCGGGTGATGTTCGGCGAGTCCCTGCGCGACGCGCTGTACCGCCATCTCGAGAAGGACCTCGGCCCGATGGCGTTCCCGCAGCTGCCGCCGTCGCCCGTGCCCTTCTCTGTTGCCGAGTACTTTCCGCTGCCGGGCCTGGGGCAGTACTTCGACGAGCGGCAGCACGCGGTGTCGCTCGCCTACGTGATCCCGGTGACCGGCACCTGCGACCCGCGGCAGGATGCGCTGGAGCTCACCTGGATGACGCCGCAGGAAGCGGCATCCGACGCCGTCTCGGCCGAGATGGAGGGTGGGCGCGGCTCGCTGCTGCGGGCGGCGCTGGCGAGCGTCGGACGGCTCTAGCCCTCTTACCTGGCCATCCGTATCTCGGGCAGCTCGGTTCCGAACAGCGCGCCCACGCGGCGCACGGAGTCGGGAAAGAACTTCTGCTTGCGATAGAAGACCTGGGCGGCGCGGTTGTGCTCGGCGATCCAGAGGTAGTCGACATCCGCCTGTTTGAGGAGGGCCTTGCCGATTCCACTGCGGCGGTGCAGCGGGGAGACCACGATGAAGTACAGCTCCCGACCCAGCTCATAGCCCGGCTCGCGGCCGGGGCCGACTCCCGCGAAGCCGACGATCTTGCCGTCGATCTCGGCGACGAACTGTACGTAGTCGTCGCCCCGGGTGATGAAACGGCCCCACAGCTCGGCCATGGTGGCCCGGTCGAGTGAGGCGAGGGTAGCGGGTGGGAGCACGTCGCTGTAGAGCTCCGTCCACACGGCGGAATGCAGGGCGCCGAGGCTGACCGTGTCGCCAGACTCAGCGCGACGGATTGTTGTGGCCATACCCAAATCGTATCGGGCGTCAGGCGGCCGGATTGCGGATCATCTTGAGCTCCGTCTGGTAGCTGGAGCCGAAGAGAACCC
Source organism: Actinomycetota bacterium (assembly GCA_013297645.1). Taxonomy (GTDB): domain Bacteria; phylum Actinomycetota; class Actinomycetes; order Actinomycetales; family Microbacteriaceae; genus Conyzicola. Next base: position 3,319 of record JAAFHU010000058.1, read on the forward strand.
CGACACGGCTCTTCGGGCCGACCCCGCGGGTCACCCGCACGATCTCGGGGATGAACTGCTGCTGGGTATAGAACTTGCGCGTGCGCTTGAACTCCTCCCAGACCCAGAGGTAGTCGGCGTTCGCCGCGGCGAGCAGCTGCGTGCCGACGCCGGTGCCTCGGGCCTCGGGCACGACATAGAGGAAGTAGAGCTCGGTCTCTTCGTCGCGACCGGAGTCGCGGCCCGGGCCGACACCCACGAAACCGACGATGCTGCCGTCGCGCTCAGCGACCCACTGCTTGTAGTCGCCGCCCTTCGACACGAACTTGCCCCACAAGTGGGCCATGTACTCGGGGTTGAGTTGGGCGAGCACCTCGGCGGGCAGGGCTTTGGGGTAGAGCTCCGCCCAGGAGGCGGAGTGGATGGCGCCAAGAGTAGGCGCATCGGCAAGTACCGCTCGTCTAATCGTCGCTGTCATAGTCGAAAGCTAGAGAGTGTTAGTTACCGCACTGTTTCGCTTTCGCTTCAAGCTCGCGAACGACCCACCCCCAGTTATGGGGCCTATGCGAACAGCGCGGTGCCGAGAGGCTGCGTCGCGCTGAAGCCCGGCAGGACGAGAAATGAGGCCGATGCGGTCGTCGTCATGTACTGCCGCAGGTCGTCGACCTCATCGATTCGACGCTGGGTCTTGATGAAGGTGTCGAGGTCGTGTTGGAAGCAGATGAAGAGCAGTCCTTCGTCGGCGACCGACGTGCCGTCGGGCAGCACTACGACTCCGTTGTCGTACGCGTACCCCCGTCGAAGCATGAGTGCGCTGCCGGTGAACGAGGGATGCGCGGCTCGCACGTGGGCGCGGGCGGGAATCACGAACTCGCCCGATGCGGTCTTGGCCCGCACATCGACCTCGGCGTCGGGCCCGCCGCCCGACAGGGGGGAGCCGTCGATCTTGTGGCGGCCGATGATCGCCTCCTGGGTCGCCACCGGCTCCGATCGAAAACTGTCTACCCGCAGGCGCAGGCGACGGATCACGCACATCGTCCCCCCGGCCAGAACTCCCCCACCGATCCAGACGTTCTCGGCAAGCTCCTCGGCCCCCCGGGGCACGATGATGCCGTCCTTGTGGCCGAGCGGATTGCGCACGATAGTTCCCTCGCCCACTCCCCGCTGGCCGGCCTGCTGCCAGCGCGGGAGCACGTTCGCCAGGTCTCGCGCCACGCGACGGGTGACCGCCTGCAGCACGTCGGGATCCGTCGCGTACACCGCGACCAGCAGATCGCCCCCGTTGTCGCTCTCGCCGATGAGCTCGTCGGATGCAAACGACGGAAGCGGGGTGGCTCCGGGCAGGGCGGGGTCGATGGCGGCGACCACCCTCGGTCCGATCCCGATGGTGACCGTGAGGTCTGCAGGGCCATCGGGGGTGACGAGCGGATCGAACTCCGTCGAGCTCGTGCACGCGGTGATCGCCGCCGACAGCACGCGCAGGCTTTCGCGCACAGTCGAGGCGGAGGGTGCCTCGACGAAGTCGAAGACGCTGATCAGCCCACTTTTTTGCGGGGTAGCGGGCCGCGCGATTCCCGCCTGATGTTCCCCATGCGCGTCGGTGTCGCTCGACTGCTGACCCAACTCCGCCCGCACACCGATGGCGACGCCTACCCCGGCAGCCGAGGCGCCGAGCACGGCCGCTCCTCCGATAAGCGCCGTGCGTCGGGTCAGCCCCGAGGCGCCCCCAGACGTGGTCGACATCAGGGAGCCTCGGTGAACAGCGCGTTCACTCTCGCGTCGCCGGCATCGGCGAAGTCGACGGTTACCCACGCGGCGCCGAGGCGCACCTCGACGCGGAGAAGCAGTCCGGTGTCATCGAGCCAGTAGCGCGCTCCCGATGCGTCGGGGTCGATCGCCGACGCCGTAGCCGCGGAGGTCTCGCCGGCGTTGGACGGCCCGGTGAAGACGGTGACGGGCGTCTCCCCGATCGTGTCCTCGCGCAGCCACAGCGCCCCTCCCGATTGCAGCAGCAGCGGGTTGTCGGGTCGGTCGTTGCCGAGGGCGATGATGATCGACAGGAGTGAGTGCAGGGTGCTGTCGCCGCTCATCGCTGACACCTCGTACCCGTCGAGGGATTCCGGCGCGATCGCCGGAGGTCCGAGTGCCTTGCCCGCTTCGCTGGAATCCGTGGGCCGGGCGGCAATCAGCCCGTCGGTCCACAGAATCAGGTACGCGGGCGCGCCCGAGGTCGAGAGCACGCCGAAGCCCGTCGACGACCGGTAGTCGACGACGCCCGAGAGCTGCAGCTCGGTTCCCCGATCGGTCAGCGTCGTGACGACCTGGCGCGATGCGGCGTCGAAGTTGCGAAACCGCAGCACAGCGAGCAGCTGCGCCTCGTCGCTGGTCACCGTGCGGGGCCCTGCCGTTTCGGCGGGCGCGCATCCGAACAGGGAAGAGAGCGAGAGCACGACCGCGAGCACGGCGGCGCCCACCCGGAAGGACTGTCTCACGGGCGTCTCGTGAGCTCGGCAAACAGGTCGGCCGGCGGCAGGGACACGTCGTCGGCCAGCGGCCGCTCGACGGTGTCGGGCAGCACCGAGGGGGCCCGCGTCGGATTGGGCATCGTGGGCTGGTCCGCGGGAGGCGGCACCTCGAGAAAGCTGATGCCCGCTGGCGCGGAGCCACCCGGGAGAGCGCCGTCGCCGATCGCCGGCTGCTCGATCCCCGAGGCGCAGTCAGCGAGCAGCTGTTCTGGCACGGTTGTCGGCAGCGTCTCACCCTCGACGCAGTTGCCCGAAGCGGGCGTGCGGACCGCCGAGACATTCGCGAGGTCGACGCCGTTGGCGGAGAACGCGTTGCCGCTGAAGACGTTGTCGAGCGCGGGGAGGTCCTCGGTGTTCGCGAGCACGACTCCGGCCCGGGGGTTTCCCTCGATGCGGTTGTTGGCGACCACATTGCTCTGGCCGCCGCTGATGCCAAGGCCAATGCCGTATCCACCGCTTTCCTGTGCGGGAGACGTCGACGAGGTGTTGCCGCTGAGCACGTTGCCGGCGACAACATTGGCGCTCTGCGGGGTGAAGGCCTCGAGGTAGTTCGACGTGAGGGTCATGCCCACCCGGTTGTTGCTGAAACGGTTGCCGACAACAGTGAGCGAGAGCGAGGCGTTGGCGTTCTCGAACCCCACAGCGTTGTTCTCTGCGACGTTGCCGGAGACCAGGATGTCGCAATCGGGGCACTGACCGACATAGAAGCCGCTGTCAGCAGATCCCGACGCGAAGGAGTTCGTTATCGAGCCGTGCTGGGCGTCGAAGGCGTAGATGCCGTACAGGCCGTTGTTGTACGCGGTCACGTAATTGATCGAGAAGCGCTGCAGCGGCGGGAAGGCCTCGGGGTCCAGGGTCGTGTAGCCGCTGCCGTTGTGGGCACTCGGGCCGTTCTCGTCGTGCAGGCCCGTGACCAGCACTCCGTAGAAGGTCGTATTGCGCACCGTGAGGTTCTCGATGCGAACCCCATCGGCTATGCCCACGATGCCGTAGGGGCGAATCGCCTCGCCGTCGATGATCGTCGCGTTGCGGTCAAGTCCGCGAATGGTCACATCGGGCTTGTCGACGACAACCTGCTCGAAGTACACACCCGCCTTCAGCAGAATCATGCCGCCGGGCGCCACGGCGTCGACCGCGGCCTCCAGGGTCGCCGCGTCGTCGGGAACGGTCACGACCATGAGCGACGGGGCCGACGGCGGTGGTGTGCTGCAGCCGGACACCGCCACGAGCAGGGCTGCCGCGACGGCCGTGGCGATGGCTCGCGCGGAAGCGAGGCGGAGGCTCATGGGTGGATTCTACGACAGGCGGTCGCCTCGGACTCGTCATCAGGCTGTACCCCATTCTGTCCCCCGGAGTACCTACAAAGGGGGGATGCGGCGCGGCACGCGAACTCGATTGGATGATCGTGGCTATTTGTGGTTTGTCCTAGCAAAACCCCGGTGGCCGGAATTCGCTCTACCCGTAGTCGGACAACCCGCTCCGAGTACACCACCCGATCAGCATCTGGAATTCGCTTGCCCTACGCAATTCGCCTTGGCGTGCCGTCGCGCGCCCGCACTGTGTGGCGCCGTCTCGTCGCGGGCGCGGCGGTATCCGGGCTGCTCGTCGGCGGCCTGGTCTCGATCCAGGTAGAGAGCGCGGCCGCAGCGCCGGGCTCGATCACCGGAAACGTGTTTCGCGACTACAACTCCAATGGCCAGAAAGACACCGCGGGTGGTGTCGGCGTCGCTGTCGACTCGGGGCTGACAGGTGTTGTCGTGACCGCATACGATCGCGACGGCAACAGCGTCGGCACCACCACGGTCAGCGCGGCGAACGGTGACTATACGCTCGCCGTGACGCCCGCCGAGTCGAACGACGTTCGAGTCGAGTTCACCAGCCTGCCGACCGGGTTCGAGCCCTCCTTTGTCAGCACGTCGACCACGGGTGCCCTGCTCAAGAACCGGGGCCAGACCCAGTTCGTGCAGGTGGGCGCAACGGGGGTCAACTTCGCTGCCAACGCCCCCGAGGACTATTCGCAGTCGAACCCGCCGATCATCACGGCGATTCAGCGTGCGGGCGCCGCCAGCACCGCGTCACTGGCGAATGAGGCAGCCATCGTCGCGGTGCCGTGGTCCGCCGGATACTCCACTGGCGCCGGCCAGGGAACTACCTTTCCGAACCGCACGACCATCGCAACCATCCCGCAGGTGGGATCGATCTGGGGCACGGCATTCCAGGGCACGACCAACAGCCTCTACGCGGCCGCCACCTACAAGCGGCACTCGGGCCTCGGCCCTGGCGGTATTGCTCAGATCTACCGCATCACCGGGGTGCTCGACAGCGCGGGCGCAATCGCCGCCAGCCCCACGGTCACCCAGTGGCTCAACCTGCAGGGCAAGCCGATCATCGGTGGCGGCACGGTCGATCTCGGAACCGCAGCGACCGATGCGGCGCGCGGCATCGGCTCGCCGACCGCTCCAGCCCGCGATCTCGACGGCTACCAGAAGGCCGGTGAGATCGGTATCGGCGCGATCGCCGTCTCGGCCGACCAGAACACCCTCTACTTCGTCAACCTCTTCGATCGCAACCTCTACTCGATCGACATCTCCAACCCCGCTGCCGCCGCGACCTCGCCCCAGATCACGCGCTACAACCTGGGTCTGTCGACCGGCCAGCGGCCCTGGGCCCTCGAGCTCAACCGCGGGTACATCTACGTGGGCTACGTCGACTCGGGCGAGGCGAACACCATTCCGGTGAGCGCGACGAGCGGCAGCATGCGGGCCCACATCATTCGCGCTGCGGAGTCGGCCCCGACCTCGTGGTCGAGCGACCTGCTCAACCTCAACCTCGGCTACACCAGGGGCACCCCGGCGGGCGGGTCGGCGAACCCCGCGGTGACGACATACATGTCCCGCTGGAACAGCTGGACCGACTCGTGGAACTGGACGGGCGGCTCGGTCGCGACGACCTGGTTTGGCGGGGGAGCCATCCACGTCTTCCCCCAGCCGATCTTGTCGAGCATCCAGTTCGACGGCCAGGGCTACGTCACCCTCGGCTTGCTCGACCGCGCGTCCATCCAAGGCGGAAACCGCAACCACTCGACGATCGTCGGCGACACCACCACCTACGAGTCGCTCTCGAATGGTGACCTGCTCATGGCCAGTCAGGCCGCGAACGGCACCATGACCGTGGAGAGCAACGCGGTCGTCGGCACGCGTACGGGAACCGGCAGCGCTGCCCAGGCCCCGGGTGGCAAGGAGTTCTACCTCGACCAGCAGAATCTGGGCACCGGCCCCTTCCACCAAGAGATCGGGCTCGGCGGCCTGACCGGCATGGGCGGTGTCGCCGAGGTTGCGGCGACGGTATACGACCCGCTGGAGCAGATCCGCGTGGCCGGAACCAACTGGTTCTCGACGACGAACGGCGCCGCGCTGCGGGGCTACAACATCACGCCCGACGCGGGCGGCGGCGCGAACACCGACGGCAGCTTCCAGAAGGGCGGCGGACTCGGCGATATCGAGGCACTGAGCGACGACGCCCCGCTGCAGATCGGCAACCGGGTCTGGTTCGACGCCGACCAGGACGGAATCCAGGATGCCGACGAGGCCGCCATCTCCGGCGTCACCGTCAACCTGGTGCAGGGTGCTACCGTGCTGGCGACGCGCACGACCGACTCCAACGGAACGTACTACTTCAGCTCCACCGATGCGGATCTCGTCGGTGAGTTCCTCGCCGATGGCGGCAGCTACACCGTGCAGTTCGTCAAGCCGACGACGGGCACATTCGCGTCCGGAATCGGCACTGCGTCGTGGGGGGACGCGTCATTCACGACGACGGACGCCGGGGCGAACGACGAGATCGACTCGGACGCCGTGCCCAATGGGTCCGACCCCACCAAGGGCGAGATTGCGTTCTCGGCGCCGAGCGTCGGAGAGAACGACTTCAGCTTCGATGCGGGATTCAAAGCCAACGGCACCCTGCACGTGGTCAAGGCCATCAGTGCGTCCGGAGGCGCCTCGCCGCCCGGTGCGACCTATCCGCTGACTCTGTCGGCCGTCGACTTCCGGGGCGATCCCTACAACGTCGGGGCGAACTCGGCCTTCTCGATCGGGGTCGGCGCGGGCAATGCTGTCGATATCTCCCTTCCCCTCGGGGCAGTGGCGACGGTGTCCGAGGGCGCGGCTGCGTCGGTGGTCTCCTTCTCGGTCAGCCCCGGCGCGCCGGTGACGATCGCTGGCACAGGTGCGTCCCAGTCGGTCGTCACGGTGACGAACACGCTCAAGTCGACCGTCGACCTCGCGTTGCGCAAGCAGCTGACCGGTTTCACCGGATCGGTCGTCGGCGGCACGGCACAGGCCACCTTCACCATCACCGTCGTCAACCAGGGCACGACGGCGGTCAACCCCGTGGTGATTCGCGACTACATCCAGACCTCGGACTTCACGGCGCTCAGTGCCGCGCAGCCGGTCACGGCGACCTACTCGTCGCCCTCGGCTACCGGCAGCGTCTCGTGGGCGATCAGTGGTGCGGGAACCCCGAGCCGTCCCGCGCTGAACGTGCCGGCGCTCGCCGCCGGCCAGAGCGTCTCGTTCCCGATCACCCTCGCGATCGAGCCGACGGCGCTGAACGCGCCCATCGATGCCGTGCTCTACAACTTCGCCGAGATCAGCTATGTCGACACCGACGGCAACTCGACGAATGGCGACTCCGCCAACGGCAATGTCGTCGACATTGACTCGGTCCCCGACTCCAACGCCGCGAACGATGGCACCGTCGCCGACGACGACCTCACGGGTAAGCGCTGGACGAACGACATCACCAGCTCGACACTGAACACGACCGGCAATCTCGACGAGGACGACCACGACGTTGCCAGCGTTCCGCTCTACGACCTCGCCCTCATCAAGGACCTCACGTCGAGCGAGTCGGGGTATGTAGACGGCCCGCTGCCGGATGCGGTCACCTTCGATGTGACCATCCAGAACCAGGGTGCCACCGACGCCTACAACATCGCGGTGCAGGACCGACCCGGTGCTGAGATGACGATCACCCCCGGCGACAACACGAGCCAGACGCCCACCTCGTCGGCCTCGAACGTGCGCAACGTGACCTACGGCGGCGCCGATGTCTGGACCATCGACCACCTCGCGCCGGGCGAGTCGGTGACCTTCCAAGTCACGACCCGGGTCACGACCGACGTGCCGACGCCGCCGTACTACAACGTCGCCGAGATCGTCGCGTTCGACAACACAGCCAGCACCGGCGATGCGATTCCCGCCTATGTGCAAGACGTGGACTCGACTCCCGACAACGACATCCTCGCCGAGGACGATCAGGATGACGCCCACGTGACGCTGCTGCCGCTCGTCGTCGGCTCGACGCTCTTCCTCGACACCGACAGCGACGGCTCTGCCGATGTGCGCGCCCCTGCGGGCATCATCGTCGAGCTGCTCGACGCGAGCGACGACTCCGTCGTGGACTCGGTCGAGACCGACGCCAGCGGCAACTACTACTTCGACGCGGTCGCTCCCGGCAGCTATCGGGTTGCGATTCCGGCCGACCAGTCGGGTGCCTCGAACCCGACCGCGCTCGACGGCTACGCGTCCGTGCCCGGTGCGAGCGCGAACCCGAGCACGGCCAACACCCTCGTCGGCGACTCCGGCGACGATGGAGCACGAGACCTGCCCAACGGCTGGACCGCCATCTCGGCCAGCTTCACCATGGCCTACGGCGGCCCCTACTCCGGCTCGGCTCCCATCGACCTCAGCGGAGCAGACAGCTTCCTCGGCTACAGCGTCTCGGATGCGTCATCCAACCTCAATATCGACTTCATCTTCTCGCCGACGCCCGAGTACCGCGTGGGAAACCGCGTCTGGTACGACGTCAACAACAACGGCCTTCTCGACAACAGTGAGGCGGGAATCGACGGGGTCACCGTCACCCTGCGCACCTCGGGCGGATCGCTGGTGGCGACGACCAGCACCGCCAGCGGCGGGTACTACCTGTTCGAGAACCTGCCCGCAGGCGACTACTACGTAGAGATTCCGTCGACTGATTTCGGGTCCGGCGCGCCCCTGGAGGGCCTTCGGGCGTCGAGCGGATCCGGCGTCGAGGCACTCACCGAGACCGGCGGCGACAACAACTCCAACGCGATTCAGCTGACCCCGACGGCAGCCGCCAGAACGAGCGTCTTCACGCTCGGCAGCGCTACCGATCCCTTCGACGCGAGCGAGCCCACGGGTGAGGAGTCGGGAGGCGATGCCTGGACTGACGGCGACGCCCGCTCGAACCTCACCGTCGACCTCGGCTTCTACCAGCCGCTCCGGCTCGGCAGCCTCGTCTGGCTCGACAACGGCAGCAACGGCGCTGGATTCACCCTCAGCAACGAGGACAACGGCATCGCCGACGCGGGCGAGCTCGCCATCGCCGACGGGCTGGAGCTCGAGCTGTGGCGCGATGTCGACACTGACGGCCTCTTCGAGCCGGCCGGTGCCGACTCCACCGGCTACGTCGCCTCGGTCACGACCCTCAACGGCACGTACGTGTTCGACGGCCTCTCCGCGGGCGCGTACTTCGTGGCGATTGCCTCGGGGCAGAGCCAGCTCTCTGGCCTGCGGTCGTCCACCCCGGACACCAACGCGGGTGACCCAGAACTCGTCGATGACGACGATGACGGGCAGGGCGGTGTTGCCGGCTACATCGCCTCGAGCGGGGTAGTCGAGCTGACCTACGGGGGCGAGCCGACGAGCGAGTCCGGTGATTTCGGAAACTCGGATTCCGAGAACCTGGCCGATACCTTCGCCGCCTCGACGACCGACGACGCGAACTCCCAGCTGCTCGTCGACTTCGGATTCTCGCCTGCACCGCAGTTCCGCATCGGCAACCTCGTCTGGTCTGACTGGAACAACAACGGCGTGCAAGACAGCGGCGAGCCGGCGATTCCCGGCGTGCTGGTCGAGCTGTATACGGATGACGGCACCACTCCCGGGGCCCTCGATGCCGGGGACTCCCAGATCGGCTCCGCGGTCACCACCGACGCGAACGGCCACTACGAGTTCACCGCCCTCGATGCCGGTGACTACTTCGTCGTGCTTCCGTCCGGCCAGGCAGTGCTTGCCGGATCGATCTCCGCGACCCCGGTGAGTGCAGCCGGCAGCGATAGCGACAGTGACAACAACGCGAATGGCAGCCCGCTCACCGGCTTCTCGTCGGGGCTGCTCCGCGTGGGCGACGGTGCCGACGACCACTCCGAACCAACCGGTGAGACTGACGCGACCACATCGACCCTCGTCGAAACGGGCGGCTTCCGCGATGACCGGTCGAACCTCACCGTCGACTTCGGTGTCTTCTTCGGCCTCCGTCTCGGCAACCAGGTCTGGCTCGACCAGAGCGACAGCGACGCGGCCACAGTAGTGGTCACCGACAACAACGGCTACTTCGACAGCGGAGAGATCGGAATAGCGGGCGTCACCGTGCAGCTGTGGCTCGACGACGGTGCCACAGCGGGCACGTTTGAGCCCGGCGCAACGGCAAGCGACGACAGCTTCGCCTCCTCGGTTGTCACCGACCTCGAGGGCAACTACCTCTTCGAGAACCTTGCCGCTGGAACGTACTTCGTCGTCATCCGGTCC
>JAAFHU010000059.1 GCA_013297645.1 Actinomycetota bacterium
CGTCGTGCCTCTGGCGAGGGCGCTGCCCGGTCTCTACGGTCGCGCGGTCGAGCAGCTAGCGCGCTGACGACGCTTCGAGCAGCGCAGTGAGTTCGTCGCGCACCCGCTCGAGCTGTTCGACGGGAACCCCGAGCCGCTCCACAATGGTGCCCGGCACGTCGAGCGCGTGTGCTCGCAGTGCCTCTCCGGCCGGCGTCAGCGTGATGTCGAGCGACCGCTCGTCGTCGGGGTTGCGGGCGCGGCTGACGTAGCCGGCCTGCTCGAGGCGCTTGAGAAGGGGCGAGAGCGTCGCCGACTCCAGGTAGAGCGCGTCCGCGACATCCCCGAGCGTGCGAGGGCTGCGCTCCCAGAGCGCCAGCATCACGAGGTACTGCGGGTGGGTGAGGCCGAGCGGTGCGAGCACCGGCCGGTACAGGCCGATGACGCTGCGCGATGCCGCGGCCAGCGCGAAGCAGACCTGGCGGTCGAGAGCGAGCGGGTCCATGCATCCACCGTATCGTCTGTCCTAATAATTAGTACACTAATCATTGTGACTACCACACGGGTCCCCTGGTGGGACAGGTTGAACGCCGCGCTGATCCCCTACCTCGGGCCGCCGAAGCTCGGCCCCTACGACCAGGCGCCGCTGCCCGACAGCGGCCTCAAGCCCTGCCCGCTGTGCGGCGCAGCGATGAGCGACCATGTGATGGACCGCGCCGAGGGGCGCCCGACCTATATGCGGTGCCCGAGCAGCAGTTCCTGAAGCTGCGCGGCCGAGCTCGCCGAGGCGATAGTGCCGACCTTCTCGGCGGCCGAGCCGTAGCCCCACTCGACGAAGATCGTCGGCACCCCGTGGGCAGCCGCGCCCTCGACGTCGTAGAAGCGGTCGCCGACCATGACCGGCCGCGACGTGTCTGCCCCGAGGGCGCGCAGGCGAATGAGCGCCTCTTCGACGACGTCGGCCTTGGCGCTGCGCACCTCGTCCTCGGACGCCCCGGTGAGCACATCCAGATACTGGATGACGCCGAGCGAGGTCAGCGCGATGCGCGCCAGCGACTCGGGCTTCGATGTCGCGAGCGAGAGCGCCACCGGCGATTCGTGGATCGCCTTGAGCACGCCGGCGAGCCCCGGGTAGATCGAGACGTTGCCGACCCCGTGCTGCAGATAGCGCTCGCGGTAGATCGCGAGTGCCTGGTGGGCCTCGACGTCGGTCATTCCGGCGAGGTGCTCGAAGGACTCGAGGATGGGCGGACCGACGTACTCGAGCAGCTGCGAGGGTGACGGGATCGGGCGCTTGAGCGTCTCGAAGGTATAGGCGAGCGTCGCGGTGATGCCGGGCGCGGAGTCCACGATTGTGCCGTCGAGGTCGAAGAGCACACAGGTATAGGGGAGGCTCATTTGCTTCCAGCCTACGAGTCGGAGAGCTAGCCTAGGGTCACTCCCCCGAACGGGGGGTAAGACAGGAGCTACTATGACTGACACCACCCCCACCCCGCCGAGCCGGCTGCACACCGTCACGGTCGTGCTCGCCTCCCTCGTCATCGGGCTGCCGATGCTGTTCGGAAGGCTGATCGAGGCGGCGATCGATGCCGCGAACCCGGCGAAGGTCGATGTCAGCCAGGACCTCGCCTACCTCCGCGAACTGTTGGGCTTCAGCTTCGGCTTTCTTGGACTGCTCGTGCTGATCATCGCGGCGCTCATTGTCACCCTCTACCGCCGTGACCGCCGATTCCGTGCGATCGCGCTCCCCGTTGCCGTGCTCGCGGCGCAACTCGTCGTCGGGCTGCTCGTGCTGCTGATGACCGGAATCGTCGACGGCATCGAGCACGCCTACTCCAGCACACTGGTGTAGTCCGGAATCGGCCGATACGCTGGGAGCGCTCCCACGGGGCGCACGAAGGAGTGTGGCATGTTTCGAGCTGGTGTAGTTCTGGTGGTCGCGGCGGCCCTCATGGCCCCCGCTATCGCGGCCAATGCGGCCGGGCCCGAGCTCGTTCCCAATGGCGGGTTCGACGGCGGTCATGCGCCCTGGTTCACGACCCAGGACATGGTCGCCGACTCGAGCAGCGGGCAATTGTGCGTCGACGTGCCGGGCGGCACGACCACGGCGTGGAGCTCCATCGTCGGTGTGGACGGCGTGCCGATCGAGGCGGGCGAGGACTACGACTTCTCGTTCACGGCCACCGGCGAGACCGAGCTTCCGGTCGTCATCCGCGCGCTCGTGCAGCAGGGTGAGCCGCCGTGGAACGCGACCTACGAGGCCAACCCGGCCATCGGCGGCGACACGAGCGAGTTCCACTTCCAGTTCAACTCGTCACTCGACCTGCCCGAGGCACAGCTCGCCTTCCAGCTCGGCGGGGCCGATGCCGACTGGCGCTTCTGCCTCGACGACGTGCACATCGCCGCCGGTGAGCCGGCTGCAGCCTACGTGCCCGAGACCGGCACGCGCGTACGGGTCAACCAGCTCGGCTATCTGGCGAGTGGTCCCAAGTTCGCGACGCTCATCAGCGACGAGACCGCGCCGGTCGACTGGACCCTGAGGTCGAGCGACGGCGCGAGCGTGGCGACCGGCAGCAGCGACCCCCGCGGCAAGGACTCGAGCGCGGGATCGTCAGTGCACGTCATCGACTTCACCGACTTCGGCGCGAGCGGCGACGGCTTCACCCTCGAGGCGGACGGCGAGGCGAGCTACCCCTTCTCGATCGCCGACGACCTCTATGGCAGTCTGCGCTATGACGCGCTCAACTACTTCGGGCTCGTGCGCAGCGGCATCGAGATCACCACTCCCGGCTACGAGCGCCCGGCCGGCCACCTCGACGTCGCCCCGAACACCGGGGACGGTGCAGTGCCGTGCCAGAAGCCCGAGGGCTTCATGCAGAACTACACCTGCGACTACACGCTCGATGTGACCGGCGGCTGGTACGACGCCGGCGACCACGGCAAGTACGTCGTCAACGGGGGCATCGCCGTTTACCAGCTGATGAGCCTCTACGAGCGCACGCTGACCGCGCCGACCGCGACCCCGGGCGCGCTCGACGACGGCACCCTCGACATTCCCGAGTCGGCCAACGGCGTGCCCGACGTGCTCGACGAGGCGCGCTGGGAGCTCGAGTGGATGCTGAAGATGCAGGTGCCGGCCGGCGAGGAGTACGCCGGCATGGTGCACCACAAAGTGCAGGACGATGGCTGGACCGGCCTGCCGCTGCTGCCATCGGACGACCCGAAGCAGCGCGAACTGCACCGCCCCTCGACCGCCGCTACCCTCAACCTCGCTGCCGTCGCGGCACAGGGCGCACGGCTCTTCGAGCAGTACGACCCCGAGTTCAGCGCGACGCTGATCGCGGCCGCCCGCTCGACCTATGCAGCGGCCCTGGCGACCCCCGATCTCTATGCCCCGGTCTCCGACGGCAATGACGGCGGCGGGCCCTACGACGACAAGAAGGTACAGGACGAGTTCTACTGGGCCGCGGCCGAGCTCTACCTGACGACGGGCGAGCCCGAGTTCGAGAGCGCTCTGAAGGCCAACGAGTGGCACACCGCCGACCTGTTCAGCTACAACGGCTTCAACTGGGGCGAGACTGCGGCACTCGGCCGGCTCGACCTGGCGACCGTGCCGAGCAAGCTCGCCGACCGCGAGGCCGTGCAGGACTCCATCGTCGCCCTCGCCGACCGCTACGTCGAGAACCAGCGCAGCACCAACTTCGGCCAGGCCTTCGCGCCGATCTCGGGCTATGACTGGGGATCGAACAGCTCGGTGCTCAACAACCAGGTCGTCATCGCGACCGCCTTCGACCTCACCGGCGCGGGGGAGTACGCCGCCGCCGTGGTCGAGTCGATGGACTACCTGCTCGGCCGCAACGCGATGAACAATTCCTATGTCACGGGCTACGGGACGGTGTACTCGCAGAACCAGCACAGCCGCTGGTTCGCCCACCAGCTCGACGTCTCGCTGCCGTCCCCGCCGGTCGGCACGCTCGCGGGCGGACCGAACAGCGCCTACTCCGACCCCATCGCGGTGCAGACCTTCAATGCCGGATGCGCGCCGCAGCAGTGCTATCTCGACGACATCCAGTCGTATTCAACGAACGAGATGACGGTCAACTGGAACTCCGCGCTCGCGTGGGTCGCCTCCTTCGTCGACGACCAGCGCGGCCTGGAGCAGGCCGGAGCGACGAGCAGTCCCGAGAGCGCAGTCGCCCCGATCGCTATCGGCGCAGGGGCCGCGGCGGTGGCCGCCGCGGCGGGCATCATGATCTGGAGGCGCCGGCGGGCCCGTGCCTAGAACAGCCGGTGGTGCCCGTCGTCGAGTCCGCGCATCTCGTCGTAGTCGAGCAGCAGGCACCGAATGCCGCGATCGGTCGCCAATGTTCGCGCCTGCGGCTTGATCTCCTGGGCGGCGAACACGCCCGACACCGGCGCGAGCAGCGGATCGCGGTTCATCAGCTCGAGGTAGCGCGTCAGCTGCTCGACGCCGTCGATGTCGCCGCGGCGCTTGATCTCGACGGCGACGCTCGCTCCGGCCGCGTCCCGGGCGAGGATGTCGACCGGCCCGATCGCCGTCATGTACTCGCGCCGCACGAGGGTGTGCCCCTCGCCCAGCAGTTCGATCTGCTCCGCGAGCAGCTTCTGCAGGTCGGCCTCGACGCCGTCCTTCTGCAGTCCGGGGTCGACGCCCAAGTCATGCGTGGTGTCGTGCAGGATCTCATGGATGCTGATCACCAGCAGGTCGGCGGTCTTCGCCTGCGCGACGCGCCAGATCTCGGTCACGCCCGCCTCGGCCTGATCGGCGTCGGGCTGCATCACGGCGAGGGTGGCCGGCGGGCTCATCCAGTTGAGCGGCTTGTAGCTGAGCGAGTCGGCGTGCACGAGAACGCTGCCGTCGGCTTTGACGACGAGCAGGCGGGTGCCTACGGGCAGGTGCGCGCTGAGCCGGCCCGCGTAGTCGACGGAGCATTTGGCAATGACAAGGCGCACCCCTAGAGCCTAGGCGGACGGGCGGCCCCCGAGACCGCGAGGGCGACGACCGCCAACACCGCGACGACGAAGAAGGCCTCGGGCAGGCCGAAGAGCTCTCCGAGCAGGCCGATCACCGAAGGCCCGAGCAGACCGCTGATGGTCGCGACCGTCGCGACGGCGGCGACGCGGGCCGGCGCGTTGCGCGGGTTGTCGGCCGCTGCGGAGATGCCGAGGGGGTAGCCGAGCGAGGCGCCGAGGCCCCACAGCGCGACGGCCGCGAAGATGGCGGGTTCGGCGTGCACGAGGGTGACGACGAGAACTCCCGCGGCGGCGAGGGCGAAGGCGGTGCGCAGGGCGGCGACGCGTCCGAAGCGGTCGACGTACCATCCGCCGAGAAAGCGCCCGACGACCATCGCCGACGCGAAGACGGTGACCGCGGTCGCGCCGAGCTCCGGCTGCCAGCCGCGTCCGCTGACCATGGCCAGCGACAGCCAGTTGTTGGCGGTGCCCTCGGTGAACGAGGCCGCGAGCACGATGAACCCGATGAGCAGCGTGCGCGGCTCGACCCATACTTTCATTCGCTCCGCGAAGCTCGGCGGCTCGACCTGGCTCTCGCGCAACTCTGGCAGGAGGCGCACCACGCTGAGGATGATGGCGAGCATCACGCCCGCGACCACGGGAAAGTGGATGCCGATGCTCAGCTCGGTTGCGGAGGCGACAGCCCCGGCCGCCGCGCCCACGACCGCGCCGATGCTGAAGGCCGCGTGGAACAGCGGCATGAAGGTGCGCCCGCTGGCGCGGTCGTTGGCCGCCGCCTCGAGATTGATGACGATGTTGGTAACCGAGATGCCGACACCGTAGAGCACGAGCAAGGGTGCGCCGAGCAGGGCATTGCCGGTGATGACGGCGACGATGCCGAAGAGCGCGAACGACAGCATTCCAGTGAACTGTGCCGCGACCGCGGTGCGGCGCTCGCCGAGGCGCTCGAGCACGTGGCTCGAGACGAGCAGGCCGAGAAGCGCGCCCAGCGGGATGGTCGTGATGAGCAGGCCCATCTGGGCGAGTCCGAGGCCGAGCGCGTCCGCAGTCGCCGGCGTGCGAGACGCCCAGGTGCCGATAGCGAGGCCGTTGCCGGCGAACATCGCGAAGATGGCGAAGCGCCACCATCCCGTGTCGACGCGCTCGAGCGCCTCGGTCACGATTTCTGCGGCTCCCGCGCGGCACCCGAGACAAGTCCGGCGACGATGACGAGCACGAGCACAGCGAGCAGGCCGTTGAGCAGGCCGAAGTGCTGGCCGAGGAATCCGATGGCGGGCGGGCCGACCAGGAAGGCGAAGTAGCCGATTGTGGCGACCGCGCTCACGCGCGCGGCGGCGGTCTTCGGGTCGTCGGCCGCGGCCGACATGCCAACGGGGAATCCGAGCGAGGCGCCGAGGCCCCACAGCACCACGCCGACGGTGGCGACGTAGGCGTTCGGTCCGAAGATCACGATGAGCAGGCCGACGACGGCGAGCAGGGCCGTGCCGCGCAGCACCGGCACGCGGCCGAATCGCTCGAGCACCTTGACGCCCGCGAGGCGCCCCACCGTCATCGCGGTGACGAAGATGCCGAAGATGAGGGCGCCGTTGGCCTTCGTCACGTTGTGGCCGTCGACCATTGCGAGGGCCAGCCAGTCGTTCGCCGAGCCCTCGGTGAAAGCCATGCCGAGCACGATGAGGCCGATGAGCAGCGTGCGCGGATCCCGCCAGATGCTCAGGCGGCCGCGCCAGGTCTTCGAGTGGTCGTCGTCGGGCACGACTTCGGCGCCATCTTCGACGATGTGCTCGGACTGCAGGTAGCGCACCGAGAACAGCACCGTGCCCACCATGAGCGCGGCGATGATGCCGACGTGGGCCGCGATCGAGAGGTGCAGCACCTCGGCGAGCACGGCGATGCCGGCGCCCGCCATGGTGCCGAAGCTGAAGAAGGCGTGGAAGATCGGCATGATCGGCTTGCCCAGCACACGCTCCTGCGCGGCGCCGTTGACGTTCATCGCCACATCGCAGATGCCGAAGGCCGCGCCGAAGACGACGAGGCCGGCGATGGTGAGCGCGAAGTTCGGCCCGACGGTCGCGGCCACCGCGGCGACGGTGAGGCCGACCGCGCCGCTGACGAGCATGACGAGGATCGTGCGCGCGGCACCGAGCCGGCTGATGATGTGGCTCGAGGCTACGAGCCCGACGATCGAGCCAACCGCGATACCGAAGGCGAGGATGCCGACGGTGAAGGTGTCGGCCTGGAAGGCGTCGCGAACGCTGGGGATGCGCGAGACCCAGGTCGCCATCGCCACACCGCAGATCGCGAAGATGGCGAAGACCGCGTTGCGCCAGGCAACGACCTGCCCGCGCGTGAGCCCGCCGGCGTACGTGGAGGGGGTGGTCGTCTTCGACATTGGCTAATCCTGTGCTGTAGAAACTCGAATCGATTCGATCGAATCGTTTCGACTAAAGTAGCAACACTATGGATGAGACGGCAAGTACCGAGGCTCCGAGGCCCAACCTCGCCGCCGTCGCCGCGCTGGCCGGAGTCTCGGCCTCGACGGCATCCCTCGCCTTCAGCGGCGCCGGTCCCGTGTCGGACGCCACGAAGGCCAAGGTGCTCGCCGCCGCCGCGCAGCTCAACTACGCCGGGCCCGATCCGCGCGGGCAGTCCCTGCGCCGCGGTCGCAGCGGAATCGTCGGGGTCGTGCTCGAGGACAGCGTCAGCGAGGCCTTCCGCGACCCGATGAACATCGCCACCCTCGACGGCATCAGTGACGCTATCGGGCCGAGCGGCTCCGCCCTGCTGCTCCTGACCGACAACGCCGAAGGCCCGAGCAGCTTTCGCTCCGTGCCCATTGACGCCGTCGTTCTCATCGGCTGCAGCACCCGCCTCGCCGACGCCGTGCACGTGTTCGCCCAGCGCGGTGTGCCGATCGTCGGCATCGAGACCGAGCCGATGCCGAGCGTTCTCGCGGTCGACCTCGACAACCGCCTGGCCTCCCGCCGCCTTGCCGAACACTTGCGCGACCTCGGCCACCGCGACGTGACCATGGTGACCCTCTCGCTCGACGCACCCCACGCGCGTGGCTGGGCGACGCCCGAGTGGGAGGCGCGAAGTGAGGGCTACACGGCCTCGCAGCGCATCGCCGGTGTGCGGGACGTGTTCCCGGCATCCAGTGCCTTTGTCAGCTCGGCGAGCACAGTCGACGAGGGATACCGCGCTGCCTTGGAGGTGCTGGCCTCGTCCGAGCGCCCGACCGCGATCGTGGCGCAGAGCGACCTGCTCGCTGTCGGCGTGATCCGCGCGGCGCAGGAGCTCGGGCTCGCCGTTCCCAACGACCTCAGCGTCGTCGGCTTCGACGGGGTGCGCCTCGACGGCATCGCGCCGATCGATCTGACAACAATGGTGCAGCCCGCCTTCGCGAAGGGCCGCGCAGCGGGCGAGGGTGTGCTCGCCCTGCTTGCGGGCGAAGCGCCCGCCGGACAACTCTTCGACAGCGAGTTTCACCTCGGCGCGACGACCGCGCCGCCCCAATCAGCCCGCACAGCCCACCACTAGTCACGCGCGCTCGGCTTAGCACGCTCCTCACCGTTGCGATCACTACAACGTCGGCGGCCTTCCGGCATGCTCCTGAAATGACGGCCGTCTGAGATGGCGTGGCGAAACGGCCGTCATTTCAGGAGTGTGGCGGGGCAGTCGCTCACACGCGTGAGACGTGCACAGAACTCGGGGAGAGTCAGCCTGATGGCGCTTTCGGCGCGCCGTTGACGGGTTAATGTGGTCAAGGAGCTCTTGCCCGCCACCACGGTCTGATTCTTGATTTCGGGCATTCATTGCCCGTCGATCTAGCGCATTCGACCAGGCGCACACCAGTCGGCGAGCTGGTCGCGCACTGGAGCAGAGACACGGCGAACGGCGACCGCAGAGCAGTCAGTGTCGAGGTGGCATGGCGCCAGGCGAGTCGTTGCCGCGCTATGAGCGGGCTGCAGCGATGAGCGCGTCGAGCGTGGCGTTGAGGCCGGCGTCGACGGTCTGCCGCGACGGCTCAGCCAAGTACCACTCGACCGTCTCGCGGGCGCCCTTCCAGAAGGGCACGACTGCGGTGTAGTCGGGCACGAGAGCCTTGATCTTCGCGTTGTCGAAGATGACCGAGTGCGCCTTGTCGCCGAGCAGGCCGGGTCCCCACTCGGGAATGGACCGGGCGATGGTCTCCGACGCAACGTGCACGATCTCGGCGGTCGTGCCCAGCGCGGACGCGTAGAGGCTGGCGATCGCATCCCACGTCAGCAGCTCGTCGGAGGTGATCGTGTAGGCCTCGCCGATAGTGCGCGGGTTGCCCAGCAGGCCGACGAAGGCGCGGGCGAAATCCGTGTTGTGGGTCAGCGTCCAGAGCGAGGTGCCGTCGCCGTGCACCACGACGGGCTCGCCGCGGCGCAGGCGGTCGAGCTGCGTCCACCCACCCTCGAGCACGATCGCGGTGCGGTCGTAGGTGTGCGAGGGGCGGACGATGGTCGCGGGGAAGCCGGCGGAGCGGTAGGCGGCGACCAGCACGTCCTCGCTCGCGATCTTGTCGCGCGAGTATTGCCAGAAGTCATTGCGCAGCGGGGTCGACTCGGTGATCGGCAGGCGGGCGACCGGTTTCTGGTAGGCCGAGGCCGACGAGATGTACACGTACTGCGCGGTTTTGCCGGTGAAGTAGGCGACGTCTTTCTCCACTGCCGAGGACAGGAAGGAGCGCCAGTTGACGACGACGTCATAGTCGCCGAGGGCCGGCAGGTTGTCCGCGTCGCCGGCGATGTGCCTCGCGCCCTCGATCGGCGGCCGGGTCGAATCGGTGCCGCGGTTGAGCAGGGTGAGGTCGACGCCCCGCTCGACCGCGAGGGCGCTGACCGCTGAGCTGATGGTTCCGTTTCCGCCGATGAACAACGCTGTTAGTGCAGACATGTGGCCAGCCTAGGCTTGGTGCATGACTGACAGCAGCCTTCCCGCCGGTATCGCACTCGACGACCTCGACGACAGCGTTCGTCCGCAAGACGATCTGTTCCGCCACGTGAACGGCAAGTGGATCGCGCGCACCGAGATCCCGAACGACAAGGCCCGCTATGGCTCCTTCTACGTTCTCGCCGAAGAGGCAGAGAGGGCGGTGCGCGACATCATCGTCGAGGCGCAGCAGGCCGCACCCGGCACCGAGGAGCGCAAGCTCGGCGACCTCTATGCGAGCTTCCTCGATGAGGCGCGCGCCAACGAGCTTGGCGCGACCCCGCTGCAGCCGCTGCTCGCGCAGGTCGACGGCGTCGCCACGGTCGACTCCCTGCTGACCACCCTCGGCCTGCTCGAGCGCCAGGGGGTCAGTGGATTCGTGCAGCTGTTCGTCGACAACGACCCCGGCCAGCCCGAGCGCTACCTGGTCTTCGTCGAGCAGGGCGGCCTCGGCCTGCCCGACGAGTCGTACTACCACGACGAGAAGTTCGCTGAGATCCGCACGGCGTACGCCGCCTTCATCGAGCGGATGCTGGCGCTCGCAGGCCTCGACGACGCGCCGGCCCGTGCCGCCCGCATCGTCGCCCTCGAGACGGACATCGCGTCCACCCACTGGGACAACGTGCGCACCCGCGATAGCGAGGCGACCTACAACCCGATGAGCTGGGAGGCCGCGAACGACCTCGTTCCCAGTGTCGACCTCGGCGTCTGGCTCGAAGCGCTCGGCGTGCCAGAGAACTCCTTCAACGAGGTGGTCGTGCGCCAGCCCAGCTTCATTGAGGGACTTGAGCAGCTGCTCACCCCCGAGCGCATCGAGTCGTGGGTCGACTGGCTGCGCTGGCAGGTCGTCCGTTCGAATGCCGCCTACCTCAGCCAGGACTTCGTCGACGAGAACTTCGGCTTCTACGGCAAGACCCTCAGCGGCACCCCCGAGCTGCGCGCGCGGTGGAAGCGGGCCGTCTCGCTCGTCGAGGGATCGCTCGGCGAGGCGATCGGCCGCGTCTACGTCGAACGGCACTTTCAGCCCGCCGCGAAGGTCGCCATGGACGAGCTCGTCGCCAACCTCGTCGAGGCCTACCGGCAGAGCATTAGCGCCCTCACCTGGATGGGCCCGCAGACGCGCGCCAAGGCCCTTGAGAAGCTCGACAAGTTCACCCCCAAGATCGGCTACCCGGTGAAGTGGCGCGACTACAGCTCCCTCGAGATCTCGGCCGATGACCTGCTCGGCAACGTGCGCGCGACGAGCGAGTACGAGTTCCACCGTGAGCTCGGCAAGATCGGCAAGCCGATCGACCGCGACGAGTGGTTCATGACGCCGCAGACGATCAACGCGTACTACAACCCGGGCTTCAACGAGATCGTGTTCCCGGCGGCCATTCTGCAGCACCCCTTCTTCGACGAGAACCGGGATGCCGCCGCCAACTACGGCGCGATCGGCGCGGTCATCGGCCACGAGATCGGGCACGGCTTCGACGACCAGGGCAGCAAGTACGACGGCGATGGGCGCCTCACCGACTGGTGGACCGCTGACGACAAGGCCGCCTTCGAGAAGCTCACCGCCTCGCTCATCGCCCAGTACGACGCGCTCGCCCCCCAGCAGGTTCCCGACCACCACGTCAACGGCGCCCTCACTATTGGCGAGAACATCGGCGACCTCGGCGGCCTCTCGATCGCGTGGAAGGCCTACCTGATCTCGCTCGGCGGTGCCGAGCCGCCTGTCGTCGACGGGCTGACCGGAGCTCAGCGCTTCTTCCTCTCGTGGGCGCAGGCGTGGCAGATCAAGGCGCGCGACGAGGAGGTCATCCGCTTGCTGGCAATCGACCCTCATTCGCCGAACGAGTTCCGCTGCAACCAGATCGTGCGTAACATTGACGACTTCTACACCACTTTCGATGTCTCCCCCCAAGACGCGCTGTGGTTGGAGCCGAACGAGCGGGTCACCATCTGGTGAGCTGATCGTTGCGTGGGACTAAGAGGCCGCCGTGACTGAATTGATCAACACGAGAGAACGCACGCTGCGCGTGCGCTCGCGGCAGCCCGGCAAGCACATCAACGACACCCGCACCGTCAGTTTCGCGGGCAGTTTCACGGCCCTCGGCCGCCTTGCCTACGAAGGCTGCCAGGTCTCGGCCAACATCACCGACCTCACCTCCAACGAGACGATCGTCGCGATTGACGACCGCATCGTGCTGCCGACCGCGAGCATCGGCAAGATCCTGCTGCTCATCGAGGTCTCAGCGCGGCTCACCTCGCAGGACTTCAGCGGCTACGGAATCCTCGACAAGTCGATCCGCGACGCGGTAGGCGAGAGCGGCATCTGGCAGCACCTGCAGGCGCCGGCCCTTCCGGTCGCCGACCTCGCCACCCTCGTCGGTGCCACGAGTGACAACCTCGCGACCAATCTGCTGCTGCGGCAGGTCGGGCTTGAGGCCGTGCGGGCCCGCACGGAGAGCCTCGGCATGAGCCGCACGGCTCTGCTGGATGTGGTGCGCGACAACCGCGGACCCGACGACGCCCCGCAGCTGTCGGTGGGGTCCACGGCAGAATTGAGCCGGTTGTTCGGCCAGCTGGCCCGCGGCGAGGTCGTCGACCCCGGCACCAGCCAGCGCGTCACCGGCTGGCTCTCGCTCAACTGCGACCTCTCGATGGTGGCGAGCGCCTTCGGCCTCGACCCCCTCAGCCACCGGATGCCCGACCACTCCACGCTGCTCATCAACAAGACCGGCAGCGACCTCGGCGTTCGCGCGGAGGCCGGAGCGCTCAAGGGCAAGCGCGCGGCGGTGTCGTATGCCGTCTCGATTCAGTTCGACGACGACAGCCTCGAGAAGCGCCTGCGCGTGCTCGACGCCATGCGCACCGTCGGAGAAGAAATCTTGGAATACGTGCACTAACTTCGCGTGCCCGTGCGGTCGGCCTCCGGCTATCTTCGGTACATGAGTTCAGTGTCGAACGATGCACCCCCGCGCGGCCTCGTCGCCTTCTATGCCCTCGGCTATGTCGGCGCCTACGTCGCCCTCATCACCCCGGTCGCCACGACCCTCGCGCTCAAGGTCGCCGAGCTCGATCCGAGCGGCAAGGAGGCGACCCTCGGTCTGGTGAGCGCCATCGGCGCATTGTTCGCACTCGTCATCAACCCGCTCGCGGGGGCGGCGAGCGATCGCACAACGAGCAAGTTCGGCCGCCGGCGTCCGTACATCGTGATCGGAACGGCGGCAGGCGTCGTCGGCCTGGCCGTGGTCGGATTCGCGCCGAGCATCCCGGTGGTCATTGTCGGTTGGTCGGTCGCGCAGGTCGGCTTCAACCTCGTGCTCGCCGCCCTGCAGGCACTGCTGCCCGACCAGATCCCCCTTGCGCAGCGGGCGCGGGTCAGCGCGATCCTCGGCATCTCGCAGCAGGTGTCGCCGCTCGTCGGCATCGGAATCGCGACCGGTGTGATGGCGGCCGGCGCCGGCATGGGCCCGGTCTTCGTCGTACCC
>JAAFHU010000006.1 GCA_013297645.1 Actinomycetota bacterium
GGCCTCGCCGCTGGACGCGAGGTGGCGGACGCTCGCGGCGATCTGCTCGAAGAGCGGTTCGCTGCTGCTGGTGTCGACCCTGATGAGCATGCACTCATCCTATTGTTCTAGTTCAACTAGCACAACGGTGGCGGCGCAAAACAGGAACACCTGAGGCAGGAGTAAACCTCGCAGCCCGTTGTCTGACTTTTAGGGACGCGAAACCACAGGAGTTCCTGAATTACGACAATGGCGGATGCGGCGCGGCGAGGGACGCTGCTAGGCGAGCTCGTTCGACTCCAGCATCTCGGTGACGAGGGCCGCGATGGCGGAGCGCTCCGAGCGGGCCAGGGTGATGTGCCCGAACAGCGGGTGGCCCTTGAGCGACTCGATGACCGAGGCGACGCCGTCGTGGCGCCCGACCCGCAGGTTGTCGCGCTGCGCCACATCGTGGGTCAACACCACCCGGCTGTTCTGGCCGATACGCGAAAGCACGGTCAGCAGCACGTTGCGCTCGAGCGACTGCGCCTCGTCGACGATCACGAAGGCGTCGTGCAGCGAGCGGCCACGGATGTGCGTCAGCGGCAGCACCTCGAGCATGCCCCGGTCGAGCACCTCGTCGAGTACGTTCTGCGAGACCACAGAGCCGAGGGTGTCGAAGACCGCCTGCGCCCAGGGGTTCATCTTCTCCGCGGCGTCACCGGGCAGGAAGCCGAGCTCCTGGCCGCCGACCGCGTAGAGCGGGCGGAAGACCATGATCTTGCGGTACTGCTGCTTCTCGAGCACCGCCTCGAGGCCGGCGCACAGTGCGAGGGCCGACTTGCCGGTGCCGGCCCGGCCGCCGAGCGACACGATGCCGATCTCCGGGTCGAGCAGCATGTCTATCGCGAGACGCTGCTCGGCCGACCGGCCGTGCAGGCCGAAGAGGTCGCGGTCGCCGCGAACGAGGCGCAGCTCGCCCTTGCCGGTGACGCGCCCGAGGGCGCTGCCGCGATCCGAGTGGATGACGAGTCCCGTGTTGATGGGCATGTCCTGTACCAGCCGCGAGTGCAGCTGCTCGTTGTCGTAGAGCTGCGCCATCTGCTCGCTCGAGAGGTCGATGTCGGCCTGGCCGGTGTACCCGGAGTCGACCGCGAGCTCGGCGCGGTACTCCTCGGCCTGCAAACCGATGGATGCGGCCTTCACCCGCAGCGGAAGGTCCTTCGAGACCACGGTGACCGCCAGCCCGTCGTTGGCCAGGTTCATTGCCACCGCGAGAATGCGCGAGTCGTTGTCGCCCAGCTGCAGGCCGGACGGCAGCACCGACATGTTGGAGTGGTTGAGCTCGACGCGCAGCGATCCGCCGTCGCCGATGGCGATCGGAAAATCGAGGCGCTCGTGCTTGACGCGCAGCTCGTCGAGGTTGCGGAGGGCCTGCCGGGCGAAGTAGCCGATCTCGGGGTCGTTGCGCTTGGCTTCGAGCTCGGAGATGACGACGACCGGCAGCACGAGCGCGTGCTCTGCGAAGCGGAAGATCGCCTTCGGGTCAGAGAGCAGAACCGAGGTGTCGAGCACATAGGTGCGCTCGGCGGTCTTCGCTCCCGCGGGAGCGGCGGTCTGCTTCTGGTTGTTGAGCTCGGTCACGTCTGCTCCATCCCCGGGCGCTGCGCGCTCCGGATCCAGTCTGCAAAGACGGCCAGGTTGTGCTCATCGAGGCGAACTTACGTGGCCGTCTCGACCGGGCGACTTACCCGGTTCTCTGAAAGTAGGCTTCGACAGCACATGTAGTGGTGCGACACGCCACGCGACACAAACTGTTCAAATAGTGATGGCGGATGCGAACCCGGCGAAACTCGCCCGCAGCATCTCGAAGGTCTCCTCGGTCGTGCTCACGTGTGCGGATAGCCGCACGGTGCCGCCGCGCCGGGTGGCGGTGACCCCGTGGTTGTGCATCGAGGCGGCCAGCACGGTGAGCTGGTCATCCGGCGGCTCGACCACGACGATGCCCGCGCGCTCCGCGAGGTTGCGCGACGAGACCACCGGAATGCCGAACTCGTCGGCCAGGTCGATAACGCGGCCGGTCGCGCTGATCACGCGGTCGTGCACGGCCGGCACACCGACCTCGGCGAGCTCCTCGAGCGCGGCGGCGAAGCGCGCCTGGGCGATGGGGTCGGGATTGCTGACACTGTACGCGCGCACCCCGGGCGCGGGCGGCGGCACCTCGTCGAGGGGCATGCCGTCCACCTCGGTCGCGTTGAATCCCGAGAAGACCGGGGTGAGGCGCTCGATCGCTCGGTCACTGAGCGCGAGAAAGCCGGTGCCCCATCCCGCCCTCGTCCACTTCTGCCCGCCGGAGGCGACGACGTCGGCGACACCGTAGGGCGCATCGACGACGCCGAAGCCCTGAATCGCATCGACGATGAGCAGGCGGTCGCCGATGACCTGGCGGATTCCCTCGAGGTCGACGAGGTAGCCGGTGCGAAAGTCGACGAGCGAGACGGCGACCGCGGTCGTCGCCTTGGTCAGCTGCTTCTTGATGCTGCCGGGCGTCACCGGGCCCTCGGCGAGCCACGTCGTCTGCAGGGCGTGCAGCGCCTCGGCCGAGCGCACGGCCCCGACAGTCAGCGACGGGAACTCGGCGGGCGAGAGCAGCACCGTTCCGCTGAGCCCGAAGAGGGCGTGCATGAGGCCTTGGGATGTGTTCGGCTGGAAGGCGATGTGGTCGGCAGCGAAGCCGGTGAGGGCGCCGACAGCCTCGCGCACGCGCAGGTCTTGATCCTGCAGCAGGTCGAGGCTGCCGAAGCGGCCCCGCGCGAGCAGTTCGACGAGTGCCAGCTGCTCGGCGGCGGCCGTCTGGCCGATGGGGCCCTTGGCGGCGAAGTCGAGGTAGCCCGGCTCGTCGCTGAAGCGCTCGGAATAGTCGTCGATGCTGAGCGTCATTGCCCGAATCTCCTCTGGCGTCGTGCGAAGTCGCGCAGGGCCCGAAGAAAGTCGACCTCGCGCAGGTCGGGCCCGAGGGCCTCGACGAAGTAGAACTCGCTGTGGGCGCTCTGCCACAGCATGAAGTCGCTGAGCCGCTGCTCCCCCGAGGTGCGGATGACGAGGTCCGGGTCTGGCTGCCCCCCGGTGTAGAGGTGCTCCGCTATCAATTCCGGGGTGAGGTCGTCAGCGAGGTTGTCGAGCGTGCCGCCCGCCTCGTTGTGGCTGCGGACGATGCTGCGCACCGCATCCGCGATCTCGGCACGGCCGCCGTAGCCGACCGCGAGGTTGATGTGCAGACCACGGTGGTCGGCGGTGCGCTTCTCGGCGGCGAGCATTTTATCGACGAGCCCCTGAGGCAGGCCCGCCGTGCGCCCGACGTGCTGCACGCGCCAGTCACGGAAGTGCGAGAGGTCTTCACTGAGGTCGGCGATGATCTCGGTGAGGTCGGCCAGCTCTTCGGCCGTGCGCCCGGTGAGGTTGTCGGCCGAGAGCAGGTAGAGGGTGACAACCTCGACGCCGAGGTCGTCACACCAGGTGAGGAACTCGTGCACTTTGGCCGCGCCGGCCGTGTGGCCGTGCGCGGCGGTCTCG
Source organism: Actinomycetota bacterium (assembly GCA_013297645.1). Classification (GTDB taxonomy): domain Bacteria; phylum Actinomycetota; class Actinomycetes; order Actinomycetales; family Microbacteriaceae; genus Conyzicola. The sequence continues at coordinate 3,532 of JAAFHU010000006.1, forward strand.
AGGCCGCGCTGGCGCGCCCACCGACGGTTGCCGTCGATGATCATCGCCACATGCTTCGGCCGCTGCTGCGTCTGCAGCCAGCGCTTGAGTCGGCTCTGGTACACCCCGTAGAGCAACCCGCGCCCGAAGGGCACCTGCCTGTCATTCACTTCGCCTACGCTAGCCCAAAGCTGGCTCGAAGCTTTCTGAAATTCTGCTGGAGTAGCCTGAGCGCATGACAGCAACAGAGTCGGAAAGCGACTTCGCCGACGGCCTCCCGAACATCCCCATCCTCGAGGATGCGGTGCTCAATCCCGAGACCAAGCCCACCTGGCGGGGCTGGATCCACGCGGGCACCTTCCCCGTCGCTATCGCCCTCGGCGTCGTTCTCATCGTTCTCGCCGACGGGGCAGCAGCCAAGATCAGCTCGTCGATCTTCGTGGCCAGCTCACTGCTGCTGTTCGGCACCAGCGCGCTGTACCACCGCATCAACTGGAGCCCCCGGGTCAAGTCGATCTTCAAGCGCATCGACCACTCCAACATCTTCCTGCTCATCGCGGGCTCGTACACCCCGATCACGGTTCTCTGCCTGGAGCCCGCCAAGGCGACGATCCTGCTCTGGATGATCTGGAGCGGCGCCGCGCTCGGCATCGGCTTCCGGGTCTTCTGGGTGGGCGCCCCGCGCTGGCTGTACGTGCCGCTCTACGTGCTGCTCGGCTGGGCGGCGATGCTGTTCATCGTCGACTTCTTCCAGGCGAACGCGGTCATGATGACGCTCATCCTCATCGGCGGGCTCTGCTACACCGCGGGTGCCGTCTTCTACGGGCTCAAGCGGCCGAACCCGGTTCCCGGCGTCTTCGGCTTCCACGAGATCTTCCACACGCTGACGCTTCTCGCCTTCCTCTGCCACTGGACCGCGATCTTCCTCGTGGCGACCAACCCGCCTATGGGGTAGGTGCGGCCTCTTCCGCGGCGAGCTTCTCGCGCACCTCTTCGCGGTAGCGCACGCGCCGTACCCGCCGCGTCATGTCGATGATGAGGAACACGGTGACGAGGGCGAGCGCGAAGATGACGACGAAGCCGACCCAGCCGGGCGTGACGGTGTCCTCGTCGAGGGGGGTGGGAGTCGGGGTCGCTGCTGCGAGCAGGTCGATCAGGGTCATGAAGCTGCCTTCGATAGCGAATACTTGAAGAAAGACTATCCGCCCGTGTCTGGAGAAACGTTGTCGTCACCGTCCCTCGATGAGCGCTACGGCCGTACGCGTGCGGTCTCGCGCTCGCGCCGGGTCTTCGCGATCGCGGTGGCCGGGGCCTTCGCCGTCGTCCTGATCGCGTGGGTGGTCTGGGCCGCCCTCGACGGGGATTCCGCGAACATCGAGTTTCGCGATGTCGCCCACGAGATCATCGACGATTCGAGTGTCAGCGTCACGTGGCAGGTGACTGCCGAGCCGGGCAGCAGCGTGACCTGCGCGGTCAAGGCGATGAACGAGAGCTTCACCGACGTCGGCTGGAAGGTCGTGCAGCTGCCCGCCAGCACAGAGCGAACCCGCGTCTTCACCGAGCAGGTGCGCACGACCGAACTGGCCGTTACCGGCTTGATCTACCGCTGCTGGCTCGCATAGGCTGTGCAGCATTCACGACCGGCCGGATTCGGCCGGTCGTCTCTCATTGTTAGGAACCCCGTGCCGAACGACAGCTCAGTCACCTGGCTGACCCAGGAAGCTTTCGACCGCCGCAAGGCGGAGCTCGAGCAGCTCGAGGGTGAGGGCCGCCTGGAGATCGCCAAGAAGATCGAAGCGGCTCGCGAAGAGGGAGACCTCAAAGAGAACGGTGGATACCACGCCGCCAAAGAGGAGCAGGGCAAGATCGAGGCGCGCATCCGCGTTCTCACCGAGCTGCTGCGCCACGCCGTCGTCGGAGAGGCGCCGCAGTCGTCGGGCGTGGTCGAGCCCGGAACCGTCATCACCGCCACCGTGCTCGGCGACGAGGAGACCTTCCTGCTGGGCAGCCGCGAGATCGTCGGCGACAGCGACCTCGACGTCTACAGCGAGGGCAGCCCGCTCGGGGTCGCCATCATGGGCCTCAAGGTCGGCGACGAGACCTCGTACCTCGCCCCGAACGGCAAGTCGATCCCGGTGAAGATCGTGAAGGTCGACACCTACGCCCCGTAGCGCCCGCTGGGAGCGAAGGCCACCTCTGGCCTTCGCGCGGCGCTACGCCGACGGCCGTCTCGGCCGGCGGTTGCGATCAGAAGTCCACCCGCGGCTCATAGCCCTCGGCCCGCAGCGCTGCGAGCACCCGGTCGGCGTGATCGGGGCCGCGGGTCTCGATGTGCAGTTCGAGCTCGACCTGGCTGATCTGCATCCCCGAGTTGTGCCGCGTGTGCAGCACCTCGACGACGTTGGCGTTCTGGTCGGCGACGATCGCCGACGTGCGGGCGAGCTGGCCTGGGCGGTCGGGAAGGGGAATGCGCAGCCGGAGGTAGCGCTCGGAGGCCGAGAGGCCGTTGCTGATGACGCGCTCCATCATGAGCGGGTCGATGTTGCCGCCGCTGAGGATGAAGACCGTCGTGCCGGTGTTGGCGATCTGCCCGCTGAGCAGGGCCGCGACGCCGACGGCGCCCGCGGGCTCGACCACGAGCTTGGCCCGCTCGAGCAGCACGAGCAGGGCTTTGGCGGTCTCGTCGTCGGTGACGGTGACGACCTCGTCGACGTAGTCGCGCACCATGTCGAAGTTGAGGGTTCCCGGCTTGGCGACGGCGATACCGTCGGCGATCGTCGGAAAGATCGTGATCTCGGTGGGTGCGCCGGCCGACAGCGAGACGGGGTAGGCCGCGGCGTTCGCCGACTGCACGCCGATGATCCGCACGGTGCGGCCCTCGGCCGCTGCGCGCTGCTTGGCCGCCGAGGCGACGCCGGCGATGAGCCCGCCGCCGCCGATGGGAATGACGATCGTGTCGGCATTGGGCACCTGGTCGAGGATCTCGAGGCCGAGAGTTCCCTGCCCGGTGACGATGTCGACGTGGTCGAAGGGCGGGATGAAGACGGCGTCGGTCTCGGCCGCGAAGGCGCGGGCGGCCGTCGCAGTCTCGTCGAAGATGTGGCCCTGGAGCACGACATCCGCTCCGTAGTCACGGGTGGCCGAGAGCTTGGGCAGGGCCACGCCGATCGGCATGAAGATCGTCGCCTTGATGCCGAGCTCACGGGCGGCGAGAGCCACCCCCTGGGCGTGGTTGCCTGCCGACGCGGCCACGACGCCGCGCGCGCGCTCGTCAGCGGTCAGCTGGCTGAGGCGGTTGTACGCGCCGCGGATCTTGTACGAGCCGGTGCGCTGCAGGTTCTCGCACTTGAGGAACACCGGCGAGCCGAGCAGCTCGGCGAGGTAGCGCGAGCTCTCCATCGGGGTGCGCTCGACGACGCGGTAGACGACGTCGCGCGCCTGTTCGATGTCGGCCAGGGTGGGGCCGATTGTCGGTGCTGTGGTCATGCGGGCGACACGACGTCCTCTAGTTCGGGGCGCGGCTTGGTGCGCCATTTTCCACTCGCTATGTAGTTCACCATAACGTTGAGAACGGCGACCAGCGGCACCGCGAAGAGCGCACCCGGAATGCCGGCGATGCCCGCTCCCGCGGCAACGGCGAAGACCACGGCGAGGGGGTGCACCTTGACGGCGCTGCCGAGCACGAGCGGCTGCAGCACGTGGCCCTCGATCTGCTGCACGAGCAGCACCACTCCGAGCATGAACAGCGCCGGAACCGGCCCCAGGAAGACGAGGGCGACGAAGACGGCGAGCACCCCGCTGACGACCGCGCCGACGACCGGGATGAACGACCCGAGGAACACGGCGATCGTGATCGGGATGACCAGGGGGAATCCGCCCGGAATGCCCGAGACGAGCCCGATGACGAAGGCCCCGACTCCGATGCCGAAAGCATCGACCCCGGCCACAAAGATCTGCACCTTGACGAAGGTCGTGAGGGTGAGCCAGCCCGCCCGGCCCGAGTCGCGCACGGCCTCGCGCGCCTTGCGCGGGAAGAGCCGGGTGACCCAGGCCCAGATGCCCTTGCCGTCGATGAGGATGAAGAGGGTCGCAAAGAGCGTCAGCAGAAAGCCGGTGATGACGTGCAGCGAGGTCGTGCCGACCGAGAGCGCGCCGCTCAGCAGCGCGTCGTTGCTGAAACTGTCGACGACGCCGCTGACATAGCCGTCGAACTCCTCGTTGCTGATCGCCAGGGGCGACGTCTCGAGGAAGGCGCGGAAGTCGTCGAAGGCGGCGATCGAGCGCTCCTGCAGGGCGGGGTAGCCGGCGCGCACCTGCCAGACGATGAGGAAGACGAGGCCGCCGATGACCGCGAGCGTGCCGACCATGGCGAGCGCGACGGCGAGGCCGCGCGGCCAGTGGTGGCGGATGAGGAAGTTCACGAGCGGCACCAGCAGCGCCGAGAGCAGCAGCGCCACCATCAGCGGCACGACGATGTCACGCAGCTGGATGATCAGCAGCCCGAACACGACGAGCACACCGACCACGGCGAGGATGCGCCATGCCCACTGCCCGGCGATCTCGACCGGAACCGGAATAGCGGCCTCGACCTGCTTCTTGCGCTCCGCGCCGGTAACAACCGGGCGGGGGGTGTTGCGGAGCTTTTCCTCTGTGCGACGCCTGCGGAAGATCATCGGGCCAGCCTATTCCTAGGCGGCTGGATCAACCCGAGGCTTGACTGAGACCGCCGCACCCTTGAAGCGCAGGTGCACGACGTCGCCGGGCTGGGGATGCTGGTCGACGTCGTGCTGCACCGCCAGCACCACACCGTCGTCGAGCCGCACCTGCGTGCGCCGCAGACTGCCGAGGAAGCTGCTCGCGACGACGGTGCCCGGCAGTCCGGTGGAGTCGAACGCGAGGTCCTCGGGCCGTACGAGCGCGGTGACCGGTCCGTCGGGCTGGCCCTCGCCGAGCGCGGGAAGGGTGGTCGCGCCGATGGTGACCTTTCCGGCGGAGAGCGAGCCGGGCATCCGGTTGCTGAGGCCGACGAAGTCCGCGACGAAGGGGGTGGCGGGGGTGACATAGAGCTCTTCTGGAGTGCCGATCTGCTCGATCTGCCCCTCGCGCATGACCGCGACGCGGTCGGCGACGGCGAGCGCCTCCTCCTGGTCGTGGGTGACGAAGAGAGTGGTGATGCCGAGCTCGGTCTGGATGCGCCGGATCTCGTCGCGCAACTGCACGCGCACCTTCGCGTCGAGCGCGCTGAGCGGCTCGTCGAGCAGCAGCACCCGGGGCCGGGTCACCAGCGCGCGGGCCAGGGCGACGCGCTGCTGCTGGCCGCCCGAGAGCTGGTGGGCGAAGCGCTCGCCGAAGGCCGCGAGGCCGACCAGCTCGAGCGTCTCTGCCGCGCGGGCGCGGCGCTCGGCCTTCTCGACCTTGCGCATGCGCAGGCCGAACTCCACGTTCTCGAGCGCGGTCATGTGCGGGAAGAGCGAGTACGACTGGAAGACCATGCCGATGTCGCGCTTGTTCGTGGGAGTGCCCGCGACATCCGTGCCGTCAATGAGGATCTGGCCGGCATTGATGGTCTCGAGCCCCGAGAGCGAGCGCAGCGCGGTCGTCTTGCCGCAGCCGGAGGGGCCGAGCAGGGCGATGAACTCCCCCGGTGCGATCGTCAGATCGATGCCGGCAAGGGCGAGGTGCGAGCCGTAGCTCTTGGTGACGCCCACAAGCTGGACGGTGGCACCGGTGGTCATGACGTTCTCCGATCGCGGCCGAGGCGGCCGATGGACAGCAGTAGGACGAAGGCGAGCAGCAGCGCGAGCAGGGCGAAGATCGTCGCCACCCAGGGGTCGGACTGCGACACCTGCAGCAGGGCCGTCTGCAGGTTGCGTCGGTTGAGAATGGACGCGATGGTGAACTCGCCGAGCACGACGGCCACCGAGATGAAGGCGGCCGCGAGCACGCCGCGCCGCAGGTTGGGCAGCAGCACGAACCACAGCACCCGCATCCAGCCGGCCGAGAGCGTGCGCGCCGCCTCGCTGAGCGTGCGCACGTCGACCGCGTCGAGGTTGGCCTGGATGGCCCGGTAGGCGTAGGGCAGCACGGTGATGCCGTAGGCGAAGGCGAGGGTCCAGGTCGCACCGCCGAGCAGCTTCACCACGACCGAGTAGACCGGGGCGAGCCCGACGACGAGCACGATCGCCGGAACGGTGATCGGGATGATGCAGATGAACTCGAGCACCCTCCGCAGCCGCGGAAACTGCAGGTGCACGAGGATCATCGTCGGCAGCAGGATCACGACGACGATGCCGACCGTCACGATGGCGAGAATGAAGCTGTTGCCGATGGCCTGGAAGAGCCCGCGGTAGGTGCGGGCCGCATCCTCGCTGACCAGCCCGGTCCAGTGGTCGAGCGTGTGCCCGCCGCTGAGCCCCGAGCGGAAGGTGAACTCGACCATCGCGAGAATGGGCAGCGCGAAGATGATGCCGACAACGGCGAGGATGACGACCCGGGTGATCCTGCCGGGCTCGGCGCCGACGTTCACCGCTGCCACCGCGAGGTGCGGGTCTGCAGCACGGAGTAGCCCCACATGACGACGACCATTACGACGACCATGCCGAGCGCGAGAGCGCCGGCCATGTTCTCGCGGCCGAGCACCGTCTCGCTGACGAGGGCGGCGCGAATCTGGAGGGGCACGATCTGGGCTCCCTGGCTGATGAGCGCCGCGGCCGTGGCGTACGACGAGAAGGCGTTCGCGAACAGCAGCAGCAGGCTTCCGAGAAAGGACGGCGCGAGCACGGGGATCGCGATGCGGGTCCAGTAGGTGAGGCGCGTTCCACCGAGGGTCGCGTTCGCCTCCGCCCAGGTGAGTTTGAGCCCCTGCAGGGCCGGCATGAAGGTGATGACCATGAGGGGCACCTGGAAGTAAAGGTAGACGGGCAGCAGGCCGGGCACCTGGTAGAGCCAGTTGCCGTTCTCATAGATGTTGATGCCGAGCTGGTCCTTGAGGAACAGGGTCAGAAGCCCCTGGCCCCCCATGAGCGCGATGAACGCGAAGGCGAGCATGACACCGCCGAACTGGGCGAGCACGCTGCTGGCGGAGTCGATGAACGACCGCACCGCGCCGTCGGGGCGCAGACCGAGCAGGGCGTAGCAGACGAGGGCGCCGACGATGGCGCCGACCACGGCGGTGACCGCCGAGACGAAGAAGGAGGCGCCGAAGGCCGCGAGCACGTTGGGTGCGAAGAGGCCGGTGACGTTGTCGAGGGTGAGCGTGCCGTCCTCGGTGAAGAAGCCGGTGCTGACGGCAAGCGTCGTCGGGATCGCGAGGAAGAGCAGAACGTAGATCGCGAAGGGCGTGAGCCCGAGATAGCTGCCAGCCGCACGGAGGCGGTGGCGCCGGGGGGGTGCCCCAGCGCCACCGCTCACGTCGACCGACGAGGATGCGTCAGTCATGTGGATTGCTGCTAGCTGATCGCCGCAGCCCACTTCTCTGCGAGAAGGGCGGCTGCCGCGGCGGCCTGGTCGGCGGTCGGGGTGACGAGCTCACCCTTCAGCTCGCCGAGGGCGTCGAGCGCCTCGGTGTCGACGGTTCCAGCGTCCTGCAGGGTCTGGATCGTGACGGGGTAGGCGCCACCGACGATGAAGAGGTTCTGGGCCTCTGCACTGTAGATGAACTCCTGCCAGAGGCGGGCAGCGGCCGGGTGCGGGGCATCCTTGCTGATCGCCTGGTTGTAGAAGGAGGTGTAGACCGCGCCCGGCAGGGTGACGACCTTCCAGCCGTCGACCGTGGCCGCTGCTGCGAGGTTGTTGTAGCTCCAGTCGAAGGCGACCTTGGTCTCACCGGCGGCGATGGTCGCGCCCGTGACGTTCACCGGAATGAAGTTGCCGGCGTCGTTGAGCTTCTCGAAGAAGTCGATGCCCGCCTGGTAGTCGTCGAGCGTTCCGCCGGACTGCACGGTCGCGAGGCCGACGGCGGCGAAGGCCGCGCCCGCCTGCGTCGGGTCGCCGTTGAGGGCAACCGCACCCTTGTAGTCGTCACCGAGCAGGTCGTCGAGCGACTCCGGCTTGGGAACGGAGTTCGAGTCGTAGCCGATCGACATGGAGCCGGTGTAGTCGTTGACCCAGAGGCCGGTGGCCTCCTTGTTGCCCTCGGGGATCTCGTCCCAGTTCGCCACCTGGTAGGGGGCGAAGTAGTCGAGGGAGTCGAGGGTCACCGCGGTGCCGAGGTCGAAGACGTCGGGGGCGGTGTCCTGGCCCTTGAGGTTGTCGGCGGCGGCGATCTCCTCGGCCGACGAGATGTCGGGGTCGGCGGAGTTGACCGTGATGCCGTACTTCTCCTCGAAGGCGGCCTTGATCTCGCCGTAGTTCGCCCAGTTGTCGGGCAGGGCGATGACGTTGAGCTCACCCTCGGCCTGAGCGGCCGCGATGAGTGCGTCGAGCCCGCCGAAGTCGGCGGCGCTGGTGGCGGTGGTGGCGTCGACGTCCGAAGCGGGAGCGTCAGTCGTGCCTGCGCAGGCACTGAGGGTGATCGCCGCTGCGGTGAAGACCGCGAGACCGGCGAAGGTGCGCTTGTTGAACAAGGGTTCCTCCAGGGTGGCGCCGGTCGCCCGCGCTGTGAGCGGGCAGGGATACCGGATGCCTTCGTGAAAAGTACGACCGCTCGGCGCAGCATCAGTATCGGCCGGGTGAACGAAACCGGAACGCGATCTGTCGGTTGGCCTCGCTAGGGTCGTCACCATGGAGTCGCTGTCCCCTGCGCAGGCACGCCGCGTCGCCCTCGCCGCCCAGGGCTTCGGCGCGGCGGCGAAACCCTCGATCGGCACCCGCCAGCTGCGTGGCACCCTCGACCGGTTGAGCGTCTTGCAGCTCGACTCCGTCACCGTCTTCGAGCGCAGCCACTACCTTCCCGTGTTCGCGCGTCTCGGCCACTACGACAAGGGCGATCTCGACCGCCTGGTGTTCGCGAGAAAGAGCAACTACACCGAGTACTGGGCGCATGAGGCAGCCCTCATCCCGATCGAGCACTGGCCGCTCTTCCGCTGGCGCATGCAGTTCTGGCGCGACTACTACGCGGCCCACCCCGCCGCGTGGATGCATACCAACGACGCGCACATCGCCTGGGTGCGCGCCGAGCTCGCCGAGAAGGGGCCGCTGGCCGCGAGCCAGATCGAGGACGACTCCCGCACGGGCAAGACCGGCTGGTGGGACTGGAGCGACACCAAGCGGGCCCTCGAATACCTGTTCCGCGTCGGCGAGGTCGTCAGCGCCGGCCGCACCCGCTTCGAGCGCACCTACGCCCTGCCCGAGCAGAAGATCCCGGCCGCGGTGCTCGCCACCGAGATAAACCAGGCGGATGCGGTGCGCGAGCTGGTGAGAAAGTCCGCGATCGCGCACGGCGTGGGCACCCTCCGCGATCTCGCCGACTACTACCGCATCAAGCAGGGGCCGGCGAAGGCCGCGGTCGACGACCTGGTCGATGCCGGCGAGCTGCTGCCCGTGGCCGTGGCCGGCTGGGGGCCGGCCTACCTGCACAGGGATGCCCGCATCCCCCGCCGCATCGAGGCGACGGCCCTGCTCAGCCCCTTCGATCCCGTGGTGTGGGAGCGCGCGCGGGCCGAGCGCATGTTCGGCTTCCGCTACCGCATCGAGATCTATACCCCTGCTGACAAGCGCGTCTTCGGCTACTACACGCTGCCCCTGCTCATTGATGAGCAGCTCGTCGGCCGCATCGACCTCAAGAGCGACCGGCAGGCGCGCGTGCTGCGTGTGCAATCAGCCTGGCGCGAGGGGGACCACGCGGTCGACCTCGACCGGGTGGTGGGGCTATTGCGGCGCATCGCCGCGTGGCAGGGGCTCGATGGCATCGAGGTCGCCGAGTGGGGCGATCTCGCCTCGCCCCTGCGGCTCGCGATCACCCGTTGAGCCGGGCCCGGCGCGCTCGATAGTGTGGCTCATGCTCACCCGTGCCGCCCTCGTGGCCATAGCCGCCATCGTCCTCTGCGGATGCACGCAGACAGCGCCGCCCGCGGGGGCTCCCGCGCCCTCGCGGCCGTCTTTCGAAGCCTCCCCCACGGCCACCTCAGCGAGCGTGGCCAGCGCACAGCCCGATCCGCTCATCGACCTGCGCTGCTCCGACTTCGCGCAGGTTGTCACCATCGGAACACTCGCCGGCGTCACCGAGCGGGACGCCCGGGCCGCACTGGCCGACCTCAGTGACGTCGTTCCGCTCGCCGATATCGTGCGCAACGCGGGCGGTGTCGCCTGCGAGTTCAGCGATGGCGGCTCGTGGCTGGTGACCGGCACCACCACTCTGCCCTTCAACGAGTCGTGGCGGGGTGCGGCGATCTATGTGCTGCCGAACGCGGCGTCGGTGCTCCCCGACCTCTCGTACGGGTCATTGTGCGGCGACTCGAGCACGAACACGACCTACACGGTCTGCGAGCGGGAAGTCGCGGTGGGAAGCTCGTGGGTGAAGATCGTCTCATCGTCTAATGACCGGGGGACGACGCTCGATGCGGTTCGCGACTTCGTCGTCGGAGTCGTCTCCGCTGCCACAGCACGACCGGGGCCCATCGAGCGCCCAGAAGGAACCTACATTCCTGACCGGGACTGCGAGACCCTGGCCGCATCGGCGACCATGGCGGCCCAACTCGGGGTGGCCTCGGTGGTCGTCGACCGCGCTGTCGAGACCGATCCGATGTCGGAGGCCACCTACCTGACCGAGCACGTTGGATGCGCGTGGTACGACGAGAACAGCTCGGACCTGCTCGAGGCAATCGTCTACCCCGGGGGAGCCTGGGCGGCCGAACTCACCCTTCCCGGGATTGCCAGCTCGCCGCTCGAACTCGACGGCCTGGGCGGCACCGACAGCGCCGTGACCCACTGCACCCCCGTGCCCCAGTATGACTACGTCATGTGCTGGGCAGAGGTGGTGACCGATGGCAGCTGGATCCGCGCCTTCGGCGATGCGGCCGACGAGTCCACAGCGCTGGCACGGGCCGTTGCCGTGGCCCAGGCCGTGCTGACGGCGCGCGACTAGAAGCCGCGGCCGCTCTCGATGAGGCGGTTGACGCGCTCCTCGATGGGCGGGTGCGTGCTGAACAGGCGCGACATGACGCCGGGCTTGTTCGGGTCGCTGATCCAGAGGTGCGACATCGACGTGTTGGTCTTGGTGACCGGGCGCCCGTAGGCCTGCAGCTTGAGCAGGGCGTTGGCGAGCGCCTCCGGGTGCCGGGTCGTCAGGGCCCCGGTTGCATCGGCGAGGTACTCGCGCTGCCGCGAGACCGCGGCCTGCACGATGCCCGCAACCAGCGGGGCGAGAATCGCGGCGACGAGGCCAATGACGAGGATGATGATCCCCGCGCCGTTGTTGTTGCTGCGGCTGCGGCCCCCGAAGAAGGCCATGCGCACGGCGATGTCGGCGAGCAGGCCGATGGCGAGAACCAGCCCGAAGACGATGAGCGACACACGAATGTCGTAGTTCTTCACGTGGCCCATCTCGTGGGCCATGACGCCCTCGAGCTCGGAGTCGTCCATGAGCTCGAGCAGGCCGCTGGTGGCGGCCACGACGGCGTGCTTGGGGTCGCGCCCCGTGGCGAAGGCGTTGGGTGCGGGGTCGTTGATGATGTAGACCTTCGGCATCGGCATGCCCTCGGTGATCGCGAGGTTCTCGACAATGCGGTACAACCGCGGGTTGTCGGCCTTCTGAATCTCACGTCCACCGCTGAGGGCGATGGTCTGCCGGGTGCCCAGGTAGTACTGGAACGCCGCGTAGGCGACCGCGATCACGAACACGATGACCGCGATCGACGGGTCGCCGTAGTACCAGGCGGCCAGCGCCCCTATTCCGCCGATGATCAGCAGGAACAACAGGATGATGAAGACCGTGTTGCGCTTGTTTCTCGCTATGGCGCGATACATGCAGTACCTACGGGGTCAGCGACTAGAACTGCACGCGCGGCGGCTCGGCGATGGATGCCGCGTCGGCAACCTCGAAGAACTCCCGCTCGGTGAAGCCGAGGCCGCGAACGAAGAGCGTGTTCGGGAAGACCTTGATCTTGGTGTTCAGCTCGCGCACGCCACCGTTGTAGAAGCGGCGGCTGGCCTGGATCTTGTCCTCGGTGTCCACGAGCTCGCCCTGCAGCTGGAGGTAGTTCTGGCTAGCCTGCAGCTGGGGGTAGGCCTCGGCGACGGCGAAGATCGACTTGAGGGCGGACTGCATGTGGTTCTCGGCGGCGGCGGCCTCGACCGGGGTGCCGGCCGAGAGCGACTCGGCACGGGCCTTGGTGACTGCCTCGAAGACGCCCTTCTCGTGCGCGGCGTATCCCTTGACCGTCTCGATGAGGTTGGGGATGAGGTCGGCGCGGCGCTTGAGCTGCACGGTGATGTCGCTCCATGCCTCGTCGACACGAACGTTGAGCGTGACCAAGCCGTTGTAGGTGGCCCACAGGTAGCCGCCGACGATGACGACGAGTGCTACGAGAACAATGACGACGATGAGGAGTTCCATACCGCAAACTATAGGGGATCGGCAACGGGGTTACATCAGTGTTCGCTGTCAGGGTTAGGCTGCCCTAATGGCTACCGATCCGGTGTTCGAGGGCGCGAAAGTGTCTGCCCGTCGCCGGGGGCGTCCCGTCAAGTCCGCCGCTCTCGCCGACGACACCCGCGCGACAATCGTGACGTCGGCGGCCGCAGAGTTCTCGCGCGATGGCTACGACGCCACCTCGATGCGGGGCATCGCGCGGGCAGCCGGGGTCGATCCCGCCCTCGTTCGCCACTATTTCAGCGACAAGGCCGACCTGTTTGCCGAGGCCATCGCGGCCCCGATGCGCCCCGACCGGATGGTGAAGAAGGCCCTCGCCGGGCCGCGCGAGCAGATCGGCGTCAACCTCGTGCGCTACATGGTCGAGACCCTCGACCGCCCGGTTGCGAGCGAGCGGGTGATCCGCATGCTGCACACGGCGCTCGGTCAGGAGTTCGCGGCGAAGATGCTGCGGCAGTTCATCATTCGCGAGGTGCTCAAGCGCATCGCCAAGGAGCTCGGCGAGGAGGACTCCGAGTTGCGGGCCTCGTTCGCCGCCACCCAGATCGTCGGCATGGTGGTGGCCCGCTACGGCATCAAGATCGAACCGCTCGCCAGCGCGTCGCCCGACGAGGTCGTCAACCGCATCGGCCCGGTCGTGCAGTGGCACCTCATGGGCAACCCTCTCCCTTAGCAGCGGGGTCGCTTGCTGTCATGGGCGCACTCGCGCCCCGGTCTCCGTCGCCAACTGTGACCTGTGGCCCTATCAGTAGGGCAGACGAGATGTTCTACTAAGAGGGATCAGCTTTCGTCCTGAACAGCGCCGGCGGTCTTTGCCAACGAAAGCAGCACCTCATGCGTACGACCAAGGCTCCGGCCCTGCGACCCCTCTTTCTCGCCCCCGCCGTGCTCGCCACCGCCACGGCCCTAGCACTCAGCGGCGGAGGCGCCGCCAACGCCGCCGCGGCCCCGGTCGACCTCGGCACAGCGACATCCTTCGCGGTGCTCGCGTACACGACGGTGACCAACACCGGCCCGAGCATCATCAGCGGCGACGTCGGGCTGCACCCCGGCAGCGCGATCACCGGCTTCCCGCCGGGATCCCAACCCGCTGGCGCAGCCTACGTCGCCGACCCCGTGGCCCTCCAGGCGCGCCTCGACGCCGGCACCGCCTTCACCACCGCCTCGCTCCAGGCCGGCCCCGTGGTGTTGTCGGGTACCGAGCTCGGCGGCCTCACACTGACCCCCGACCTCTACCAGTCCCCCGGTGTGCTCGGGCTCACCGGCACCCTCACCCTCGACGCGCTCGGCGACACCAACGCGATCTTCATCTTCCGCTCGCTGTCTGCCCTCGACACCGCCTCGTCGAGTGACGTGCAGCTCATCAACGGCGCCGACGCGTGCAACGTGTTCTGGATCGTGCCGAGCTCGGCCACCCTCGGCACGAGCTCCACCTTCGCCGGAACCGTCATCGCGACTACCGCGATCACGGCGAGGACCGGCACCAACGTCGAGGGTCGACTGCTGGCCCTCAACGCAGCCGTCAACCTCGACAGCACGACCGTCACCAGCACCGGATGCGCGCCCGTCGCCACCAACCCGGGCTCTGGCACCACCATCGAGCAGGCATCCACGAACACCGCGACGGCGGCCGCAGCGGCCGCGGCACTCGCCGCCACGGGCGTGGAGGGCGACCTGCTACTCGGCTCGGCGGTCGCGGCGCTGCTGGCCGGCGGCATCCTCGTCGGTGTCGCGCGACGCCGCTCGGCACGCACCTGATGAGGGCGGCGGGCACTGGCAGGATGGGTACATGCCCACCGCCGCTGCTCTTGTCACCGAGCTGACCCGCTCGATTCCCGACTTTCCCGAACCCGGAATTGTGTTTCGCGACCTCACCCCGGTCTTCGCCGACGGGCCCGCGCTGCACGCTGTGACACAGGCCCTGGTCGAGCAGTATCGCGGCCGGGTCGACGCGGTCGCGGGCGTCGAGGCACGCGGCTTCCTGCTGTCGGCAACCGCGGCCTATGAGCTCGGCATCGGCACCCTGCTGATCCGCAAGCCCGGCAAGCTGCCCGGCACCGTGCTCTCGCGCAGCTACACCCTCGAGTACGGCAGCGCGACGCTCGAAGTGCAGCCCGCCGACCTGCCCGCGGGCTCGCGCGTGCTGCTCGTCGACGACGTGCTCGCGACCGGCGGCACGCTCGCGGCGGCCGCCTCGCTCATCGAGGAGGCGGGCTGGACAGTCGCAGGCATCAGCGTCGTCATGGAGCTCGACGGGCTCGGCGGGCGCGACAAGCTGCCCGGCCGCGACATCCACACGATCGTCAGCGTCGGCTAGCCGTTCCTTCGATCGGGGTTCATCCCCATGCGGGTGAGGGCGATCGACTCGAGGATCTGCACGACCGTGTAGAGCAGCAGCGAGACCGCGGTGATGACGACCACGCACGCCCACACGTCGTTGAATTTCGCGGATGCCGCGAAGGTCGCCGTCGCACTGCCGATACCGTCGCCCGTCGAGAGCATCTCGGCCAGCAGCGCTCCCGTGATCGCGCCCGGAACCGAGACCCGGATCGCGGCGAAGAGCGACGGCAGGGCGCCCGGTAGGGCGACCTTGCGCACCGCGGTGAAGACGCTGCCGCCATAGACGGTGATCACGTCGAGCATCTGCGGCGATGCGGCGCGCAACCCGAAGGCGATGGTGACCAGGGCCGGGAAGAGCACGACGATGCCGCCGATGACCGCGACCGAGGCATCCGATCCTGATCCGAAGATCAAGAAGATGACCGGCGCCATCGCGACGAGCGGCACCGAGCGCAGCAGGGTGGCGAAGGGCATGAGGGCGCTCTCGATGCCTCGCGAGATGCGGAAGGTCACCGCACCGGCGATGGCGACGAGCAGGCCGACGAGGAAGCCGGTGCCCGCGTGCCGCAGGGTCACCATCAGATTGTCGATGAGGATCGCGCGGTCGACGGGGGCGTCCTCGTCGACGAAGAGAAACTCCCAGACGTCGAGCGGGCTCTTCATGACGAAGGGTGAGACGCCGCCGAAGAAGTAGACGGCCAGCCAGATCACGAGCACGATGACGAAGGTCGAGAGGCCGACGAGCGCGCTTCGGCCGAGCGCGCGGCCGAGGGAGCGCAGCGATGCGGCGCGCAGCTGGCGGCGCAGGTCGACGACGGCGATCGCCTGGGTCGTGGTTGCTACCTCGGCCATCAGCTCGCCTTCCCGGCCGACCACGGAGCGACGAGGCGCCCGATGAGGCCGACGATCGTGTAGCCGATGATGGAGACGAGCGCGCAGAGCAAGAAGAGCCCCCACACCCGCGGCGAGTTGAGCGTCACCTGGGCGGCGACGAGGATCGGCCCGACCCCGGTCTCGATCTTGCCGAGGTACTCGCCGAGGATCGCCCCGAGGAAGGCCGCCGGCACCGCGATCTGCAGCGCACTGAGGATGTTGGGCAGCGCCGCGATCGCCCGCACCTTGCGCAGCTGGGTGAACTTCGATCCGCCGTACACGGTCACGACGTCGAGCGAGGCGCGGTCGGCGGCCTTGAGCCCGAGGAGCGTGCCGACGACGGTCGTGAAGAAGACCGAGATCGCCGCGAGGAAGATCGCGGTCGCCGACGGGGCCCCGGGGGTCTTCGAGCCGCCGAGGATGATGATCGCCACGGCGCCGATGGAGACGATCGGCACGCAGTAGGTGATGACGGCGATCTGGTTGAGCACTCCCTCGGCACGCGGCACGACGAGCACGAAGGCCGAGAGCGCGAGCGCGATGAGGTTGCCCCAGAAGTAGCCGATGCCCGCCTCGGTGAGGGTCACCGAGAAGTTCTTCCAGAAGAAGGCCGGGCCGTCGGCGAGGATCGATGCGACGACCTGGGGCGGGGTGGGAACCCGGGCGTAGGTCGTGCCCACCGGTGCGACCGCGATGGCGATGATCCACCAGACGGCGATGATGGCGACGACGCCGATGATGCCGATCGCCCAGGAGGGAAGACGGAAGCGCTTCATGGTCAGTCGTCCGTCGCGGCGCCGCCGGCCCCGAACAACAGCTCGGAGGCGTGGTCGACGAGGGAGTGGAACTCGGGGGTGCGCTGCATCTCGGGGGTGCGCGGCCGGGGAAGGTCGACCTCGATGATCTCCTTGATGCGCCCCGGGCGGGGACTCATCACGGCGACCCGGTCGCTGAGGAAGATGGCCTCGCTGATGCCGTGGGTGACCATCAGCGTGGTGGCTGGCTTCTCGGTCCAGATGCGCAGCAGCTCGAGGTTGAGTTTCTGGCGGGTCATGTCGTCGAGGGCGCCGAAGGGCTCGTCGAGCAGCAGCACCGACGGCTTCATCACGAGCGATCGCGCGATTGAGACGCGCTGGCGCATGCCGCCCGAGAGCTGGGCCGGCTTGGCCTTCTCGAAGCCGGTGAGGCCGACGAGGCTGATGAGCTCGTCGATGTAGCCCTGGTCGGCCTTCTTGCCCGCGATCTCGAAGGGCAGCCGGATGTTGGCCATGACGCTGCGCCACGGCAGCAGGGCGTGGTCTTGGAAGGCGATGCCGAGCTCGTTGTTCTTGCGCAGCTCCTTCGGGCTCTTGCCGTCGACGCGGGTCGTGCCACTCGTCGGCTCTTCGAGGCCGGCGAGGATGCGCAGGATGGTGGACTTGCCGCATCCCGACGGTCCGAGGAGGGCCACGAAGCTCTCTTTCTCGGAGTGCAGCGTCGTGTCCTGCAGTGCAACCACGCTGCGCGAGCCCATGCGGAACTCTTTGTTGAGGTTGCTGATGTGGATGCCGGTGCCGCCCTCGACGGGCTGCTCTGGGGTGGCGTTCACGCGAACTCTTCTCTCGTGGGGGAAGCCGGTGCCCGGGGACGAGTCCCCGAGCACCGGCCGGTGTCGTGCTGTGGTTCTACTTAGCCCGCGTATGCGATGAGGTCGGGGTGCTCCTCGTATACCTCGGCGAGCAGCGACATGTCGAAGAGGTCCTCGGCAGTCACCTCGATACCGGCGGCCTTGAGCGACGCGATGGTCTCTGCCTGCAGCTCCTCGCTGATGGTGAAGAGGCCGTTGGCGACCGTCTCGTCCGACACGACGAGCTGCTCCGCCTGGGCAGTTGCACCTGCGAGCGAGACGTCGGGGTCGAGACCGAGGTCGGCGCCGTAGACCTCGACGGCGAGCTTGGAGCCTGCGGACGGGTCCTTCACCGCGTCAGACCAGCCCTTGATCTCGGCGTACAGGAACGCCTTGAGCTTCTCGCGGTCGGAGGCGATGTACGTGTCGGTCGTCGTGATCGTCTCGGCGACGAAGGGCAGGCCGTTGTCGGCGAAGGGCAGGTTCGCGACCTCGTAGCCCTGGGCCGCGACGGTGAGCGACTCGTTGGTCAGGTAGGCCATGAAGCCGTCGACGTCACCGTTGATGAGCACGGAGGGGTCGTAGAGCACCGGCACGATGGTCAGCTCGGAGGCGTCGATCCCGTTGGACGCGAGCAGTGCGGCGAAGAGCGAGGCGTTCGAGTCCTGCACGCCGATCTTCTTGCCGATCATGTCTTCGGCGGTGAGGATGTTGCCGCCGTCAGCCAGCGACAGGATCGTGAAGGGGTTCTTCTGGTACGTGGCGCCGATGATCGTCAGGGGCGCCTCCTCCTCGGCGATGACGGAGCCGACGCTGATCGCGTCGCTCAGTGCGACGTCAGCGGTGCCCGAGAGCAGCTCGGCGGTTCCGGTCGAGGGGCCGGCGGTCATGTTGACCTTGGTGAAGCCGGCCTCTTCGTAGTAGCCGTTCGCGTCGGCGAGGAACTCGCCAGAGAACTCCTCGTTCTTGATCCAGGAGAGCTGCAGGTTGAGCTCGCCGTAGCTGGCCGCCTCGCCGTCGCCGCCCGCGGGGGTCTCGGCAGAGCCAGCGCAGCCCGCGAGAACGGTTGCGGTCGCGATCGTGGCAGCGATGAGCGCTGCTGCCCTCTTCTTGCTGTGGAAAATGGACATACGTGGATGCCTCGCCTTTCGGATGGGGAAGTGTGTGTAGGCGAAGCTACGCCCCGCGCATTTCGCGCGATTCATGGGCAGGTTTCCGGCAGATTAAGCGAGGTCACGAACCGGACACGGCCGACCGGTCTATGCCCCCAAGACCCGCTCGAGGTAGCTGTTGGCGAAGAGGCGGTCGGGATCCAGCCGGTCGCGCACCGCGGTGAAGTCGGCGAAGCGCGGGTAGGTTGCTGCCAGCGAGGCCGCATCGCGGAAGTGCATCTTGCCCCAGTGCGGACGCCCGTCGAAGCTCTTCATGATCGCCTCGACCCCCTCGAAGTACTCGGTCGGGTCTTCGCGCCAGTAGCGGTGCACGGCGATGTACCCGCTCTTTCGGCCGTGGGCGGTCGAGAGCCAGTTCTCGTCACCGGCGGCGACGCGCACCTCGACCGGGAAGCTGATGCGCCATCCCTTCTCCTCGATGAGGGCGTTGACGGCGCGCAGCGCGGCGGGCACGTGCTCGACCGGCAGCGCGTACTCCATTTCTTTGAAGCGGATGGTGCGCGGCGCCACGAAGACCCGGTGCGAGAGATCGGTGAACTCCCGCTCGGCGACCAGCCGGTCGGCGAGGTGGTTGATCGGCTTGACCATGGCGGGCACCGCCGTGCCGATCGCGCAGGTGAGGGTGAAGACGTGGTTCGACATCAGCTGGTCGTCGATCCAGCGCCCTACCGGGTTCTGCAGCTTGCTCGGCGTCTCGACCGGCAGCCGCGTGTTCGTCTTGGTGAGCGCGGTGTCGGTGTGCGGAAACCAGTAGAACTCGAAGTGGTCGACGGCCTCGGTGCGCTCGAGCCACGTGTCGAGCACCTGCTGCAGGGGCTCCGGCTTCTCGACGGCGTGCAGCTTGAAGCTCGGCACGCACTGGATGGTCAGCTCGACGAGCACACCGAGCGCGCCGAGTCCGAGGCGCACGGCGGGCAGCAGCTCGGCGTTCTCGGTCTCGCTGACGTGCAGCAACTCCCCCGCGGCGGTCACCAGCGTGACCGCGACGATCTGTGTGGCGAGGCCGCCATAGAGCGCGCCCGTGCCGTGGGTGCCGGTCGAGGTCGCCCCGGCGAGCGTCTGCCGGTCGATGTCGCCCATGTTGGTGAGCGCGAGGCCGAGCGGGTCGAGCAACGCGGGCAGCTGGTAGAGGTTTGTTCCCGCGCCCAACGTCACCCGGTTGCCGACGACGGAATACACGCCGTCCAGGGCGCTGATATCCAGCTGGATGTCGTCGGTCGCCGCAATCGCCGTAAACGAGTGCCCGGCCCCGATGGCCTTCACCCGCAGCCCGCGCTCGCGCGCGAAGGCGAGCACCTCGACCACCTGCTCGACCGACCTCGGACGCGCGACGAACTGCGGTCGCGACTGCTGCGACCGGCCCCAGTTGCGCCAGGTCGTGGTGTTCTTCTCGATCACAGGAACGCTTTTCCCTGCCCGCGGTAGGTGGGCAGTGTCTCAACGACGGCATCGCCGTCAACCAGGAGGAATTCATCGACGTGCTCGCTCAGCTCGCCGGCCTTCGTGTGGCGCAGCCAGACGCGGTCGCCGACCTGCAGCGCCGCGGCAGCCCTGCCCGCGAGGGGTGTCTGCACCTCGCCCGCGCCCTCGAGGGGCAGCATCGCCATGCCCTCCGGCCAGGCGAGCAGCGGAACCCGGCTCGCGTCGGCCGGGCCGCTGGCGATCCAGCCGCCGCCGAGCAGTGTCGCCAGCTCGGGCTTCGGCTTGCGCACGACCGAGAGGGCGAAGGCGGCCGCCGGGGCCGGGGTGAAGTGCCGGTAGTGGTCGAAGAGGTGGGGTCCGAAGAGCCCGGACCCCGCTGCGACCTCGGTCACCGCGCTCTCGGAGGAGGTGCGCTCGAGCGAGCCCGTTCCCCCGCCGTTGACGAACTCGAGCTCGGCGATAGCGCGCACCGCGGCCACCGCAGCCGCGCGGCGATCCGCGAGTTCCGCGGCCGAGCGATTCTGCAGAAAGCGCACCGCGACGCCGCGCAGCTTGTTGGCCGGGTCGTTGGTGAGGCCGGCGATCTGCGCCTCGTAGCCCATCATGCCGACGAGGGTGAAACCCGGGCGTTCGACGATCTGCTCGGCGAGAGCGCGAGCCTGCGCGACACTGTGCACCGGCGAGCGGCGCACACCGATGTGACCGAAGGGGCCGTCCCAGCTGGCGTCGAGCTCGATGCAGACGCGGATGCTCTCGCGCTTCGAGGGGGCGATGGCCGCGTCGATGAGGTCCAGCTGGGCCACGCTGTCGACCATGAGGGTCACGCGCTTCGCGAGCGTTGCGTCGCTGGCGAGCTCGCGGATCGCTGCCCGGTCGGCCGTCGGGTAGCCGACCACGACATCCTCGATCGCTGTATAGCCCTTCGAGGGGGTCGCGAGCCAGAGTGCCTCGGGCAGCGTGTAGGCGAGCACTCCCGCGTAGCCCGGCAGGGCGAGCACGGCGTCGAGCACCCCGCGCACCCGGATCGACTTGCTCGCGACGCGAATGGGCATGCCCTTCGCACGGTCGAGCATGTCGAAGGCGTTGTGCGCGAGCGCGCCGAGCGACAGGGCTGCGTAGGGCGGGTCATACGACTCGGTTGCGGCGCTGAGCGACGGCCAGTACTCGGCCGGGTTCAGCCAGGGCTGTGCGGTGGGGCGGTCGAGTTTCACTTCACGCTCTTGATCGGGTAGATCGCGAGCCCTCCCAGCACGGCGGTAATGGCGGATGCAATGAAGAGGGCGGTGAATCCCGCGTTCGCCCCGGCGAACTGGCCGGTCGCGGCGACCGCTCCCCCACCCGTGGCGAGGCTCACGCCGAGCAGCACGATGAGCGCGCCGAGCAGCGGGCCGAAGGCCTGGGGCACCGTGGTGGCGATGTTCATGATGCCGAGGTCCTTGCCGCGCGAGTGGGCGTCGGGCAGCACCTGCGTGGCGAGGGCCTGGTCGACCGCCATGAACGAGCCGTAGCCGAGGCCGAGCAGGCCGGCGGCGATGATCGCGATGTTGACGTCGGGCACGAAGGCGAGAAGCGCGGCCGCGATCGCCTGCAGGTAGGCGGCGATGTAGACGAAGATCTTGCGCTGGCCGATGCGGTCGCTGATCTTGCCCGCACCGAGCGCGGAGATGATGAAGAAGACCATGTAGACCAGCGTGAGCAGCAGCAGGTCGTCGACGGGAGCCGTGCTGCCGAGGCCGAAAGCGAGGAAGTAGAGAAGCTGGGTGGTGCCCAGCGCGTTGCCGAGGTTGACGAGGATGCGGCTGAGCAGCGTCCAGCCGAAGTCCGGGTTCTTGCGCGGGCTCACCCAGAATCCCGACAGCAGCACCGCGGCCGAGAACGGCGGGCGGTCGGCGGGCGCGAGCACGGCGTCCTTGCTGATCAGCAGGAACGGCAGCACGGTCACGAGAAGGATCACGGCGACGAGCAGGTAGCCGACCAGAACCGTGAGGCCGAGCAGGGTGACGAGCATCAGCCCGAGGATGGTGCCCGCGGCCTGCGGCGCCGAGACCCAGCCAGAGACGAAGCCGCGCTGGTTGACCGGCACCTGGTCGCTGATCGTCGCGGTGAGCGCGGCGCCGAGCATGCAGAAGCCGATGAGGGCGGTCGACCAGAAGACTCCGATGCCGACCATCGTGGTCTGCAGGCCGAGGGCGATGAGAGAGAGGGCGAACACGATCGTGCCGACGAAGATCCACGGGCGGCGGCGGCCGAAGCGGCTCGTCGTGCGGTCGCTCAGCGCACCGGTGAGCGGGTACGCGATGATCGCGCAGAACCCGGCGATCGCCGAGATGACGCCGAAGGCGATGACCGGCTCCAGCCAGTTGCCGCTCGAGATCTGCTCGGTCACGTCGAGCGGCAGTCCGAGTGCGTCCGAGATCTGGAGCGGCAGCAGCAGCTGGATCGGGGTGAGCTGCGCCATCCAGATGCCGAGCCACGCGGTCGCGAAGGCCGCGATCCAGCGGGCCGGAACCTTGCGGATCGGCTCAGAGAACAGCGTCGCGGAGGTGTTCGTTGTCGTCATGCGCTTCGATCCTTTGTGCGGGTGATGATGGGTACGGCCAAGGCTGCCAGTGAATCGGCGGCGATGTCCATGACTGTAGCCGCCGCCGCGCGGTCGCGGTTGGCGAGCCAGGCGAGAGTGAGGCCGTCGGTGACGGTGAGGAGAAACTGGGCGACCTCGTCGATCGGGCGCACCCACTCGATGCCCGCATTGACCGCGGCGGCATTGAGCAGCTCGGTGACACCGAGCGTGTAATTCGCCCACTGCGCATGCGGCAGCTTCTGCAGTGCGGGCGTGCGCAGCGAGAAGAGCATGAGCTCGAGAAGAACCTGCTCGTGCGCGGCATCGGCAACGATCGTCTCGAAGAACGCCTGCAGTCCGTCGCGCACCGTGGTGCGGATGTCGCTGCCATACCGAATCGTCGAGAAGGCCGCGACGGTCTGGTTCTCAACCACCCACGCGATGAGCTCTTCCATCATCTCGTCGCGGCTGGCGAAGGCATAGTGGAAGCTCGCGAGCGACATGCCGGCCTCGGAGACGATGGCGCGCGTCGTGGCACCCTGCACACCGACCTCGCTGATGACCCGCAGGGCGGCCTGCACGATCTCGATCCGGCGGTCGACGGACGACATGCGTGCCACGCGATCCCCCGATCCTCACTGGGTCATTCGTCCCAGACATGTGACCCAAGAATGGCGGATGCCGCGCATTCCTGTCAATCAGGCACGCACCGTGTCGACCCTGCCCTCCCACAACGCTCGACCGACTAGAGCTGGCCGACCTCGCGGCGCTGCCGGGCCACCCGGATTCCGAGATACGCCGCCAGCGCGACAATGACGACGAGGAAGACCGCGCTCGTGACCGTGGTGCCGAGCCCGAGGCCGCCGTCGGCCGCGCTCTGTGAGAGCAGGTCGCCGATCGATGCGCCGAGCGGGCGGGTCAGCACATACGCGACCCAGAAGCACAGCACGGCGTTCACGTGCAGGGCGAACCGGGCGATGACAACCAGGCCGATGAGCCCGGCGAACAACAGTGTGCCGGTGAGGTACCCGATGCCGACACCCTCGGTGACGAGGTCACCTGCCGCCGTGCCCAAGGCAAAAGTGAACAGGATGGCCACCCAGTAGAAGCCCTCTCGGCGGCGCGTGATGATGCTGTGGATCGACAGTGTGCGCTCGCGAGCGAACCAGATCCCGAAGGTGACGGCCAAGAGCACGGTGAAGAAGAGGGTGCTGGCCCACAGCGGCACGCCCACGACGTCAGTGAGATTGTCAGTGAGCAACGTGCCGACGATGCTGATGAGCACGACGACGGTCCAGTAGACGCCCGAGGTGTAGCGGCGGGTCGCGAACTGCGCGATCAAGGCGGCCACGAGCACAGCCGACACGATCCAGGTGGTGAGTGTGAGACCGAGCCCGACTGTCTCATTGAGGTAATCCGCTGCGGTTTCGCCGGTCGTGGTCGAGAGCACCTTGATGACCCAGAATGCCGCGGTGACCTCGGGCACGCGATTGAGCAGAACGACGCGGGCGTGGTCGGTCAGAGTTGTCATGCGGCCACCATGGCGGCGCTAACTGGGCACTGACTCGGTACGGAGTACCCGTCGCGTGAGAGTTCTCACACAAACGGATTCCGGGCAGTCTCTAGGGCTAAAGCCGTGACCAGCAGAGGATTCCTCCTGGCGGGCAGACCGAAGGAAGGGAAGCCGTCACCTCACGCACCGAACCCCCGTGCCCTGAATGAAGTCGAACTACCGGCTCGTCTCCGAAGCGGGAGAGTGCGTCACGACGATGGCGGGCACAGCCACTTCCTGCTCCTGCTGGTCGAGAACCGCGGCGACCGCCTCGACCTCGACCAGCTGATCGGTGTAGCCCAGCACTGTCACCCCGAAGAGCGTACTCGGCACGTCGTGCTCCCCGAAGGCCGCGCGCACCACCTGCCACGCCGCCACCAGGTCCTCTTGGCGGGTGGATGCGACGAGCACCCGGGTATAGACGACGTCGTCCAGCGCCGCCCCGGCCGCTCCGAGAGCGGCGACGAGGTTGTCGACGACCTGCTGTGCCTGGGCGCGATAGTCCCCCGGCGCGACGGTCACCCCGTTTGCGTCGATGGGGCACGCGCCCGCGAAGTGGATGTAGCGCGCTCCTGCCGGGGCAGTCGCCGCGTACGCGTACTCGGCGACGTCAGACAGCTGCGCAGCGCGAATGAGCTTCACCGCCGTCGTCATAGGTGCTCCTCAGTGCCCCGGGTGGGGGTCGAACCCACACTGAAACGATTTTAAGTCGCGTGCCTCTGCCATTGGGCTACCAGGGCGCGCTGGCGCTTAGAGCCAAGGCGATTTCTCGCCTTCGCCGCGACGCCAGTGCCGACGGTGCTCTGCGCCGTCGGTTTACAACCTACGCCTTCGGGCGGCTCGCGAACTGCTCGAACGACGCGCGCGGGGTCTCGACCGCGGTGATCGAGACCGTGTCGCGCCCGAGGAAGAAGTTGCCGACCCAGCCGAAGATGACGCGCAGCTTGCGCTCCCAGGTCGGCATCGCGAGGCCGTGGTAGCCGCGGTGCATGAACCAGGCGATGAGGCCGGTAAAGGCGATCGGACCGCGCTGGAAGACACCGACGCCGATGCCGAGGCCGGCGACGGCCCCCTGGTTCTTGTGGGCGTACTCGCGCGGCGTCTCGTCGCGCAGCACGGCGATGATGTTCTTGGCCATGAGCTTGCCCTGGCGCACGGCGTGCTGGGCGTTGGGCACGCAGAATCCGCCGACTCCCTGGCCGGGGATGAGGTCGGGAACCGCGCTGACGTCACCGGCGCCCCAGGCGCCCTCGACGACGTTGCCGTCGGCATCCTTGACGCGCAGGTCGGGCTGCACCATGAGGCGGCCGCGCTCTTCGACCGGCAGGTCGGTGTTGCGCAGCATCGGGCTGGCCATGACGCCGGCGGTCCAGACGATGAGGTCGGAGTCGTACTCGACGCCGTCGGACTGCACAATGTGGCCGCCGACCGCCGAGGTGAGCTGGGTGTCGAGGTGCACCTGTGCGCCGCGCTGGGCGAGGTTCTTGAGAACCCACTGGCTGGTCTTCAGCGAGACCTCGGGCATGATGCGGCCCATCGCCTCGATGAGGTGGAAATGCGTGTCGTCGAAGGAGATCTCGGGGTACTGGCGAACGAGGTAGCTCGCGAAGGAGCGCATCTCGGCGAAGGCCTCGATGCCGGCGAAGCCACCACCGACGACGACGAAGGTGAGGAGGCGGTCGCGCTCGGGGCCAGCCGGCAGCAGGGCCGCCTTGTCGAAGTTGCTGAGGATGCGGTCGCGAACGGCGATCGCCTCTTCGATGTTCTTCATGCCGATGGCCTCGTCGGCGACTCCCGGGATCGGGAAGGTGCGCGAGACCGAGCCGGCCGTGACGACGATGATGTCGTAGTCGATGTCGTAGGGCTCGCCCACCGGCGGCGTGATCGTCGCGGTCTTGGCCGCGTGGTTGATGCCGGTCACCGAGGCGGTGAGGATCTCGGTGCGCTTGAGGTGCGCGCGGTGTGAGACGAGCGCGTAGCGCGGGTCGATCGATCCGGCGGCGATCTCGGGCAGGAAGGGCTGGTACGTCATGTACGGGCGCGGGTCGACCATGGTGACCTCGGCCTCGTTGCGGCCCAAGTACTTTTCGAGCTTCCAGGCGGTGTAGAAACCGGCGTAGCCGCCGCCGACGATGAGGATCTTGGGCACGAGTAAATCTCCAGAAAAGAAGGGGAGCCCTTGGGGGGCGAGTCGGCTCTAATCTACTCTCTTCGGCGTATGCCCTTGAAATGCCGTGTGGCCGCTGTGAGAAGCAGCACGAAAGTCAGGCCGAATGCGGCGTAGAGCAGCAGGGGAACTCCGACGTCGCGCAGCAGCGCGAGTGAGGGAACGAGGCTGGCGACACCCGCGTCGGGCGCCGGAATCGGGGTGGAGTCGGGGGCCGGCGGGGTCAGGGACCCGGGCGAGGGCGAGGGTGCCACGGCATCCGCCCGTCGGTTGAGGCGCACCCACTCGGCGAGGTCGCCCATCGGGTTGGCCGTGACGGCTGGCACGTCGGCAGACACGGCCGCCGCCGCGTCGATCAGGCCGCTGCCGTAGAGCGCCGCCTCCCCCGCCGGCCGGGCCGTGGCGACGATGCGGTTGATGACCCCGGCGGCGTCGAGCTCGGGGTGGGCGGCTCGCACGAGCGCGGCGACCCCGGCGACGATCGGGGCGGCACCCGAGGTGCCCTCCCACAGCACGTAGCCGCCGCCCGGCGTCGCGCCGACCAGCTGCTCGCTCGGCGCGCAGACACCGATCGTGATGCCCTGCGACGAGGCATCCTGGCTGGCGGCGCCGGTCTTCGTCACGCCGCCGACGGTGAGCACGCCCGGGATGGTGGCGGGAGCCCCGACGACCGCGGTGCCGCTGCCCCGGTTGCCGGCCGCCGCGACCATGACGACGTCGTGCTCGTCGGCATAGAGAAAGGCGTCGTCCCAGCTCTCTGGCCAGTCGAGGGTGTTGCGGGTGAACGACATGTTGATGACGTCGGCCCCGTTGTCGACGGCCCAGATGATCGCCTCGGCGACCTGCGGATCGCTCGAGTCGTCGGCGGTGAATCCAATAGAAATAGCGAGGATGCCCGCCTCGGGCGCCGCCCCGATCACCCCGTCGTCCGAGCCGTGACCGCGCCCGGCCGCGAGTGCTGCGACCATCGTGCCGTGGTCGCCGCTGACAGCCGCTCCGCCCGAGAAATTCGCGCTGCC
Organism: Actinomycetota bacterium; assembly: GCA_013297645.1. GTDB lineage: Bacteria > Actinomycetota > Actinomycetes > Actinomycetales > Microbacteriaceae > Conyzicola. The sequence goes on from JAAFHU010000006.1 coordinate 30,751, forward strand.
GACGACCGCGCCCGCGAGGTCGGGATGCCCGCCGTCGACGCCGGTGTCGATGACCGCGATGATGGTGCCGGCGCCGCGGGTCGTGTTCCACGCCGTCGAGATGCCGTAGTCGGCGAGCCAGTACTCGCGGTTGCGAATGCCGTCGGCGTGCGCCGGGGTGGCGGTGCCCAGCACGAGTATTGACGTCGCAAGTACAAACCCGACGAAGCGCAGCTTCATCGGCGCTGGCGTCGCAGCATTGCTATGCAACGCTCATAGCTCCAGCGCGCACTCGCACACCTCAGGAGACCAGCCGCTCAGCTCGAGCGCGCGGTCGCCGATGAGGTTGACTCCCGGCCCGGCGGCGAGCGCGTGCCCGGCGAGGGCGTGCAGGCACTTGACGCGGGTGGGCATTCCGCCCGCCGAGATGCCGGCGATCTCGTCGACGACCTCCACGCCCTCGCGGTCGGCGATGTAGCTCTCGTGCGCGGCCCGATAGGAATCGTCGATGAGCAGGGCGAGCTCTGGCATCATCCCCTCGGCCTCGAGGGTCGAGATCGCGGCCGTCGCGGCGGGGTGCGACAGGTAGTACAGGGTGGGAAATGGAGTGCCGTCATCGAGCCGCGGCTTCGTGCTGACGACGGTCGGCTTGCCACACACGCAGCGCGCCGCGATGCCGATGACGTTGCGGGCCGGCCGGCCGAGCTGGGCGCTGACGGCGGCGATGTCGGCCTCGGTGGGCGGGTCGAATGGCGGTCTCATGGCGCGTCCAACTCCGTGGCGGGATCGGTCGTGGTGCCCGCGGTGACGATGCTCGAGAGCAGGCCGCGCACCCAGTCGACCCGGGTGGTCTGGATGTCGTCACTGATCGGCGCGCCGTCATCCGTGGTGATTGTCTTACCGTCGTCGATGACGAGGTAGGTGTAGTCGCCCGGGTAGACGTACACGAGACGGTCGCGCGCCTGGGCCTCGATGTAGGCGGGATCGTCCCAGCGGGCGATGTCGGTCTTGAGGTCGCTCACCTGGTTCTTCTGGTCTTCGACCGCCTGACGCAGTTCGGCGATCTGGTTCTGCTGCTCGACGAGCGTGCGCAGCGACGGCGCGAGCACGACGATCGCCAGCACGAGAACGAAGAGCATGACGAAGGTGAAGCCCGAGAACCGCATGCTGCGCATCCACTGGCCGTGCGCTGCCTCCTCGGGCAGTGCGACGGGAACCTTGCGGGTGCGCTCGCTCATACTCTCGACCTTAAATGGGGAACCCGGGGAAAGCGCTGCTCTCCCCGGGCCCGTCGTGCTACTTGAAGCGGGGGAAGGCCGAGCGGCCGGCGTAGACCGCCTGGTCGCCGAGCTCCTCCTCGATGCGCAGCAGCTGGTTGTACTTGGCAACGCGCTCGCTGCGGGCCGGGGCGCCCGTCTTGATCTGGCCGGTGTTGAGCGCGACCGCGAGGTCGGCGATCGTGGTGTCCTCGGTCTCGCCCGAGCGGTGCGACATGACGGCCGTGTAGCCGCTGCGCTGCGCGAGGCTGACCGCGTCGAGCGTCTCGGTGAGCGAGCCGATCTGGTTGACCTTGACGAGGATGGAGTTCGCCGTGCCCAGGTCGATGCCCTTGGCCAGGCGCGTCGGGTTGGTGACGAACAGGTCGTCGCCGACAAGCTGGGTCTTGGTGCCGAGCTCGGAGGTGATGGTGGCCCAGCCCTCCCAGTCGTCCTCGTTGAGCGGGTCCTCGATGGTGACGAGCGGGTAGTTCGCGACGAGGTCGGCGTAGTACGCCGTCATCTCGGCGGCGCTCTTCGAGCCGCCCTCGAAGGTGTAGACGTCGTCCTTGAAGAACTCGGATGCCGCCACGTCGAGGCCGAGCGCGATCTGCTCGCCGGGGGTGAACCCGGCCTTCTCGATCGCCTCGAGCAGCAGGTCGAGGGCCGCGCGGTTGCTCGACAGGTTCGGCGCGAAGCCACCCTCGTCGCCGAGGCCGGTCGAGAGGCCCTTGTCGTGCAGGATGCCCTTGAGCGCGTGATAGGTCTCAACGCCCCAGCGCAGTCCCTCGCTGAAGGTCGAGGCGCCGACGGGCAGGATCATGAACTCCTGGATGTCGACGTTGCTGTCGGCGTGCGATCCGCCGTTGATGACGTTGAGCATCGGCACCGGCAGAACGTGCGCGTTCGGGCCGCCGAGGTAGCGGTAGAGCGGCAGGTCGGCGGAGTCCGCCGCGGCCTTGGCGACAGCAAGCGAGACGCCGAGGATCGCGTTGGCGCCGAGCTTCTTCTTGTTGTCGGTGCCGTCGAGCTCGATGAGCGTCTGGTCGATGAGGCGCTGGTCGCTCGCCTCGAAGCCCTCGATGGCCGGGCCGAGCACGTCGAGGACGGCGTCGACGGCCTTCTGCACGCCCTTGCCGAGGTAGCGGCTCTTGTCGCCGTCGCGCAGCTCGTACGCCTCGAAAGCACCGGTCGATGCGCCGGAGGGAACGGCGGCACGGCTGACCGTGCCGTCTTCCAGAAGTACCTCGACCTCGACGGTCGGGTTGCCCCGGGAGTCGAGAATCTCGCGAGCGCCTACTGCCTCGATTTCAGCCACGGGTGGATCTCCTTCTAAAAGTGGTGGTAAGTCCGCTCGAAAGCTTACTCGGGCGCGGCGAGCGCCTTCGCGTCACCCAGGCCCGCGGCGGTGAGGGGGGCGTACCGCTCGAATCCCTCCGCGGCGAGCTGTTCGAGCAGGGGCTTGAGGTTCTTGGGGCGCCGTTCGAGGCGCACGCGATTGCCGGCCGCGATCTGCTGCTGCTTGACCTGCAGCAGCTGGGCCGGGTCGACATCCACGTCGTATATGACGGCGAGCGCCGGGGACTGCTCCGCCTGCGTCTCAACCAGGTCCACGATGCGCTCGAAGCCGAGCGAAAAGCCGACCGCGGCGACATCGCTGCCGAGGAAGCGGCCGATCATGCCGTCGTAGCGTCCGCCGCCGCCGAGCGAGTAGTCGGCGCTGGGGTGGGCGACCTCGAAGATCGTGCCGGTGTAATAGCCCATGCCGCGCACAAGGAAGGGGTCGAAGGTGAGCCGGTGCGCGAGTTCGCCGAGTCCGTGGCCGATCGCGGCGAGGTCGCGCACGGGCGCCTCGTCGATGCCCTCGGGCGTGAACTTCTGGATCGCGCGCTCGCCGAAGGTGAGAAACTCCATCGTCATCGGCCGGCGGAAGAAGGTGGCGAGCGCCTCGGTGGGGAGCCCCTTCTCCGCAAGTTCTTTGAGCACGCCCTCCTGGCCCACCTTGTCGAGCTTGTCGATGGTGATCAGCGCGGAGTCAAAGGTCTCCGGCGCGAACCCGAAGAGCCCCAGCATGCTCGTCAGAATCCTTCTGTCGTTGATTCTGACCGTGCAGCCCTCGAGGCCGATCGCGTCGAGCGTCGCCAGCGTGGCGGCGATCAGCTCGATCTCGGCGATGAGCCCGGGCTCCCCGATCACGTCGATGTCGCATTGCACGAATTGGCGGTAGCGGCCCTTCTGGGGTCGCTCGGCCCGCCAGACGGGAGCGGCCTGGATGCTGCGGAACACCGCCGGCAGCTCCCCCCGGTGGGTGGCATAGAAGCGCGCGAGCGGCACCGTCAGGTCGAAGCGCAGGCCCATGTCGATGAGGTCGAGAGCGGTCTCGGCCTTCGTGAAGTCCTCTTCGCCCAGACCCCGCTTGAGGATGCCGAAGGCGAGCTTCTCGTTGTCGCCGCCGAGGCCCGAGTTGAGCCGGCTGGAGTCCTCGACGACCGGCGTCTCGATCTCGTCGAATCCGTGCTCGCGATAGGTCGCCTTGATCGTGCTGAGCAGGCGGTCGCGGTGCGCCTTCTCCGCGGGGAGAAAGTCGCGCATGCCGCGGGGAGGGTTTACCTGGGAAGCCATACTCCGAGGGTATTAGAGCGAGAGCTCGATGAGGTTGCCGAGGTGCTCGCGGTAGCGCTCCATGACGAGGGTGAAGGCCTTGGTGGCGGCCGCGGTGTCGCCGTTGATGACGAGGTCGTACTGGAATCCGTAGAACAGGTTGTTGAGAATGCGGGCCTCGGTCGCCGCATCCGCCTGGGTGAGGCCGAGGGCGCGCAGGGTGCGCTCGGTCTCGTCCATCCAGAAAGCGAAGGTCGTGCGGGTGTAGCTGTGCAGCTGGGGATCGAGGGTCTCGATCATGGCAGCCTCGAACTCGAGGCGCTGCAGCTTGATGTTCTCGGGCTGCAGCTGCCAGTCGAAGGAGGCGCGGATCTGCTCGAGGTGGTGCTCGATGCTCGCCTCGTCACGGGTGGGCGGCTCACTGCTCTTCTGGCGCTCTGAGATGGCCCGCACGATCTCGCTGATCAGCTGCTCGCGACTGCCGAAATGGTAGACGAGCGAGTAGGTGCTCACCCCGAGCGCGAGGGCCAGCCGGCGAAAACTGAGCTCGGAAAGCGACGAATTCCCCAGGTGGTCCACAATCTGACTGAGAAGAACGTCACGCCTGCTGGAATCGGCGACACGAGGCATCCCGCTAACATAACGGACGTTTTGACTACTTAAGACTTTGATCGGTAAGCTCGTGCAGGTTGCCCTCGAAGGGCCACCCAAGAACGGCTCTGCGACGAGAGTTCTCCCACGATCTGGACCAACCGATTCGGGTAAATCGTTGGTCCGCACCAGCACTAGATCACATCGCGTTCACGCGCTCTTCTAGTGCCTGGCAAGGGTGCCCTCTCCGCTCGGGTTGGAGAGGGCGCCTGACCCGATGGTCGCGCTCCCATGGCGCCTACCCGCACTCACCGCCGATCGCGGCTGCAGGTCATGCGGTCGCGCGCATCGCCTGCCACGCTCGGCTGCGCGAGGGCATGGGCATGCGATCACCCCCGCCCGGCGGTACCAGATAGTAGTCAGACCCCTGCCGCGAAATACCCCACGCGTTGTTGTGCACCAGCAGGTGATGATGTCGGCAGAGCAGGATTCCGTTGGCGATATCAGTGGGGCCGCCGCGACTCCACGGCACGATGTGGTGGGCCTCGGTCCACGAGGGCGGGCGGTCGCAGCCGGTGAAGCGGCATCCACCATCCCGCGCTGCGAGCGCGAGACGTTGGGCTGGCGTGAACAGGCGCTGGGCGCGGCCCACGTTGACGGGTTGGCCGTGGGAGTCGAACGAGACCGTGACCGACCCGGTAGCGCAGATGTGCCGCTCGACGGTGTCGATCGAGACCGGTGCGGACTGGCCCTCGAGCTGCGCAGAACCTGCGCCGCGAGCGAGGTCACGAGCAGCAACGAGGATGCGCACGGCCGGGCGCTGGTCGCCGAACAGCGACCCGGGGTCGGCGCCCACCGCGAGCCGCACCATCGCGACGAAGCTGTCGAGCAGCAGCTGCTCGGTGGTGCGCGAGTCGATCGCCGACTCTGTGTCGAGGAAGCTCGGTCGCCGCGGCGACGAGACCGCGTCGAAGGCATCGGTGACGAGTGCCGCCGACTCCGGGTCGAGAAGCCCGCTCAGGCGGACCATGCCATCGGGCAGCCGGTTGAGGCGGAGGTAGCGGCTCTCATAGCGCTGGCGTTCGCGGTCGGCGACACCAGCCTCATCGAGCTCGTCGCGAGCATCGATGGCGCGCTTCGCCAGC
>JAAFHU010000060.1 GCA_013297645.1 Actinomycetota bacterium
GCAACAGCAGCAGGCACCCGGGTGGACCCCGCCGCCCAAGCCGGGGCTGATCCCCCTGCACCCGCTGTCATTCGGCACGATCATCGGCTCGTCGTTCCGCGTGATGCGCCGCAACCCGGCGCCGACTTTCGGGCTCTCGGTGCTGCTCTATGGCTTCGTGACGATCGTCTATGTCGGCCTCATCGGGCTGCTCTTCACCACGGCGCTCGGCCGCCTCGGCTCGGCGAGCTCGAGCGACCAGTCCGACATCCTCGCCGGCAGCATCGGGCTCATCGCGCTGTCGACCCTCGTGCCCACCTCGCTCGCCCTCGTCGCCGCGGCGATCCTGCAGGGCATCATCTCGCTCGAGGTCTCGCGCGCGACCCTCGGCGAGAAGCTGAAGACCCGCGGGCTCTGGCGCCTGGCCAAGGGGCGCATCGGCGCCATGGTGGTGTGGGCTCTGCTGCTGACCGCTTTCATCATCGTCTACGTGCTCATCTCCTCCATCGGCATCGGCGTCGTCTTCGCCGCGGCAACGGCGACCACCAGCCCCAGCGACGGCTTCGCGGCCGTGCTCGGCGGTTTCGCCGTCACCCTGCTCATCGGCCTCGCGTTCGGCGTCGTGGCCGCCTGGCTCGGCATCAAGACCTCGCTGGTGCCGAGCATCGTCATGCTCGAGCGCCTCCGCCTCGGTGCATCGATCCGCCGCTCGTGGCAGCTGACCCGCGGCAGTTTCTGGCGCACGCTGGGAGCCCAGCTGCTCATCGGCGTCATCATCTATGCGGCGACCTACATCATCTCGATTCCGATCACACTCATCGGCAGCGTCATCATCGGGCTGACGAACCCGACCTACGACACCGACTCCACCGTGCTCGCCTTCGGCATCATGTACCTCGTGATCGGCATCATCACGGTCGTCGTCGGCGCGATCGGCCTCGTCATGCAGTCGGCCTCGCTCTCGCTCATCTACATCGACATTCGCATGCGCAAAGAGGGCCTCGACCTCGAGCTGCTGCGCTACATCGAGGCGAAGCAGCGCGGAACCGCCGACGCCCCGAACCCCTACCTGCGACTGCAGGGCGAGGCCCCGGCACCGGCTCAGGCGGGCTCGCCCTGGGCATGATCCACCTTCCCCTCACGGTTCCCGTCGAACCCGACCGTCCGAGCGCGCGACGACTGCTCGCCGATGAGCTGGCCAAGCAGGAGTACCAGGCAGCCAAGCCCACCTGGTTCGACCAGCTGCTCGGCAACATCGGCGAGTGGCTCGACTCGCTGCGCTTCGGCGGCTCCCAGGGCCCGCCCGCCTTCGGCATGCTCGTGCTGATCGTCGTCATCCTCGTGCTGCTGGTCATTGCCTTCCTCGTGTTCGGCCTGCCCCGGCTCAACCGGCGCAGCTCGGTCACCGGCTCGCTCTTCGGCGAGGATGACGCCCGCACCGCCGCGCAGATGCGCTCCGCCGCCGAGGCCGCCGCCGCGCGCGGCGACTACGCCGCAGCGATCGCCGAGATGTACCGCTCCATCGCCCGCGGCCTGGCCGAGCGCACCGTGCTCAGCACCTCGCCGGGCACCACCGCCCACGACTTCGCCACGCGCGCCGCCAGCGTCTTCCCCCCCCGCGGCGCCGACCTCGCCGCGAGCGCGAGCGCCTTCGATGACGTGCGGTACCTCGGTGGCGCGGGATCGCGGGAGCAGTACGAGCTGGTCGAGCGCCTCGAGCGCGCGCTGCGCAGCGCCAAGCCCCTCGCCCTCGAGGCGGTGGGCCAGTGACCGACAACATGCAGACCGTGATGACACCCACCATCGGCCGGCTGGCCCGCCGCTCGGTGCTCTGGGTCGTGGTCATCGGCGTCATCGTGCTCATCGCCGGAATCGGCCTCGCCCTCGCGGGCTCGAGCCAGGACACCGACCCGATGTCGGCCCGCAGCGCCACCCCGGGGGGCGCCAAGGCGCTCGTTGAGGTGCTGCGGCACGAGGGCGTCACTGTTGTCATCGCCGACACCCTCGCCGAGGCCGCGAAGGCGGCAGCCGACCCCGCCACCACGACGCTCTTTCTCTACGACGCCTACTACTACCTCGACGCCGAGCAGACCGCCCGGGCAATGAAGCTCGCCGATACCGTCGTGGTGCTGCAGCCGACATCCGACGCGCTGGCTGTGATCTCGCCCGACCTCGCCCTCGCGGGCTATACCGACGGCACGCGGGAGGCCGGCTGCAGCGTGGCCGCCGCCGAGGCGGCAGAGAGCATCACGACCACCGGGGACGGCTACCGCATCCTTGATACGGACTCCGACGGCCGGGCCGCCGGCTGCTTCGCCGACGGCGACGTCTACTCCCTCGTGCAGGTGGGCGGGCGCACCGCTCTGGGCGCGACGACCGCGCTGACCAATGGCGAGATCCTCAGTGAGGGCAACGCGGCCCTCGGCCTCAACCTCCTCGGGTCGACCGACACCCTGGTCTGGTACGTGCCGACCCTCGAGGACTACACCACCGACGCGCTCACCGTCGACGAGCTCAGCCCCGAGTGGGTGCAGCCGGTGACGCTCACCGCCTTCCTCGTCGGCATCGCGGCCATTCTCTGGCGCGGGCGCCGCCTCGGGCCGCTCATCGTCGAGAACCTGCCCGTCACCGTCAAGGCCAGCGAGACGATGCAGGGCCGCGCGCGACTCTACGAGAAGGCCGGGGCGCGGCTGCACACGCTCGACTCGCTGCGCATCGGCACGATCGCGCGGCTCGCGACGCTGTGCGGTCTGCCCGTGCTCGCGACCGTCGACGAGGTCGTGGCGGCGTCCTCGGCGATCGCGGGCAGCGATCCTCGCGTCGTTCGCCAGCTGCTCGTCGACGCGAACCCGCGCAGCGACCGCGACCTGGTGCAGCTCTCCGACGACCTGCTCGTCTTCGAGCAGACCGTCACCCGCAATCTTCGGCCACACTGAAACCACCCCTAGGAGAAAAATGACTTCTGAAGCAGACCTGCGTGACGCGTTCACCCGCGTGCGCACCGAGGTGGGCAAGGCCGTCGTCGGCCAGGACGCCGCCGTCACCGGCCTGATGATCGCGCTCCTGGCAGGCGGGCACGTGCTGCTCGAGGGCGTTCCTGGTGTCGCCAAGACCCTGCTCGTGCGCACGCTGTCGCACACGCTCAAGCTCGAGACCAAGCGCGTTCAGTTCACCCCAGACCTCATGCCGGGCGACGTGACCGGCTCGCTGGTCTACGACGCGAAGGCGGGCGAGTTCGAGTTTCGCTCCGGGCCGGTCTTCACCAACATCCTTCTCGCCGATGAGATCAACCGCACGCCCCCGAAGACCCAGAGCGCCCTGCTCGAGGCCATGGAGGAGCGCCAGGTCTCGGTCGACGGCGAGACCCGGCCGCTGCCCGTGCCCTTCATGGTCTGCGCGACGATGAACCCGATCGAGTACGAGGGCACCTACACGCTGCCCGAGGCGCAGCTCGACCGCTTCCTGCTCAAGCTCACCCTCGACCTGCCGGAGCGCGAGCAGGAGGTCGAGGTGCTCACCCGCCACGCCGCCGGCTTCAACCCCCGCAACCTCGAGGCCGCCGGTGTGACAGCGGTGCTCGACGCCGGCCAGCTCGCCGAGGCCCAGGCCGCGGCCGCCCGGGTCGGATCCAGCGCGGATGTCGTTGGCTACGCCGTCGACCTCGCCCGCGGCACCCGGCAGTCCCCCAGCGTCAAGCTCGGGGTCAGCCCCCGCGGCACGACCGCGCTGCTCGCCGCGAGCAAGGCCTGGGCCTGGCTCAACGGGTCGAGCGCGATCACGCCGGACCACGTGCAGGCCATGGCCCTGCCGGTGCTGCGGCACCGCATCCAGCTGCGACCCGAGGCCGAGCTCGAGGGCGTGACGGCCGACGCCATTCTGCGGTCGATCCTGCAGCAGGTGCAGGTGCCGATCTAGCAATGGCTTTCACCGGCAGGTTCGTCATCGCGGTGGCGCTCGGCATTGTGCCGGTCGTCTATTTCAACGACGCCTCGGCGGCGTGGTGGTGGCTGCTCGCCCTGCTCGTGCTGTGCATCGTCGACATCGCGATTGCGGGCTCCCCGCGCAGGCTCGCGCTGCAGCGCGAGCTGCCGGGCGCGCTTCGACTGGGGGAGACGACATCCGCCCGCGTCTATCTGACCAACACCGGGCGACGCCGGGTGCGCGCGATCGTGCGCGACGGGTGGCAGCCCTCGGCGGGCGCGGGTCCGCGCACCCAGCGGGTCTCTGTGCCGGCCGGCGAGCGCCGCGTGATCACGACGACCCTGACTCCCTTCCGCCGCGGGGAGCGCCGCGCGCACCACGTGACGGTTCGCTCCTTCGGCCCGCTCGGTCTTCTCGCCCGCCAGGCGAGCATCGCCGCTCCCGGGTCGATCAAGGTGCTGCCGCCCTTCAACGCGCGCAAGCACCTGCCCTCGCGCCTGGCCCGGCTGCGCGAGCTCGACGGCGCCTCGAGTGTCATGGTGCGCGGCCAGGGCACCGAGTTCGACAGCCTGCGTGACTACGTGCGCGGCGACGACGTGCGCTCGATCGACTGGCGTGCGACCGCCCGCCGCTCGGACCTCGTCGTGCGCACCTGGCGCCCCGAGCGCGACCGCCGCGTCGTCATCATCATCGACTCCGGACGCACCTCCGCCGCCCGCATCGACAACGAGCCCCGCCTCGACACCGCCTTCGAGTCGGCCCTGCTGCTGGCCGCGCTCGCCACCAAGGCAGGCGACCGGGTCGACCTCGTCATCTACGACCGGCGCGTGCGCGGGCGGGTGCAGGGCGCGACCGGCCCCGAGCTGATGAACCGCATGGTCACCTCGATGGCCACCGTCGAGCCCGAGTTGATCGAGATGGACTGGACGGTCGTGCCCGGCCTGGTGCGCTCCATCACCTCCAGCCGCGCCCTCGTCGTGCTCTGCACCTCCATCGACGCGCCCGGCGCCTCGCGGGGCCTGCTCGGTGTTCTGCCGGAGCTCGCCAAGAAGCACCTCGTCGTCGTCTCGTCGGTCACCGACCCCTCGGTTCTCGCCACGGCAGCCCAGCGATCCGACCGGCGCGAGGTCTATCTGGCGGCGGCCGCCGAGCGCGCGCTGCTCGACCAGGCCCGAGTCAGCGCGGCCATTCGGCAGTCGGGAGCCGACGTCGTCACGGGTGCGCCGGCCGAACTGCCGCCCGCGCTGGCCGACCGCTACATTGCACTAAAAGCCGCCGGCCGCTTGTAACCGACCCCCGCACGTGGGCTAGCTTGGTGGGCATGGCTAAAGTAACCGGCACCGCAGACCCGATCACTGCACCGCACTCACTCATCTCAACTCTCATCGCCGAGGCGTTCGGAACCTTCGTTCTCGTCTTCGGCGTCATCGGCACCGCGATCTTCACGGGGGACCCCTTCAAGGTGGCCTTCGCGATCGGCCTCTCGGTGCTCGTGGCGATCTATTCGGTCGGGCACATCTCGGGGGGCCACTTCAACCCGGCCGTCACCCTCGGGCTCACCCTGGCCGGCCGCTTCGGCTGGGGCCGCGTCTGGCAGTACATCGCCGCGCAGCTCGTGGGCGGCATCCTCGCTTCGAGCATCCTCTTCCTCATCGCCACCGGCCTGGCCGACGGCTTCGCCAAGGATGTGGCCGAGAACGGCTTCGCCTCGAACGGCTTCGGCGACCACTCGGCTCTGCAGGCCGGCCTCATCGCCGTCATCATCACCGAGGTCGTGCTGACCGCGGTGTTCCTGTTCGTCATCCTCAGCGTCACCGACATCCGCAACACCACGACGCTGTCGCCGCTCGTCATCGGACTGACGCTCACGGTGATCCACCTCGTTGCCATCCCGATCGACAACGCGTCGGTCAACCCCGCCCGCTCGATCGCGACCGCGATCTACGGCGGACCGGACGCCCTCGCCCAGGTCATCGTCTTCATCCTCGCGCCCCTGCTCGGTGCGGCGATCGCGGGCTTGACCTACAAGCTGCTCTTCGCGCGCGACGAGGCAGTGACCGTCTAAGCAGGTGTCACCCGGAACGGCCGTCGGCTCGCGCTGGCGGCCGTTCTGCGTTGGGCCGAGCCTCTCGCGCCGCCGTGCTCGTAGAGCGCGAGGATGCGGCGGCTCGGGTGCGACGCTGGTCGCTCGCACTGCGATATCTGATTGCCCCTGCTAGAGCGCGTAAGCACACCGCAACCTGCAGCAGGGCGCCACGCACCATCCAGACTGAAGGCCGCAACGGCTTTCCAGACGCAGACATTGTTGTTCCCATTCTTCAAGAGCTCAAAGTAACGAACGCTGACAGCCCCACAATGTTGGCCATCCCATGTCGCTTGCTGCCGTGGAAGCCCGGATAAAATCACACGACCGTGCCACCACCGTCGGTGCGGGTTGCGTGACGCGATGGAGGACCCGTGGACCCGATTACCCGTCGCAGCTTCCTCGCGGGAGGCACCGCGGGCATCGCGATCGCTCTCGCCGGGTGCGCCCCCACCGGCTCGACGCGCGCGATTCTCAGTGCGGTTCCGGAGGCGCCGGTCGCGTTCGCGCGTACGTCGTGGTCGACCGACCCGTTCGCGCTCGGCTCCTACTCGTTCCTCGCGCCGAGCGCCCTCGGCACCGACGCCCGCGACGTGCTCGCGACCCCGGTCGGGCGGCTGCATGTCGCGGGTGAGGCGACGTCATCCGAGGCGCCGTCGACGACGCACGGTGCTCTCGCTTCCGGCGTGCGGGCGGCGAACGAGGTCGCGGAGAGCGGCGGATCCATTGTCGTGATCGGTGCCGGTTTCGCCGGGCTTGCCGCTGCCCGCGTCCTGGTCGACGTGGGTCGTGAGGTCATCGTTGTCGAGGCCCGCGATCGGGTCGGCGGGCGGGCGCACACGATCGATCTCGCCGGCACCCCCGCCGACCTCGGGCCCTCCTGGGTGCACGGCGTGACCGACAACCTCGTCGCCGACCTCGCGGCGGAGGCGGGAACCGAGCTCGTCCCCTTCGACTACGACAACGCGGTCGGGGGCGACGACGACGCGCTCGCCGAGATCGAGGACCTCTACGACCTCGCCCTCGAGGAGGACGACCCGGAAGGCCGCCCGCTGTCGGACGTGGTGCCGGGGTCGCTCACCGCGGCCCAGACCTGGGCTCTGTCCACCGAGATCTCCGGCGAGTTCGCCGCCGACCCCGACGAGCTCGCGATCGCGGCGCTCGACGAGGGTGAGGAGATGCTCGGTGGGGATGCGCTCCTCGTCGGTGGTTATGGGACCCTGATCGACGAGCTTGCCGGCGAGGTGCCTGTCGAGTTCGAGTGGGTGGTCGCCGCGATCGAGCACGACGAGCTGGGCGTCACTGTGCGGTCGACTGACGGCCGGGTCATCCGGGCCGATTCGGCGATCCTGACCGTGCCGATCGGGGTGCTGCGAGCCGGGTCGATTGCGATCACTCCCCCGCTGCCGCCCGCGACGGCCGAGGCGATCGCCGCGCTCGGCAGCGGCCTGCTCGACAAGCTCTGGCTCACCTTCGACGAGGTGTTCTGGAACCCCGACGCCGCGGTTATCCACTGGATCGATCCGGACGACCCGGGCCTGTGGGGGTTCTGGGTGAATGGATTCGCCGCCTTCGGGACCCCGACGCTGCTCACCTTCAGCGCGGGCGCGCGGGCGCGCGACCTCGCGACGTGGACGGACGACGAGGTCGTCGCGAGCGCCATGTCGGCGCTGCGACGGATGGCATAGCGCCGGTGCGAGGGTGCTAGCCCGCGACGATCTGCTTCGCCCCGGCCTCGAACTCGTCGAGGTCGCCCGTCTGGCCGGCGCGATAGGCACGGCCGCCGAGGATCCACTGGTAGAAGAGGAAGGCGAGCAGGGCGACCGTGCCGATGCCGATCTTGATCGGCCAGGGCCACGGCTGGCGGGTGACGAAGCCCTCGATCACGCCGCTCACCAGCAGCGACAAGGCGAGGCCGACGGCGGCGGTCATGAGAGAGCGCCCGCCCGCTGCGAAGGACGCGGCGCGGCTCTGCGCGCCGGGAACGACCCACGACCAGAAGATCGCCAGCCCTGCGGCACCGGCGACGAAGATCGAGTAGAGCTCGAGCTGGCCGTGGGGGGCGATGTAGAGGAAGAAGTCGTCGAGGCGGCCGTACTCGTTCATGATCGCCGCCATCTGCCCGGTCGACGACGCGTTGCTGTACATGATCGCGAGCGGCCAGAAGCCGGTGAAGCCGGTGCCCACGCAGAGCGCGGCGATAAACGCGTTGTTGGTCCACACCGTGGCGCCGAAGGAGAACTCCGAGAACTCCGAGTAGTAGTCGACGAAGCGGTTGTTGGCGTAGTCCTCGAGGGTGCCCGGGTCGCCGAGGGTGGCGAGCACGCGGGGGTCGTTCGCCGTCCAGAAGAAGTAGAGCGTGGCGATGACGAAGAATCCGAGGGTCACCCCCAGCGAGGTCCAGCGGATGCGGTAGAGCGCAGCCGGTATCGCCCGCAGAAAGAAGTCGGGCATCCTGCTGAGCACGTTGCCCGGGGTGCCGGTGAACCGCAGCCGCGCCCGCGACAGGTAGAGCGAGAGACGGTCGCCCTGCAGCGACTGCCCCGCCGTGCTGCGGATCGCGCTCAGCTGGGCCGCGCCGGCCTGGTAGCGGTCGATGAGCTCATCCGCTTCCTCGCCGGTGAAGGAGCCCTTCTTGCCCAACTGGGCAAGGCGCTCCCACTCATCGCGGTGGGCGGCAGTGTAGGCGTCGATATCCATCTGATTAGATGATGGCATGGCGACCCTGTCTGCGAGCGATTCGGTCGACTACGTCGAGCAGAATGACGAGCTCATCACCGGCGAGGCAGTCGCGCTCGACCTGCGGCCGGCCGGCTTCATACTGCGTGCCGGCGGTGCCGCGATCGATGTCGTGGTCTACCTCGGCGGCTACGTCTTCGGAATGTTCCTGTTCGGGCTCGCGGCCGCCAGCCTCGGCGTCGACGAGGCGCTCGCCCGGGCCATCGGCATCATCGGGCTCATTCTCTTCGTGCTCGTCATCCCCGTGACCGTCGAAGTGCTCTCGCACGGCAAGTCGCTCGGCAAGCTCGCGGTCGGCGCCCGCATCGTGCGCGACGACGGCGGTGCCATCGGGCTTCGGCACGCGGCCGTGCGCGGTCTCGTCGCCCTGCTCGAGGTATACGCGACCCTCGGCGGCGGGGCACTCATCGCGGGGCTGTTCAACAGCCGTGCGAAGCGGGTCGGCGACCTGCTCGCCGGCACCTATAGCCAGCACGAGCGCATCGCCCAGATCGCCACACCGGTCTACGGAGTGCCGCTGCCCCTCGTCGAGTGGGCACGCACCGCCGACGTTGCCCGCATGCCCGACGCCCTCAGCCGGCGCATCGCCCACTACCTCGCCCAGGCGCGCGGACTCAGTCCCGAGACCCGGGTGCGCCTCGGGCGCGAGCTGGCGAGCGAGGCCTCGATCTACGTCTCGCCGCTACCAGCGGTGGATGCAGAGCTCTTCCTCGCCGCCGTCGCCTCGCTGCGGCGCGACCGCGAGTTCGCGGCCCTGCAGCTCGAGCAGCGCCGGCTGGAGCGGCTGACGCCGGTACTCCGCGGCCTCCCGCACAAGTTTCCGCAGCGCTAGGAGCGGATGATTGCGAGCACCGCGTCGCGAATGCGCTCCATCTCGGCACGGGTGCCGGCCTCGACGTTGAGGCGCAGCAGCGGCTCCGTGTTCGAGGGCCGAACGTTGAACCACCAGAAGGGCTCGTCCTGGTCGGTCACGCCTGTGATGGTCAGGCCGTCGAGCTCGTCGAGTTCGCCGATGCCCGTGTATGCCGCAACGATTCGGGCGTAGGCGGCGGGCACATCGGTCACCGTGCTGTTGATCTCGCCGCTGAGATAGTACGGGTCGTACTCCTTCGCGAAGTCCGAGAGCGGCAGGTCTTGGTGGCCGAACTCGGCGAGCAGGTGCATCGCTGCGAGCATGCCGTTGTCGGCTCCCCAGAAGTCGCGAAAGTAGTAGTGCGCCGAGTGCTCGCCCCCGAAGATCGCCCCGGTCTCGCGCATCTTGTCTTTGATGAGCGAGTGACCAACGTTGGTGCGAACCGCGACGGCTCCGGCGGCCTCGATGGTCTGCGGCACGATGAGCGACGTGATGAGGTTGTGCAGCACGACGATCTCGCCCTCGGGCTGCGCCGCACGCACGCGCTGGATCTCGCGCAGTGCCACGATCGCCGCGACCGCGGAGGGCGTCACCGCCTGGCCGAGGTTGTCAACGACGAAGCAGCGGTCGGCATCCCCGTCGAAGGCGAGGCCGAGGTCGGCCCCGTGCTCGACAACTGCCTTCTGCAGGTCGACGATGTTGGCCGGCTCGAGCGGGTTGGCCTCGTGGTTCGGAAAGGTGCCGTCGAGCTCGAAGTACATCGGGATGATCTCGATCGGCAGCGCGGGCAGTCCCGCGGCCGTGCCGAGCACGGCGGGAACGGTCATGCCGCCCATGCCGTTGCCCGCATCCACCACGACCCGCAGCGGGCGGATGCCGCTGAGGTCGACGAGGTCGCGCAGCTTCGCCGCGTAGTCGGGCAGCACATCCAGCTCGCGGTACTGGCCCGGGATCTCGACGGGATCGATACCGGTCGTCAGATACTGGATGGCACGGTCGCGAATCGCGAACAGGCCGGTGTCAGCGCTAATGCCCTGGGCCCCCGCACGGCTGAACTTGATGCCGTTATAGGTGGCCGGGTTGTGCGACGCGGTGAACATCGCGGCCGGCGCGTTGAGCGCGCCGGAGGCGAAGTAGGTCTCATCGGTCGAGCAGAGCCCGATGGAGACGACGTTGGCGCCGCGGGCCCGGGCGCCGCGGGCGAAGGCGTCCGTGAAGGCCGGGGATGAATCGCGCATGTCGTGGCCGACCACGACATCCGTGCCTGCCGCCCCGATCTCGTCGACGAAGCCGGCGGCGAGCGCCTCGACCACCTCGGCGGTCAGCTGGCTGCCGACGAGCCCCCGCACGTCGTAGGTCTTGACGAAGTTGGCGAGATCCCCCGGTGAGCTCATGCCCCCAAAACTACATGACGGATTACCTGCCACCCCAGGGGCGCCGAGAGCCGATCTGCGTGTTTGGAACATAGGTCATAGCTGTGGGGCTCGAAGCTGCGGCTGAGGGGTCCGAGCACCGCCATCGAATCCGCGTAGACATAGGTCAGCGTCGCGACCGCCGGGGCGTTGCACGCCACCTTGCTGCACGGTCTCTCGCTCATCGGCATCAGCTTAAGCCGCGCGACTACAATCAGCGGTATGGCACGCTCGCGACGCAGTCCGGCTTCGACGCCGACGCGGGCGGGCTACCGCGACCGCCACGGCCGGGGCATCCGCGCCGCCGTCACCGGGCCGCACCTGCCGCTGCTGCGCAGCCGCGCGGACCTCTTCGACATGACGGTCGCATCCACCGCCGAATACCTCAAGGATGTCTGGCCCGACGAGCTGGCGTCCGTCACCTTCGAAGTGGCCGGCCTCCCCTCCGACCTCGGGGGTACCGGGCTCGACCGCTGGCGGGTGTTCGCCGCAGAACGCCGCGTCGTGCTGTACCGCCTGCCGATCGAGCGCCTGTCGCGACTGCACAAGTACGACGAGCCGCACCGCCGCATGATGGTCGAGTCGTGCGTGTTCCGCGCGGTGGCCGAGCTGCTCGGCAAGGACCCCTGGGATCTCGCGCCCGAGCGCTTCCGCCACTTCTAGCCGCGGTAGAGCGTTACCGGCTGCTCACTGCTCGCCGCCGACGTCACGAGGTAGCTCGCGAGGCTGCCGGGCGCCTGGAGGCTCACACTGGCGTACAGGCCATTCGCGCCGCTGATGCTCACACTGTCGCCCTCGGTGACCGCAACGGCCACGCTGGCAGCCGCGGGCACCAGCACACTGACGCCTCCGACGTCCACCGTCGCCGCAGCGTCGCCCGGGTTGACGAGGTGCAGGCTCGCGCCCGGCCCCGAGGCGATCGTCACGTATGCCGCGTCACTCAGTGCCGAGGCTGCGGCGAACCACGCGACATCGCTGGCGCCCGCCGGAACGGAGCCGACCCTGTTCGCGGCAACGGTCGAGACCCGTATCGCGGCGACCACCGGAACGCTCGAATCGACCACGACGGAGTAGCTGCCGTCGACGAGGCCCTCGACCGGCACGTCGGTGACGACCCCCGGGTCGAGAACCAGGTCGAAGGAGGCCCCGGTGAGGGCATCACCCTCGGGGATCACCCGCACAGTGACCTGGGCTGCAGCGTCTCCCGGCACGAAGACCCGCAGCACGGCGCCGAGGTCGTCGAAGGCATCCTCACCGAGACGG
Source organism: Actinomycetota bacterium (assembly GCA_013297645.1). GTDB lineage: Bacteria > Actinomycetota > Actinomycetes > Actinomycetales > Microbacteriaceae > Conyzicola. Next base: position 12,251 of record JAAFHU010000060.1, read on the forward strand.
CCGGCAACCTCCTCAGCCTCCAGCACGACAACGCCAGGGATCACCGAGCGGGTGTTCGGCGCGGTGGTCGCCCCGATCACATCCACCCCGCTCGGCTCGATGCCGCGCACGATCGCCTCCTGCAGGTTGGCGGTGACCGGGCCGCCGCGACTCGTCACGTGGAGGGCGAGGGAGGTCAGGCCCGGGCCGAATCCGGCGAGCGAGACGACCCGCTGTGCACGCGCGGGCACGATGATGCCGGTCAGTCCGGAGGCCTCGACGACGCCGTCCGACGAGAACAGCTCGACGGCGACCGTCGAGTCGACGGCACCGGGGTTGGCGAGGGTGAGGAGGGTCGTGCGGCCGACTGCGGTGGAACCGCCCACGAGCCACACGTCGCTGCTCGGCTGCGCACAGGCGGCCGCGGCGAGTCCGCGGTAGTCGCCGCGATCGACGGACTGGTACTGCGCCCCGGCAATGCCGACTCCGGCCTCGGACGTCGCCGGTGCGGTGACGAGGGTGGCGGCTCCCGCGGAGTCGGGGGCGGCATCCTGCTGCCGCAGGCTCGTGGTGTCGAAGCCGCCGGAGGTCGCGGCGATCGACAGCACCGGCTGGCCGATGGGCGTCGCATCCGAGGCGTTCTGGCCGCCCGAGTCGCCGAGTTGCAGCACCGCCCCGGGGCAGATGAGCTGCTTTGCCGCCGGCTCGGGAGTCACCGTCACGCTCTGGGGCGCCCCCTGCAGGGTCGGTAGGGGCAGCAGCGCTGACGCGGCGATCGTCGCGCCGGCGACGGCCACGCCGATGACGCCGGCGACGATCCGGCTGGTGACGACGACCCGCTTACGCATTCTCGTCCTCCTCGAAAGTGTCGGCGGGGTTCTCCTCGCCAGCCACCCCGGCGACCGGGCGTCGGCGCGTGCCGGTGGGGATGGCGAGGATCGCGGTCGCCCCGAAGACGAGACCGAGCACGATGAGCTGCAACGGCGGGGTGGTCTCGGCGGCGACGCCCGCGGCGG
>JAAFHU010000061.1 GCA_013297645.1 Actinomycetota bacterium
AAGAGCAGCCCGATGAGGCCGACATAGACGATCGTCACGAAGCCATAGAGCAGCACCGAGAGCCCGAAAGTCGGCGCCGGGTTGCGGCGCATCACGCGGAACGACGAGCCGATGATCGTGCCGAAAGACAGCGGGTGCAGGGGGATCAGCCCCGGCTTGGGCGGCGGGGTCCACCCGGGTGCCTGCTGCTGTTGCTGCTGCCAGGCCGGCACCTGCTGGGCGGCCGGGGGTGCTGCCGTCGGCGCGGCCCACGGAGAGAGTCCGCCCGCCCCTGCGGCGGGGGACGCGGGCGGCTGCCAGCCCTGGTTGTCGGTCACTGGTGGCGCCCTCCCGCGACCGATAAACCGGGCGCTGCTCGACCTTATGCTTTCACACTCGGCTACTCTTGTGCGAAAGCTCCACGACAACGAAGAGGCCTATGAACGCCAAGGTTCTGGTAGTCGATGACGACACCGCTCTTGCGGAAATGATCGGAATCGTCCTGCGCTCCGAGGGCTTCGAGCCCTCTTTTTGCGCGGACGGCTCCGAGGCCGTCGCCGCCTTCCACAGCTCCCGCCCCGACCTCGTTCTGCTCGACCTCATGCTTCCCGGCATGGACGGCATCGAGGTCTGTTCGCGCATTCGTGAGGAGTCGGGAATCCCGATCATCATGCTCACGGCGAAGAGCGACACGACGGATGTCGTCAAGGGCCTCGAGAGCGGCGCCGACGACTACATCGTCAAGCCCTTCAATCCCAAGGAGCTCGTCGCCCGCATCCGCACCCGGCTCCGCCCCTCGTCGAGCACCGAGAGCGGGAGCCTCACCGTCGGCGACCTCACCCTCGACGTGGCCGGCCACGAGGTTCGCCGCGGCACCGAGCTCATCAACCTCACCCCCCTCGAGTTCGAGCTGCTGCTCGCGCTCGCCCTCAAGCCGTCGCAGGTGTTCACCCGCGAGATGCTGCTCGAGCAGGTGTGGGGCTACCACTACAAGGCCGACACCCGCCTCGTGAATGTGCACGTGCAGCGCCTGCGGGCCAAGGTCGAGACCGACCCCGACAACCCGCGCATCGTCATGACCGTTCGCGGCGTCGGCTACCGGGCGGGCAGCGCGAGCTGATTCGGCCATGCGCTATCTCGACTGGCGCGGCTGGCTGCGCACCCTGGCCCGGCTGTGGCGATCGTCGCTGCAGCTGCGCACGGTGGCGATCACGGTCATCCTCTCGTCGTTGACGGTCGCCATCATCGGCGGCTATATGGCTTTCGTCGTCGGCAACAACCTCTTCGACAGCCGACGGCAGTCGGTGCTCGAATCGTCGTCACGGGCCACCCTCGCCGCACAGGGCCGCTTCGATGCGGTCGAGGACGCCACGACGGTCGATCTCGACAGCGTCACCGCCCTCGCCCTGGCGGCCGCGAACCAGGCGGCCTCGAGCCCGCCGACGATCGCCATCCTGCGCACCCCGGGCCAGGGCGGTGCGAACACGCCGGTCGACCGCACCTCCGGTGACTACGCCGACCGCATCACGCCCGAACTGCGGGCCCAGGTCGCTGCATCGAACGATCGCCGCAACTACTCCCAGTCCGTGTCGCTCACCCGAGAGGACGGCACAGTCGTACCCGGACTGGTCGTCGGCTCGCAGCTGACGGTTCCCGGGCAGGTGCAGTACGAGCTCTACGTCGTCTACGACCTGGGCGAGACCGAGGCGAACCTCGCCTTCGTCCAGCTGACTCTGATGCTGGGCAGCCTCGCGCTCGTGGTCCTCATCGGCGCCGTCACCTTCATCGTCGTGCGGCTCGTCGTCGGCCCGGTGCGCATGGCGGCCGAGACCAGTGAGCGGCTCGCGGCGGGGGAGCTCGAGGTGCGCATCCCCGAGAAGGGCGAAGACGTCATCGCCACGCTCGCCCGCTCGTTCAACGGGATGGCCGAGAGCCTGCAGCAGCAGATCACCCGGCTGGCCGCCCTCAGCCAGGTGCAGCAGCGGTTCGTCAGCGATGTCTCGCACGAGCTGCGCACACCGCTCACGACCATTCGCCTGGCCGGTGACGTGCTCTACGACCAGCGCAAGACTTTCCCCCCGGCGACGGAGCGCACGGCAGAGCTGCTGCACGCCCAGGTCGAGCGCTTCGAGATCCTGCTCGCCGACCTGCTCGAGATGAGCCGGTACGACGCGGGGGCCGTCGACATGGAGGTCGAGCCGACCAGCATCGTGCGGCTCGTCGAGGACGCGATCGAGTCGGTGGCCACGCTCAGCGAGTCGAAGGGCTCAGAGCTGCGGCTGGTCGCCCCCGGCGGCTACTTCGAGGCGGAGCTCGACAGCCGCCGCATCCGCCGTATTCTGCAGAATCTGCTGGGCAACGCCATCGACCACGGCGAGGGCAAGCCGATCGTCGTCTACGTCGACAGCGACACGGATGCGGTGGCGATCGCCGTGCGCGACTACGGTGTCGGAATGACCCCCGCCAGTGTCGAGCGCGTCTTCGACCGCTTCTGGCGCGCCGATCCGAGCCGGCAACGGGTCACCGGCGGCACCGGTCTCGGCCTCGCCATCTCGCTCGAGGACGCCGCCCTGCACGGCGGGTGGCTCGAGGTCTGGTCGGCGCCGGGCGAGGGCTCGTGTTTTCGGCTCACCCTTCCCCGCCGACGTGGCGACACCCTCACCGCGAGCCCTCTCGAACTGCCGCCCGACGACCAGCCGGAGCTCTCGTGAGGGGGCGCTGGGCCGGCATCGTGCTCGTCGCGCTCGCGCTCGGCGGGTGCGCGGGCGTTCCGTCGAGCGGACCGGTCGAGCCCGGCTCGATCATCGACGACGAGGACAGCTTCGACGTGGCCTTCGACCCGGGTGGACCGCAGGTCGGTGCGTCGCAGAGCGACATCCTGCTCGGATTCGTCGCCGCGGCGCTCAATCCCTCCAACGACTATGAGGTGGCCCGGCAGTATCTCAATGAGGGTTTTCGCGACGAGTGGGATCCCAACGAGATCACGCAGATCCGCACGGGCGTCGCACAGCCGCGGCAGGAGTCCGACACCTCGTACAGCTACTCGCTGACCACGGTCGCCCACGTCAACGACAGCGGTCAGTACTTCGAGGACACTCCGGCGACGCAGGTGCTCGACTTCACCTTCGTGCAGGATGCCGCCGGCGAGTGGCGTATCTCGTCCGCACCCCCGGGCATCGTGCTCACCCGCGAGAGCTTCAGCGCCCTCTTCGAGGCCCGGCCGCTCTACTTCTACGACCCGACGAACACCTACCTCATTCCCGACCTGCGGTGGTTCGCCCGCACCACGCGCCTGTCGACCGACGTCGTGCGGCAGCTGCTGCGCGGCCAGTCGAGTTGGCTGCAGCAGGGCGTGACCAATACCTATGTTCCGGCGAACACCAAGCTCGTCTCCATCGTCTCGGTCGACGCCGGTGTTGCGAGGGTCGACCTCTCCGAAGAGGCGCTCAGCCTGACCGCCGACGACTTGCAGCGCATGCGCCTGCAGCTGCGCGCCACGATCGGCAACGTGTCGAGCGTTGTCATAACGGCCGTCGGCGTCACCCTCGAGGAGCAGGAGGGCGGCCCCTCGCCCGCGACGATCAATCCCGGCGTCGAGGCGCAGACCCTTGCCCTGCAGGATGACGTGTTCGGCTACCTCAAGGCCAACGGGTCCGTCGGCGCGCTCAGCGGGCTGTCGACCGAGGTCGCCGGGCTGGGGCCGGTCGACGCCACGCTGCTGCGCGACAAGAGCGCGGCCGCCGTTCTCGCCCCAACCGGGGTCTGGCGGGTGCCCGCCGGCAACGATGACCCGATCCGGCTTGACGCGCGCACGGGATTGATCGGGCCGGCCGCCGACAACGCCGGGTTCGTGTGGGCGGTGCCGTCCTCCAACGCCGCGGCGATCGTGGCCTACGACCCGACCGGAGCGGCCTATCCGATCAGCGCCCCCCAGTTCTCGGGCATGCAGGCCGTGTCGTTCTCGATCTCGCGCGACGGCGCCCGCGCGCTCATGCTCGTCAACACCGCGCTCGGCCCCAAGCTCATGGTCGCGGGCATCGTGCGCACCGAGGGGGTGCCCACCCAGCTCGGCACGCCCGTCGAGCTTCCTCTCGAGCAGACGTCGGTGGCTCTCGACGCCACCTGGGTCGACGACAACACCGTGGCCGCGCTGCAGGTTCTCGCCGACGACAACCTGACCTCGGTCGTCTCCTTCCAGCTGGGCGGGGTGAGCCAGTCGCTCGGCCGTCTGGCCGACGGCGTCTCGATCGCCGGCGGCAACGGGGTGGATGGCCTGCGGGTGCTCACCGCCGATGGCGACCTGTTCCAGCGCCGGGGCAACGGCTGGGCTAACACCGGCTTCTCCATCACCGCGCTCGCGACCCAGCAGTAGTCCGCAGGCCGACCCGCGGGCCCTGTGGGGGCCTCTCGAACTGCTGTCATCGGGCATGCACTCCGCCCTTCTCGATGCGCTCGCCGTGCTCTTTCCCGTGGACTGCGCCGGCTGCGGGGCCGCCGACCGCTCGGTCTGCGATGCGTGCCGGGCGGCGCTCGGGCAGCCGGTCATCCACTCGCGCACTCCGGGCGGCCTGCCGGTGCGCAGCGCTGTGGCGTACGAGGGCACGGCCCGGTCGCTGCTGCTCGCCCTCAAAGAAGACAACCGAACGGATGTCGCAGCGGCCCTGCGGCGCACCCTCGCGCCGCTGCTCGACCCGGCCCTCACCCTCGTCGCTGTGCCGCCCTCGCGGCAGGGGTACCGGCGCCGGGGCTACGACCCCGTGCGCCTGCTGCTGCCGAGAACCCTGCGCGCGCTGCAGGTGGCCCGGCAGACGAGCGCGCAGAAGTCGCTCGGCGAGGCCGAGCGGGCACGCAACCGAGCGGGGTCCCTGCGCGCGACGGGGTCGCTCGCAGGGCTGCGGCTCGCGATTGCGGACGACGTGATGACCACCGGCGCCACCCTCGACGAGGCGGCCCGCGCCATCCGCGCTGCCGGCGGCGAGGCCGTCGAGGCAGTGACTTTTGCAGCAACCCCACGATATTTTGAGCGTTCCCCCTGAGGCTTCTGCGATTGCGTTATGTTCTCGTGACATTGCGATGCGGGAGGACTACGGTTAGCGAAAAGGCGCGAAACACTGGATCGCCTTCAGGCGACCCGGCGCTTTTTAGGCTGGGAGGTCGTCGTGGAAATCACCGTTACCGCACGCAACCTAGGGGTCACTGATCGCTTCCGGGAGTACGCAACCGAGAAGGCCGAGAAGGTCGCCCATCTTGCTGAGAAGGCCATAGCCTTCGAGATCAAGGTGTCGCGGCACCACGAAACTCGTGGTTCCAGCGGGGATGACCGAGTCGAGTTGACTCTCATCGGCCCGGGCCCGCTGGTGCGTGCCGAGGCCGCCAACAGCGACAAGTACGTCGCCTTCGACCTCGCCCTCGACAAGCTCGTCGAGCGCGTGCGCCAGGCGAAGGACCGCGGCAAGGTGCACCGCGGCAAGCACCGTCCGACGTCGCTGCACGACGCCACGGCCGACGGCTTCAGCCGCATGGGCCTGACGCCCGCCAGCCCCGACGTGATCGAGGCGGTCACGACGGGATCGATCCCCCTGCCCACCGTCGACGAGTCGGTGGAGGAGGACGAGGTTTACAGCCCGGTCGTCATCCGCACGAAGGTCTTCGCTGCATCGGCGATGACCGTGGATGACGCGCTCTACAACATGGAGCTCGTCGGCCACGACTTCTACCTGTTCATCGACGCAGAGACGCACCGGCCGAGTGTCGTGTACCGCCGCAAGGGCTGGGACTACGGCGTCATCGGCCTCGACGAGCACCACGACGACGTCGCCGAGTTCGCCGGGAGCGCAAAGCAGAGTCGCCGCCGTTAGGGGCTAAGCACAGTTTCGTGGCCCCGCGCGTTGGTAGCATTACCGCTGGTAACAAACGGGTCACGAGGCTGTGCCCCCAACCGTCGAAGCCTGTTAATGCATAGTTGTGGAGTACCCCGTGGCCAACGTTCTCGAACGCGCTCTTCGTGTCGGTGAAGGTCGTCTCCTTCGCAAGCTCAAGCACTATGCCGAGGCAGTCGAGCACCTCGCCGACGACTTCGCCCAGCTGACCGATGACGAGCTGAAGAACGAGACCGTCGAGCTGCGCGACCGCTACGCCGCGGGGGAGTCGCTCGACGACCTGCTGCCCGAGGCCTTCGCCGCCGTCCGCGAGGCGGCGACCCGCACGCTGGGCATGCGCCACTTCGAGGTGCAGCTCATGGGCGGCGCCGCCCTGCACCTCGGCAACATCGCCGAGATGAAGACCGGTGAGGGCAAGACGCTCGTCGCCACGCTGCCGGCCTACCTCAACGCGATCGCCTCGCGCGGCGTGCACGTCATCACGGTCAACGACTACCTCGCCAGCTACCAGTCCGAGCTCATGGGCCGCGTCTTCCGCGCGCTCGGCATGACGACCGGTGTGATCCTCAGCGGCCAGACCCCCGAAGAGCGCCGCCAGCAGTACGCCTGCGACATCACCTACGGCACGAACAACGAGTTCGGCTTCGACTACCTGCGCGACAACATGGCGTGGCAGGCCCAGGACATGGTGCAGCGCGGCCACTACTACGCGGTTGTCGACGAGGTCGACTCGATCCTCATCGACGAGGCTCGCACCCCGCTCATCATCTCCGGCCCCGCGTCGGGCGAGGCCAACCGCTGGTTCGCCGAGTTCGCCAACCTGGCCAACAAGCTCATCCCCGATGTCGACTTCGAGGTCGACGAGAAGAAGCGCACCGTCGGCGTGCTCGAGCCCGGCATCGAGAAGGTCGAGGACTACCTCGGCATCGACAACCTCTACGAGTCGGCCAACACCCCGCTCATCTCCTTCCTCAACAACTCGATCAAGGCCAAGGCCCTGTTCAAGAAGGACAAGGACTACGTCGTCATGAACGGCGAGGTGCTCATCGTCGACGAGCACACCGGCCGCATTCTCATGGGCCGCCGCTACAACGAGGGAATCCACCAGGCGATCGAGGCCAAGGAGGGCGTGACGGTCAAGGCCGAGAACCAGACTCTCGCCACGGTGACCCTGCAGAACTACTTCCGCCTCTACAAGAAGCTCAGTGGCATGACCGGTACCGCCGAGACCGAGGCCGCCGAGTTCATGTCGACCTACAAGCTCGGCGTCGTGCCTATTCCGACGAACAAGCCGATGCTGCGCAAAGACCAGCCCGACCTCGTCTACAAGAGCGAGAAGGCCAAGTTCGAGCAGGTTGTCGAAGACATCGTCAAGCGCCACGCGAGCGGCCAGCCGGTGCTCGTCGGCACCACGAGCGTCGAGAAGAGCGAGCTGCTCTCGAAGATGCTCGCCCGTCGCGGCGTCAAGCACGAGGTGCTCAACGCGAAGAACCACGCCCGCGAGGCCGCCATCGTCGCCCAGGCCGGCCGCCTCGGCGCCGTCACCGTCGCCACGAACATGGCTGGACGAGGCACCGACGTCATGCTCGGCGGCAACGCCGAGTTCTTGGCCACCGCCAACCTCAACAACCAGGGCCTCAGCCCGGTCGAGACGCCCGACGAGTACGAGGCTGCCTGGGACACCGTCTTCGAGCAGGTCAAGCGCGAGGTGCAGGCCGAGGCCGACAAGGTCACCGCCGTCGGCGGCCTCTACGTGCTCGGAACCGAGCGCCATGAGTCGCGCCGCATCGACAACCAGCTGCGCGGTCGCTCCGGCCGCCAGGGCGACCCGGGCGAGAGCCGCTTCTACCTTTCGCTGCAGGACGACCTCATGCGGTTGTTCAACAGTGGCGCCGCGGAGGCGCTGATGAGCCGCAGCCCCGACGACCTCGCCATCGAGTCGAAGACTGTCAGCCGCGCCATCCGCTCGGCGCAGTCGCAGGTCGAGGGCCGCAACGCGGAGATCCGCAAGAACGTGCTCAAGTACGACGACGTTCTCAACCGTCAGCGCGAGGCCATCTATGCCGACCGCCGCCACATCCTCGAGGGCGACGACCTGCAGGACCGCGTCGCGCGGTTCCTCGAAGACGTCGTCACCGAGATCGTCGATGTGCACACCGCCGAGGGCCACAGCGACGACTGGGACTTCGACGCCCTGTGGACCGAGCTGAAGACCGTCTACCCGATCTCGATCACCGTCGACGAGGTGCTCACCGAGGCGGGAACCCGCGGCCGCATCACCGAGTCCTTCCTCAAGAAGGAGATTCTCAGCGACGCCAAGCTCGCCTACGCCAAGCGCGAGCGCACCCTCGGCGAGCCCGCGATGCGCGAGCTCGAGCGCCGCGTGGTGCTCTCGGTCATTGACCGTCGCTGGCGCGACCACCTCTATGAGATGGACTACTTGAAAGACGGCATCGGCCTGCGCGCAATGGCGCAGCGCGACCCGCTCGTCGAGTACCAGCGCGAGGGCTTCGCCCTGTACCAGAACATGATGGGACAGATTCGCGAGGAGTCGGTCGGCTTCCTGTTCAACCTCGAGGTCGAGGTGACGGGCGGCAACGCCGTCGCGGCCCGCGGGCTGCAGCAGCCCACCCAGCCGGCGAACGGCCTCAGCTACTCGGCTCCGAGCGCGGATGCCGCCGGCGGTGTCGAGGTGCGCAACCAGCGCGGCCAGCTCGAGCAGGCCGCGACCGCGCGCGCCGCACAGCAGCAGGCAGCGGCCGAGAGCGCCTTCCGCCAGCAGGCGCAGGCGCCCAACGCGCCGCTCAACCAGAACCAGGGCGGCGGCCAGACGACCGGTGCCTTCGGCCAGAAGACCGGCCCGGCGGCCCCGCCGCCGGTGAACCGTGCTCAGCGTCGCGCGCAGGAGAAGAAGCGCAAGTAGAGCCACCACCCAGCCGTACGCCAACCAAGCCGCCGTTTTCTCGGCGGCTTGGTTGGTTTTCGGCGTCGTGGTCGCGATTGCCCCTCTCCGCGTGTCAACCGGGTTGGGCGCGGTACGCGTCGTGGGGGCATGAGAGCAACTTCGTCCGCGCTGGTAGCGGTACTGGCAACCCTGCTGTTGGTGGCGACCACCTCGGTGTCGGGCGCGTCGGCGTCGGTGCCGCCTCCGGCATCCACGTCTAATATCCCGTGCACGAAGCTGGCGTCGGCCGTGAACCCGACCAAGTCCTTCGTCACCGCGGTGAGCCTGCGCAACCCGGCGATCTCTGAGACGCTCGGCTTCGGCCAGCAGCTGCTGCCCATCACCGACGTGATCCGGGCCGCTGGCGGTGTGGTGTGCGAGTGGAGCAACGGGCTGCCCTACACGGGTGTGCCCGGCGGCGCCTTTGTCGGCGTGCGTGTCGAGTTCTTGCATGCGGCCGGCGCTGGCTACTACATGCCGATACCCGGCTTTCCGGCGCCGACGACACCGGAGCGGTCGACCTGTTTCATTGGCTTCTGCCAGTACTCGACCGCGGCCGGTGGTGACTGGCTGCAGGTGAGCGTCTTCGGCGCGCGCAGTGACGCCGTCGCCATCTCGCTCGGCCAGCGCATCAGCACCGCGTTCCAGCTCGGCAGCGAGGCCGTGTGGGCGCCGGTCGCCTCAGCGCACCCCCTCGGCAACAAGTGCGAGACGGTGATTCCGCGAGAGGCGTTCCGTGCCGCGGTGGGAACGACGATTCCGCTGACCTACTTCCCCGACCCTCCGGGGTGGAGCATCCTGCACGAGGCGATCCATCGCGTTCCGGCCCCGATGTGCTCGCTGCTCACCTGGGACGGCTCGGCCGGCCCCGGCTGGTTCCGCACCCTGCCGAGCGGCAGTTGGGGCTTCGACGAGGTGGCGGCATCGCTGACCGCGCCGGGCCCGATGGTCCCCTTCACGCGCGTCACGCTGGCGCCGGGCGACCGCGCTTTTGTGCGGTGCAACGCGGCTCGCACCGACTGCATCCTCGACGCCATCATCGCCGAGCACTGGGTGCAGGTCGAGCTCTGGCCCGACAGCTCCCCGCGCACCATCAGCCGCCCCCGCATGGATGCGCTCGCCGACATCCTGCGGGCGATCCAGACGGAGATCTACACGTAGGCGCTAGAGGACGTTGACGGCCGTCGCGCGCCAGCGGCGATCGAGCCCCTCGAGGCGCACGGCGACGGCGCGGGTGCGTGCACGGCCGCGAACGATGACGACCGCCTCGACGACGCCGTCGCGCGGTTCGGTGATGGTGGTCGATCCAATGGTGAAGGCCGGCCGGGTCGCAGCGCGACCGGTCGCCTGGCGGGCCCGGGTCGAGATGACGACGCGTTTGAGCAGGTGGCGATAGACGTCGTCGCTGACCCAGCGGGCAATCTGCTCGAGGTCGCGTGCCCCGGCGAGGATCTCGATGACGCAGCGGGTGAGGTTCTCGAGCAGCGGCTTGGGGTCGGGCAGCGCCTCCCGGGTGGCCGGCTGGTGCCCGAAGAACTCGTCGGGAACAAAGCGCGGGCGGATCGGCTTCGACGGCAGAATCTCTCTGACCGGCAGGATTTCGACCGACGGGTGCTCGGTGGGCTGTGGTGCTGGAAGGGCGTTGCTCATGTCGTCCTCATCAGTACGGGGGAGTTCTACCCCCGTGCGGGGGTGGGGCCAATGTGGCAGAGATCGCACGCCCTGTCTACGCCCCACCGCGGGGGCTGTGGATAACACTTCGTCACAATCGGCTGCGCCAGTACGGTCGGCCCATGCGCTGGGACAACCTGTTCGACGACCTCGAGGGTCAGCTCGAGCAGGAGCTGTCTGCGGAGGAGCTCGATGTGCGCGCCGAGGAGGAGCGACTGCGCCTTGGGCGGCTCTCGCTGCGGGATCGCATCATCGCCGTGGTTGAAGCACAGGGGCGGGATGGGGCGGCCGGCATCCGCCTGTTCCTCACCGACGGCACGGCCCTGACGGTGAAGCCGCAGACCTTCGGCCGCGACTGGTTCAGCGCCGATCTCATTGGCGACGCGCGTACGACTCACGCGGTGGTTCCCATGGCGGCGATCAGCACGGTGCTGTTCAGTCACGCGCAGGCGACGGTCAGTCTGACGGCGACTCCGAGCGAGCTCAGCCAGACCTCGCTGCCCGCCCGCCTGACCCTGAGCTTCGTACTGCGTGACCTGTGCCGCCGCCGCGCCGCGGTTGACGTGACAACTCTGACCGGCCCGCTGCACGGCACCATTGACCGGGTCGGCCGCGACCACATCGACCTCGCCGTGCACGAGGCGGGGGAGGCGCGGCGGCAGTCATCGGTGCGGGAGTGGCGGGCCATTCCCCTGACCCAAATACTGCTGGTCGCTGTTCGCTAGCGGCGCGGCGTCAGGTCAGCGATGTCGGAGTAGTCGATCTGCTTCCACAGGTCACGTCGGCGCTGCTGCTCGTAAAGGGCCTCGATGTAGGCCTCGAAGCGGGTGCGCTCAACCCGCCAGTGGCCAGCGGCACCGACCTTGATGGCGGGAAGCTCGCCGCTGCGCACAAGCGCATAGGCCTGGTTGACCGAGACGTTCATCTCCAGCGCGACATCGGCGATGGTCAGGAACCGGCCGATCTCTGGGGCGGGCGTCTCGTTCATCCGTCGATTATGGGCGTGTGTGCCGTCGTGCGACCGGGCTGTGGATAACTTGCCGCCGCTGGCCCGGTCGCCGCGACCATGGGGCCATGACTTCCCCCCAGCGCAAGCGCTTCTGGTTCGATCCGCGGCTCGTCATCGGGCTCGTTCTCATCGCTGCGTCGGTGGCCGGCGTGTTCGGCATCGTCTCGTCTGCCGACTCCAGCGTCAGCGTGCTCACCGCCCGTGACTCGCTCGCACCCGGCGACCGCATCGACGAGGACGATCTCATCGCGACGAGCGTGCGCATCGCGGGCGCCGGCGAGCTCTACCTGTTGCCCGGCGACGTGCCTGACGAAGGCCTCGTCGTCACCAAAGCGGTGGCCGAGGGCGAGCTCGTGCCGACCTCGGCGGTCGGGCTGACCGCGGGAACCCGCTTCGCGTCCGTGGTGCTGACGGTCAACGGGCAGCTGCCCGGTTCGGTGCAGCCCGGGGCGACCGTCGACCTGTGGGCGGCCCGCAAGGGCGAACTGAGCTCTTTCGGCGCGCCATCGGTGATTGTCTCGGGGGCGACCGTGGTGCGCGTGATCGAAGCCGAGGGCCTGGTCGCGAGTGGCGACGTGACCACCCTCGAAGTGCTGGTGCCGCGCACGCGCATTGCCCGGGTGCTCGAGGCGGTGGCCAACGCCGACGCCCTCTCGGTCGTGCCCGTCTCGCTGCCGATCGAGAACTAACCCCGTGGACGTCTTGCTTGCGACCTCCGCCGACCTTGCCGACAGCGCGCGCCGGCACGGTCATGTCGTGGTCGCGGTGCCGGAATCCGGCGCCGCGGTGCTCGTCGCCCTCGACTCGGGCACGCCCCACCTCGCGGTCGTGTCGTGCGACCCGGCCGTTCTCACGGGAACGGTGCTCGCGGCCTTCGATGCCCGTGGCATCAGGGTGATCGGCCTCATCGGCAGTGACACGCACCGACGGCACGCGGCCGTGCTCGGACTGCACGAGACGCTCGACGCGACCGACGACTGGGCTGTGGTCGAGCGGGCGATCGCGGGGCAGCAGCGGGAGGTGCGGCCGGCGTCCGGCCGGGGCACGGTGATCGCGGTGTGGGGCCCCGCGGGGTCGCCCGGGCGGTCGGTGATCGCGACGGGTATTGCGGCCGAGCTGGCGGCATCCGGCTATTCCGTCGTTCTCGGTGACGTCGACACGCACGCCGCGTCGATCGCCCCGTCGCTCGGCCTGCTCGATGAGGCGCCCGGCTTCGCCGCGGCTTGCCGCCTCGCCGGAACGAACAGCCTCACCCTCACCGAGTTGGAGCGGGTGGCGCAGCGCTACCCCTCGTCGCTCGGCAGCTTCCGTGTGCTCACCGGCCTCGGTCGCCCGACCCGCTGGCCCGAGCTGTCGCAGGACCGGGTGCAGGCGACGATCGAGCAGTGCCGCGGCTGGGTCGACTACACCGTGCTCGACACGGGCGCGAGCCTCGAGAACGACGAGGAGATCTCGAGCGACCTCTACGCCCCGCGCCGCAATGCCGCGACGATCACCGCGATCAGGGAGGCGGATGTCGTGGT
>JAAFHU010000062.1 GCA_013297645.1 Actinomycetota bacterium
TTGGGTACCGGTATTCACTGAGGCATCCCGGGTTCTTTCACAGCGCTTGACCCAAGGGGACTCATGGACCAGCCCGACCCGTTCGGCTTTATCGGACTCACCTACGACGACGTGATGCTGCTGCCCGGGCACACTGACGTGATCCCGAGCGAGGCTGACACGACCTCGCGCCTCACCCGGCGAATCACCGTGGCCAGCCCGCTGCTCTCGTCGGCCATGGACACCGTCACCGAGTCGCGCATGGCGATCGCCATGGCGCGCCAGGGCGGCATCGGCATTCTGCACCGCAACCTCTCCATCGACGACCAGGCCGCGCAGGTCGACAAGGTCAAGCGCAGTGAGTCCGGCATGATCACCAACCCGGTCACGACGACCCCCGACGCCACCGTGGCCGAGGTCGACGCGATCTGCGGGCAGTTCCGGGTCTCCGGCCTTCCCGTCGTCGAGGGCGACGGCACCCTCGTCGGCATCATCACCAACCGCGACATGCGCTTCGTCTCGCCCTTCGAGAAAGAGACGACGCTCGTGCGCGACGTCATGACGAAGGCCCCGCTCATCACCGCCCCCGAGGGAATCGACCCGGATGGCGCCGTCGCCATCTTCGCCCAGCACAAGATCGAGAAGCTGCCGCTCGTCGACGCCGATGGCCGCCTGCGCGGACTCATCACCGTCAAGGACTTCGACAAGACAGAGAAGTACCCCAACGCCACCAAGGACGAGGCTGGCCGCCTGCGAGTGGGCGCCGCCATCGGATTCTTCGGCGACGCGTGGGAGCGCGCCGAGGCCCTGCGCGACGCCGGCGTCGACGTGCTCGTGGTCGACACGGCGAACGGCGACTCCGAGGGCGTGCTCGACATCATCCGCCGCCTCAAGGCCGACCCCAGCTTCGCCCACATCGATGTCATCGGCGGCAACGTAGCCACGCGATCCGGTGCTCAGGCCCTGATCGACGCGGGAGTGGATGCCGTCAAGGTCGGCGTCGGCCCCGGCTCCATCTGCACCACGCGCGTCGTCGCCGGTGTGGGAGTGCCGCAGGTGACTGCCGTCTATGAGGCGTCGCTCGCCGCCCGCGAGGTCGGCATCCCGGTGATCGCCGACGGCGGTCTGCAGTACTCCGGTGACATCGCCAAGGCGCTCGTCGCCGGCGCCGACACCGTCATGCTCGGCTCCCTGCTCGCCGGCTGCGACGAGAGCCCGGGCGACCTGGTCTTCGTCAACGGCAAGCAGTTCAAGAACTACCGCGGCATGGGCTCGCTCGGTGCCCTGCAGACTCGCGGCAAGAAGACCTCGTACTCGCGCGACCGCTACTTCCAGGCCGATGTGCCGAGTGACGAGCAGCTCATCGCCGAGGGCATCGAGGGGCAGGTGCCCTACCGGGGCGCCCTCAGCGCCGTGGTCTACCAGTTGCTCGGCGGCCTTCGGCAGTCGATGTTCTACACGGGCGCGCGCACCATCGCCGAGCTCAAGCAGAAGGGCAAGTTCGTGCGCATCACGGCTGCCGGACTGAAGGAGTCGCACCCGCACGACATCCAGATGGTGGTGTCGGCGCCGAACTACCAGCGCTAGCGGAGAGGCGGCGGCGTGCCGACGCTGGATGACGTGAGCCGCATCGCCTCCCGTCTGCCCGGCAGCGAGGAGAAGCCCTCTGGTGGGGGACTCGCGTGGTTCGTGCGCAGGAAGCCCTACGCCTGGGAGTCGATGCCCTGGCCGAGCGAGCCAGAGCACGTTCGCGCGATCGTCTCGAGCGAGATGTGCGTCGGGGTGGTTGTGCCCGATGACGAGGAAAAACTGGCGCTCCTGGAGGGCTGGCCGCACGTGTTCATCCCGTGGGAAACCACGTGGGGCGGCCTCAAGGTGATCATCCGGCTCGGCGCAATCGATCCCGACCACTTGACCGAGCTCGTGACCGAGTCCTGGTACTCGCAGGCGCCGAAGTATCTGCGCGAGCAGCTCGACGGCTAAATCACCGCTCCCGCTTTGCGCCCTCCGAGGGTGTGACGGTGAACATCGTCGGCTGCTGCATCCCCGCTTCGGCAAATGCGCCGTCGACCGCGACGAGCACCCGCGAGATCGACTCGGCAGGAACGAGGGCGATCGCGCTGCCGCCGAAGCCGCCGCCCGTCATCCGCGCGCCGATGGCGCCGTTCGCCTGCGCGGTCTCGACCGCGAGGTCGAGTTCTGGCACCGAGATCTCGAAGTCGTCGCGCATCGACACGTGCGATGCGTCCAGTAGCCCGCCAATGGCGAGCGGTCCGTCTTCGCGCAGGGCGCGCACGGTGTCGAGCACGCGCTGGTTCTCGGTGACGACGTGCCGCACCCGGCGGAAGGTCTCGTCATCGAGCAGGTCGCGCGCCGCTGTGAGGTCGGTGACGTCACGCAGAGAGGTGACGCCGAGCGCGGCGGCGCCGCGCTCGCAGGAGGCACGCCGGTCGGCGTATCCACCGGTCGCGTGCTGGTGCTCCACGCCGGTGTCGATGACGAGCAGCTCGAGCCCGGCAGCACGGAAGCCGAGGTCGACGACCTCGCTCTCGAGCGAGCGGCAGTCGAGGAAGACGGCGGCATCCTCGCGTCCGAGCAAAGAGGCGGACTGGTCCATGATGCCGGTGGGGGCGCCGACCATCTCGTTCTCGGCGCGCTGGCCGACGCTCGCGAGCACGCGCCGGTCCATGCCGAGCCGCCAGACGTCGTTGAGTGCGAGTGCCACGGCACTCTCGATGGCGGCGGAGGACGAGAGCCCTGCTCCGACGGGAACCGTCGACTCGATATACAGGTCGACCCCCGGCACCGCGGCGAGGTCGGCCCCGAGCTGCCCGAGCGCCCAGGCGACCCCGAGCGGATACGCGGGCCAGCCCGACACCGCGCCCGGCGCGAGGTCGGCGATGGCGATCTCGGCGGCCTCGTCGGCGAACCCGCTCGCCACCCGGATCACGCGGTCCTCGCGCAGTCCCAGGGCGACGACGGTGCGCCGGTTGATGGCGAAGGGCAGCACGAATCCCTCGTTGTAGTCGGTGTGCTCGCCGATGAGGTTGACCCGGCCGGGCGCACTCCACAGGCCGGCCGGCTCGCTGCCGAAGAGCTCGGCAAAGGTCTCGGCGACCTCGTCTCGAATGTCGCTCATGCGCGTGCGATTCCTTCCCGTACGAATGCGGCGGTGGCCTCGGGGGTCACGTCGCCGATCCACGCTCCCATGGCGGCCTCGGACCCCGCGAGGTACTTGAGCTTGTTCTCGGCCCGTCGGGGCGAGGTGAGCTGCAGCATCAGTCTGACAGCGTCGCGCCCGATGGTGACCGGTGCCTGGTGCCAGGCCGCGATGTACGGCGTCGGCGTGTCGTAGAGCGCGTCGATGCCGCGCAGCAGCTGCAGGTAGAGGCGTGACAGCTCGTCTTTCTCCGCATCATCGAGGGCAGCGAAGTCGGGCACGTGCCGGTGCGGCAGCATGTGCACCTCAATGGGCCAGCGGGCGGCGAAGGGAACGAAGGCGGTCCAATGCTCGCCCCGCAGCACGACCCGCTCGCTAGCGAGCTCGCGCTCGAGGATGCCCTCGAAGAGGTTGGGCACCACCGCCGCGCTCGCGAGCAGCCGCTGCGTGCGCGGGGTGACGTACGGGTAGGCGTAGATCTGGCCATGCGGGTGGTGCAGGGTGACGCCGATCGCCTCCCCGCGGTTCTCGAAGGGGAAGACCTGCTCGACGCCGTCCATCGCCGACAGCGCCTCGGTGCGCTGCGCCCACGCCTCGATCACGGTGCGGGCGCGACTGGCCGAGAGGGATCCGAACGACCCCTCCGACGCGGGGTCGAAGCAGACGACCTCGCACCGGCCGACCGAGGGGTGTGATCGCTCGAAGCCCACGCCGTGCAGGTCGACGGCGCCGAGCGCGGGGCCGAACGACGGGGACTTGTTCTCGAACACGGCGACGTCGTAGTTCGACGGCACCTCTGACGGGTTCGCCGGCGTCGACGGGGCGAGGGGATCGAGGTGGGCGGGCGGCAGGAACGCGCGGTTCTGCCGGGCGGCGGCGATCGAGATCCACTCGCCGGTGAGAACGTCCTGCCGCATGACGGCCGTCTCGGGCCGCGGCTCGAGCACGCGGGTGTCGATCGCGCGCTCGGCGCTGAGCTGCGTGTCGGCATCGTCGAAGTAGAACAGCTCCCGCCCGTCGGCGAGGTGGTGGTCGTGGCGCGTGATGGGCATACTATTACGATAACGAAGAACACGCTTACGATTACGAAGACATTCGAAAGGCGAGGATGAGCGAGGCACGACGACGCGAGCTGCTGCAGCTCGTCAGCGCCCGCGGTTTCGTTCGCGTCGCCGATGCGAGCGCCGACCTCGGCGTCAGCGAGGTGACCATCCGCGCCGACCTCACGGAGCTCGAGGCCCGTGGCAGCGTGGTGCGCGTGCACGGCGGAGCGATGCTGCCCGGCGCCATCCGCGAGCCGTCGCTCGAGAGCGCCCGCGAGCAGCAGTCCCAGGCGAAGCGCGCGATCGGGGAGCGGGCTGCCGGCCTGGTGCGCAGCGGCGACAGCGTCTTCCTCGACGTGGGCAGCACGGCGCTCGCCGTCGCTGACGCGCTCGTCGAGCGCCGCGACCTGCACGACCTCACGGTCGTCACCAACGGACTGAGCATCGCGCTCGCCCTCGAGCCCGCGCTGCCGCGCATGACCGTCATCGTCACTGGCGGCACTCTGCGCCCCCTGCAGCACTCTCTCGTCAACCCCTACGCCTCGCAGCTCATCGACTCGCTGCGCTTCGACCTGGCCATCATCGGCTGCAACGGCGTCGACGTGGACGCCGGGGTGACGAACGTCAACCTCCCCGAGACCGAGGTCAAGCGCCAGGTGATGCGGCAGTCCGCGCGCTGCATACTGGTGGCCGACGGGTCGAAGCTCGGCGTGACAGAGCTCGGCGTGGTGGGGGCGCTATCCGATTTCGAGTGCCTCGTGACTTCCGGCGCGGCGGCCGGGGCAATCGGAATACTGACAACCGCAGGACTGAGAGTGGAGAACGCATGACTACCTGGTTGGTAACTGGCGGAGCGGGTTACATCGGCTCGCACGTCGCCCAGCACTTCATCGACGCCGGCATCGACGTCGTCGTGCTCGACGACCTGTCGAGCGGGTCGGCCTCCTTCGTGCCGACCGGTGCCAGATTCGAGCAGGGAAGCCTCGTCGACAGCGCCTTCGTCGAGGCGGTCTTCGAGCGCCACCAGTTCGCCGGCGTCGTGCACCTCGCCGGGTACAAGTACGCCGGCGTCTCGGTGCGGCGCCCCCTGCACACCTACGAGCAGAACGTCTCCGCGACGGTGAACCTGCTGCGCGCGATGGAGGCAGCCGGAACGCCGGCCATCGTCTTCTCGTCGAGTGCCGCGGTCTACGGAACCCCGTCGGTTGGGCTCGTCGACGAGTCGACGGCGACCACCCCCGAGTCGCCCTACGGCGAGTCCAAGCTCATCGGGGAGTGGCTCATCGCCGACCAGGCGCGTGCGACCGGGCTGCGGCACACCAGCCTGCGCTATTTCAATGTCGTCGGATCAGCCGCCGCCCCCGATACCAGCCCCTACAACCTGTTCCCGCTCGTCTTCCGCGCGCTCGCCCAGGGTGGCGTTCCGACGATCTTCGGCGACCAGTACCCGACCCCCGACGGCACCTGCGTGCGCGACTATGTGCACGTGACGGATGTCGCCGCCGCCCACGTGGCCGCCGCGAGAGCACTCGAGACGGGCAGCCTCGACCCCGTCTACAACCTCGGCTCTGGCACCGGGCTCAGCGTGCGCCAGATCATGGACGAGATGGCGATCGTGACCGGCATCCCCTTCGAGCCGACCGTCGAGGCGGCCCGCCCGGGTGATCCTGCCCGGATCGTGGCGTCGGGCGAGCTCGCCGCGCGGGACCTCGACTGGAACCCGCAGCACTCGCTGACCGACATGATCCGCAGCGCGTGGGAGGCGTCGAGCCGGGTGTAATCTGGTCGGCTGCCCACCGCGCGCAGCGTGAAAGGGTGCACTCCCGTGGGCTTCATCGACGTCAACACCGTCTCGTACTCGCTGGCCGACGGCCGGCCGCTGCTCGACGAGGTGTCGTTCCGCGTGGGCGAGGGCACGACATCGGCCCTCATCGGCGCGAACGGCGCGGGCAAGTCGACCCTGCTGCGCATCATCCGCGGCGAGCTCAAGGCCGACGCCGGCGCGATCAGCATCGACGGCGGCCTCGGCGTCATGGACCAGTTCGTCGGCCACGTGCGCGACGCGAGCACGGTGCGCGACCTTCTCATCTCCGTCGCCCCGGCGGCGGTGAAGACGGCGGCGCTCGCCCTCGATGCAACCGAGAACGCGCTCATCGAGAGCGACACGACGGCCAACCAGATGGCCTACGCCACGGCTATCGCCGACTACGCGGATGCCGGCGGCTACGAGCAGGAGACCCTCTGGGACGTGTGCACGATCGCCGCCCTCGGGTTGCCCTTCGAGCGGGCGAAGTACCGCGAGGTCACCACGCTCAGCGGCGGCGAGCAGAAGCGGCTCGTGCTCGAGGCGTTGCTGCGCGGACCCGACGAGGTGCTGCTGCTCGACGAGCCCGACAACTACCTCGACGTGCCGGGCAAGCGCTGGCTCGAGGAATCGCTCAGGAGCACTCCGAAGACCGTGCTGTTGGTCAGCCACGACCGCGAGATGCTCGCCCGTGCGGCCGACCGCATCATCACGGTCGAAGTCGGCGCGGCCGGAAACAGCACCTGGACCCACGGCGGCAGCTTCGCCAGCTACCACCAGGCCCGCAGCGACCGCATGGACCGCCTCGACGAGCTGCGCCGCCGCTGGGACGAGCAGCACGCGAAGCTCAAGCAGCTCGTCGCCACGCTCAAGGTGAAGGCCACCGCGATGGACAGCATGGCCTCGCGCTACCAGGCCGCTCTCACCCGCCTGCGCCGGTTCGAGCTGGCCGGACCGCCGGAGGAGCGCCCGGCGGAGCAGGACCTGCAGATGCGGCTGCGGGGAGCGCGCACGGGCAATCGGGCCGTGGTCGCATCCGGCCTCGAGCTGATCGGCCTGATGAAGCCCTTCGACCTCGAGGTGTGGTTCGGCGAGCGCGTGGCCGTTCTCGGCAGCAACGGCAGCGGCAAGAGCCACTTCCTCCGGCTGCTGGCCCTCGGAGGCTCCGACCCCGACCCGCTCGCGGGGCACCGGACGAGCGTCGGCGCGACCCTGGAGCCGGTGCATCACAGCGGCACGGCCACGCTCGGTGCGCGGGTCGTGCCGGGCTGGTTCGCGCAGGCGCACGAGCATCCGTCGCTGATCGGGCGCACCCTGCTCGACATCCTGCACCGCGGCGACGAGAACCGCTCGGGCATGGCACGCGAGGCCGCCAGCCGCGCGCTCGACCGCTACGGACTCGTGGATGGCGCAGAGCAGGTCTTCGAGAGCCTCAGCGGCGGGCAGCAGGCCCGCCTGCAGATCCTGCTGCTGGAGCTCAGCGGCGCCACCCTGCTGCTGCTCGACGAGCCGACCGACAACCTCGACCTCGTCTCGGCCGAGGCCCTCGAGGATGCCCTGACGAGATTCGAGGGCACGGTCATGGCCGTCACCCACGACCGCTGGTTCGCGCGCAGCTTCGACCGCTTCCTCGTCTTCGGATCCGACGGCCGGGTCTACGAGGCCCCGGAGCCGGTATGGGACGAGGCCCGGGTTAAGCGCGACCGGTAGACTTTCCTGTCGTGAGTGACATCGAGATCGGCCGTTCCAAGCGTGCCCGCCGGGCCTACGCATTCGACGACATCGCCATCGTGCCGAGCCGACGCACGCGCGACCCGCACGATGTGTCGGTCAGCTGGACGATCGACGCATTCACCTTCGACATCCCGGTGCTCGCGGCCCCGATGGACTCCGTCGTCAGCCCGACAACGGCCATCGCGATCGGCAAGCTCGGCGGCCTCGGCGTGCTCGACCTCGAGGGCCTCTGGACCCGCTACGACGACCCGGAGCCGGTGCTCGCCGAGATCCGCGGCCTCACTGCCGACAACGCCACCAAGCGCATGCAGCAGCTCTACGCGGAGCCGATCAAGCCGGCACTCGTCACCCAGCGGCTCGCCGAGATCCGCGCGGCCGGGGTGCCCGTTGCCGGCGCGCTCAGCCCGCAGCGCACCCAGGAGCTCTACAAGACCGTTGTCGACGCCGGGGTCGACCTCTTCGTCATCCGCGGCACGACGGTCAGCGCCGAGCACGTGTCGAAGGGCGTCGAGCCCCTCAACCTCAAGAAGTTCATCTACGAGCTCGACGTGCCGGTCATCGTCGGCGGCGCGGCCACCTACACGGCGGCCCTGCACCTCATGCGCACCGGTGCGGCGGGGGTGCTCGTCGGCTTCGGCGGCGGCGCCGCCAGCACCACCAGGGCGAGCCTGGGCATCCACGCTCCCATGGCGACCGCGGTGGCCGATGTCGCCGGCGCGCGTCGCGACTACCTGGATGAATCCGGCGGACGGTATGTGCACGTCATCGCCGATGGCGGACTCGGCACCTCCGGCGACATCGTCAAGGCGATTTCGGTCGGAGCGGATGCCGTCATGCTCGGCTCCACACTGGCGCGCGCGACGGACGCGCCCGGTGGGGGCTGGCACTGGGGCGCCGAGGCGCACCACTCTGAGCTGCCCCGCGGCAATCGCGTCGAGGTCGGCACGCTCGCACCCCTCGAAGAGATTCTCTTCGGCCCCTCCACAGTCGCGGATGGCAGGGTGAACCTCATTGGAGCACTTCGGCGCTCGATGGCGACCACCGGCTACTCGGACCTGAAGGAGTTCCAGCGCGTCGAAGTTGTCGTCGCGCCGTATGACGCCAAGTAGAAAGAGCCAGCATGGCCAAGGCAAGATCCGTCACACGTTCCTCCCAGCTAGGCCCCGCAGAACGTGAGCTCGCCCTCGGCGCGCTCCGCACCAAAGAGCTCGACATCCTCGTCGTCGGCGGCGGCATCGTCGGCACCGGCAGCGCCCTCGACGCGGTCACCCGCGGCCTGAGCACGGGCATGGTCGAGGCGCGGGACTGGGCCAGCGGCACCTCGTCCAGGTCATCCAAGCTGGTGCACGGCGGCATCCGCTATCTGGAGCAGCTCGACTTTCGGCTCGTGCGGGAGGCGCTCATCGAGCGGGGCCTGCTGCTGCAGCGTATTGCGCCGCACCTGGTCAAGCCGGTGCGCTTTCTCTACCCATTGACCAAGCCTGTCTTCGAGCGCGTCTACATCGGCGCCGGAATGCTGCTCTACGACCTCTTCAGCTACACCGGAGGACGCCCGCCCGGTGTTCCGCACCACCGGCACCTGACCAAGCGGCAGATGCTGCGCGCGATGCCCTCGCTCGACGCGAACGCCTTCGTGGGCGGCCTCGCCTACTACGACGCCCAGGTCGACGACGCCCGCTACGTGGCCAACCTCGCGCGCACCGCCTCGTTCTACGGCGCCCATGTCGCCTCGCGCGTGCGGGTCGAGGGCTTCATCAAGGTGGGGCAGCGTGTCGTCGGCGTGCACGCCCACGACCTCGAGACCGGCGAGAAGTTCGACATTCGCGCCCGCCAGGTGGTCAACGCGACCGGCGTTTGGACCGACGACACCCAGGCGATGGTCGGCGAGCGCGGCCAGTTCAAGGTGCGCGCATCGAAGGGCGTGCACCTCGTCGTGCCGCGTGACCGCTTTCAGTCGAAGCTCGGGCTGCTGCTGCGCACCGAGAAGAGCGTGCTGTTCGTCATCCCGTGGGGCCGCCACTGGCTCATCGGCACGACCGACACCGACTGGAACCTCGACAAGGCCCACCCGGCGGCGACTGCGGCCGACATCGACTACATCCTCGAGCACGTCAATCGTGTTCTGGCGGTCGACCTCACCCGCGAGGACGTCGAGGGCGTCTACGCGGGCCTGCGCCCGCTGCTCGCCGGCGAGAGCGACCAGACCTCGAAGCTCAGCCGCGAGCACATCGTCGCGCACAGCGTTCCCGGCCTCGTCGTCGTCGCGGGCGGCAAGTGGACGACCTACCGCATCATGGCGAAGGACGCGATCGACGAGGCCGCGGCCGCGCTCGACGGCAAGGTGCCCGAGTCGACCACCGATGACATCGCCCTGCTCGGCGCCGAGGGCTACCAGGCCGCCTGGAACAAGCGCTCGAAGATCGCCCGTGCCTTCGGCGTGCACAAGGTGCGCATCGAGCACCTCCTCAACCGCTACGGCGTCATGACCGACGAACTGCTCGACCTGATCGTCGAGCGCCCGGAGCTGACGGAGCCGCTGCCCGGCGCCGACGACTACATTGCCGCCGAGGTCGTCTATGCGGCGACCCACGAGGGAGCAATGCACCTCGAAGACGTGCTCGCGCGCCGCACGCGCATCTCGATCGAGGCCTGGGACCGCGGGGTCTCGGCGGCACCCGTTGCCGCGGCGCTCATGGCGGGCGAGCTCGGCTGGGACGAGGCCAAGACCCAGTACGAGGTCGACCGCTACCTCGCCCGGGTCGCCGCCGAGCGCGCCAGCCAGGAGCAGCCCGACGACGCCTCGGCCGACCGCGTGCGGCTCGAGGCGCCTGACGTCATCGCCGGCTGAGGCGTACGCCTCGGGCGGACAGTCCAGAAAGCCAGAACGGGCGCGCCTACACTGGAAGCATGGTTGACGTACGGCGAGTGAAGCTGCCCGGTGTCGGGGTGCTGCACACCTTCGTGACGGATGACGGCGGCAAAGTCGGCGTCATCACCCACCGCTCCGGCCCGAGCGACCTCATCACCTTCGCGAACGCCGGCGACGGATCCGACGCCACCAAGGTGTCGCTGCGGCTGGACGAGGACGAGGCGCACACGCTCGCCGAACTTCTCGGCGGGACCAAGATCACCGAGGGCATCTCCAACCTCGACTCGATCCCCGGCCTCTCGATCGACTGGTTCTCTGTCGACTACGAGGACCACATCGCGGGCCAGCAGCTCGGCAACCTCGCCAGCCGCGGGGTCGTCGGCCTCACCGTCGTCGCCGTGGTGCGTGGCGAGCAGGCCAACCCGGCACCCGCCGACGACTTCAAGGTCTTTCCCGGTGACACGCTCGTCGTCGCCGGCTCCCCGGAGAAGGTGGCCAAGGCATTCGCCTTCTACCGCACCGGTGTCATGCCGACCAAGGCTCCCGCCGAGACTCCCTCGGGCGGGTAAGGCGTGCACATCGGTGAAGAACTGCTCGTTCTCGGGGTCCTGTTCGTCATCGCATATGTCCTGGGACGCCTCGGCAAGTTGATCGGCCTGCCGGCCATTCCGATCTACATGCTGGTCGGGTTGCTCGCGAGCCCCAACACCGGATGGTTCCCCCTCAGCTTCGACCCTGCCAAAGTCGAGCTCGTCGCGGTCTTCGGCCTCATCCTGCTGCTGTTCAACCTCGGCCTCGAGTTCGACCAGGACGCCTTCATCGGCAACGCGCGCTCGCTGCTCATCTCAGGCGGAACCCGCCTGCTCATCAACTTCGGTATCGGCTTCGGCTTCGGCATGTGGGTCGGCTGGGGCGCCCGCGAGGCGCTCATCATCGCGGGCATGACCGGGGTCTCGTCGAGCGCCATCATCACGAAGCTGCTCATCGAGCTGCGGCGCCTGGCCAACCCCGAGACTCCGGTGATCCTCGGCATCGCCGTCGTCGAGGACATCTTCATCGCCCTCTACCTGGCGATCGTCACGGTCATCATCGGCGGCGAGACCGACCTCGGCCCGATCATCCTCGAGCTGTCGGTCTCGTTCGTGTTCCTCGTCGGCATGTTCGCGCTCGCCCGCTGGGGCGGAAAGGTCATCTCGCGACTGATAGCCACGAAGGACGACGAGCTCTTCACCATCCTGTTCTTCGGCCTCGCCGTCGCCTTCGGCGGCATCGGCGAGATGATCGGAGTGTCGGATGCGATCGGCGCCTTCCTCATCGGCCTGGTGCTCGGCGCCACCCGCTTCCGGGTGCGCATCGAGGCGCTCGCCCTGCCGATGCGCGACATCTTCGGCGCCTTCTTCTTCCTCAACTTTGGCCTCGCCCTCGACGTGTCTACCTTCGGCGAAGTGCTGCTGCCGGCGGCGGCCGCTGTCGTCATGACCCTCGTCATCAACACGGCCGGGGGCCAGCTCATCGCCTGGCAGAACAAGCTCACGCCGGCGCAGGGCATCAACGTCAGCGCCATGCTGCAGAACCGCGGGGAGTTCGCGCTCATCCTCGCGACCCTCGCCGCCGCCGCGGGGCTGGATGAGAGGCTCACGCCCTTCGCCGGCCTCTATGTGCTGAGCATGGCCGTCATCGGCCCCGTGCTCGCCGTGAACTCCGAGAAGCTCGGCAACGCCATGTTCCGCCCGAGGACGGTCGCCGAACCGCGCGACCGCAGGAGCGAGGAGGCCATCGCCCTCGTCGAGGCGGCCACCGAGGGGCTCGAGGCCGGCGACCCGATTGCCGACGTCGACAGCGCGGTCGACCGCCTCGTCGAGCAGGCTATGCAGCAGTCCGACGATGACGGCCCACGCCGCGAGCGGGACCCGGAGTACTAATGCTGCGCATGGCCCTCCGCCCGCGCTGGATCGCGGCCCTCCTCGTCGCGCTCGCCTTCGCTGTCGGCTTCGTGCTGCTCAGCCAGTGGCAGATCTCGCGCAGCGTTGCGCAGGCGACCGTCGTCGAGCGCGACACCGAGACCGTGAGGGCCCTCAGTGACGTGGCCAGACCACAGAGCGGCGTCACCACGGAGGCGTCGGGGCAGCTCGTGCGCGTGCAGGCCCAGTTCGCCCCCGACGACTTCAGCGTGCTCAGCGGCCGGGTCAACTTCGGCACCGAGGGCTACTGGCTCGTGGGGCACGCTGTCGTGGACGACGGCACGAGCCTCGCCGTCGCCGTGGGATGGGCGGCGACGGAGGCCGACGCGCTCGCCGCCGAGCGACCGGCTGGCGG
>JAAFHU010000063.1 GCA_013297645.1 Actinomycetota bacterium
AGGCATCCTTCTCGAAGTCGAAGTTCATCGACCCGGCGAGGGCGTAGGCGATGACCAGCGGAGGGCTCGCCAGGTAGTTCATCTTGACGTCGGGGTTGATGCGGCCCTCGAAGTTGCGGTTGCCCGAGAGCACAGCGGTGACGGCGAGGTCGTTCTCGTTGACCGCCGTCGAGATCTCGTCGATCAGCGGGCCGCTGTTGCCGATGCAGGTCGTGCAGCCGTAGCCCACGGTGTAGAAGCCGAGGTCTTCGAGGTATTCGGTGAGCCCCGCCTTGGCGTAGTAGTCGGTGACGACCTTCGACCCCGGGGCCAGTGTCGTCTTGACCCACGGCTTGGCCTTGAGGCCCTTCTTGCTTGCGTTGCGGGCCAGCAGGCCGGCGGCGAGCATGACGCTCGGGTTCGACGTGTTGGTGCAGCTGGTGATCGCGGCGATCGCGACCGCCCCGTGGTCGATCGTGAACTTCGTGCCGTCTTCGAGAACCACCTTCGAGGGGTGGGAGACCGTGCTGGGGCTGTGGCTCACGTGCGAGATCTCGTGGGCCGACTCCTCGTCCTCGGGGGTGAGGCCGATGGGGTCGGATGCCGGGAACGATCCCTCGATGGCCGCATCCACCTTGGAGTGGTCGACCGACGCGTACGCGTTGAGGTCGATCTCGAACTGGCTCTTGGCGTTGCTCAGCTCGACGCGGTCCTGGGGGCGCTTGGGGCCGGCGATCGAGGGCACCACGGTCGAGAGGTCGAGCTCGATGTACTCGCTGAAGACGGGCTCGACCGCGGGGTCGTGCCAGAGCTTCTGCAGTTTCGAGTAGGCCTCGACGAGCGCGACCTGGCCCTCGCTGCGGCCAGTGAGGCGCAGGTAGTCGAGGGTGACGTCGTCGATGGGGAACATGGCGGCGGTGGAGCCGAACTCGGGGCTCATGTTGCCGATGGTGGCGCGGTTCGCGAGGGGCACCTGCGCAACGCCCTCACCGTAGAACTCGACGAACTTGCCGACCACGCCGTGCTTGCGCAGCATCTGGGTGATGGTGAGCACGACGTCGGTCGCGGTGACGCCGGTCGGGATGGCACCGGAGAGCTTGAAGCCGACGACCTTGGGGATGAGCATGGAGACGGGCTGGCCGAGCATGGCCGCCTCGGCCTCGATGCCGCCGACGCCCCAGCCGAGCACCCCGAGGCCGTTGACCATGGTCGTGTGCGAGTCGGTGCCGACGCAGGTGTCGGGGTAGGCGCGCAGCACGCCGCCGACGGTACGAGTGAAGGTGACCTGTGCCAGGTACTCGATGTTCACCTGGTGCACGATGCCGGTTCCCGGCGGCACGACCTTGAAGTCGTCGAAGGCCGTCTGGCCCCAGCGAAGGAACTGGTAGCGCTCGCCGTTGCGCTCGTACTCGATCTCGACGTTGCGCTCCAGGGCATCGTCGGTGCCGAAGAGGTCCGCGATCACCGAGTGGTCGATGACCATCTCGGCCGGCGACAGCGGGTTGATCCTGGTCGGGTCTCCCCCGAGCTCGACGACAGCCTCGCGCATGGTGGCGAGGTCGACGATGCAGGGCACGCCGGTGAAGTCCTGCATGACGACGCGGGCCGGCGAGAACTGTATCTCAGTGTCGGGCTCCGCTGTGGGCACCCACGACCCGAGGGCCTCGATCTGCGCCTTCGTGACGTTGGCACCGTCCTCGGTGCGCAGCAGGTTCTCGAGCAGCACCTTGAGGCTGAACGGCAGCTTCTCGTATCCGGGGACCTTGTCGACCTGGAATACCTCGTAGTCGGTCCCACCAACGGTGAGCGTCTGCTTCGAACCGAAGCTGTCAATTGCGGACATGATGCCGTCTCCTCTGGCTGCCTGGCCTTCTTACGGGCGCGCGCTCAATCCTCGTTGCCAGCAGGCCACCCTGCCAGCAAGGCAAGCCTAAGCCTGCGCTGGATTTCCAAGCCAAGTATATATCTTGATATCAAGATACTTTTGGCGACTCGCCCTCGCTGTCGGCGACCGCCGGAGGGAACACCGAGCGCACGAACAACCACGTGACCCACAGCACCACGGCGTACAACGGCACACCGAGAATGAGTTTCGCCACCGCGAGTCCTGCGACGTTGCCCGCGAGGTACAGCGGCACCTCTACAGCGAGCCGGATGCCGAACAGGGCAACCCAGAACCAGGTCACCAGGGTGAGCACCCGGTAGCGCCGCGGCTCCTGTCGCCAGTTCGCCGCGCGCTCCCCCATGAGCAGCCCGACGATGAGGCCGATCAGGGGGCGACGCACGACGAGGCTGACCAGCATGGCCAGCAGGTACGCGGCGTTGGTGAGAATTCCGAGAACGAAGTTGTTCTCTGCGCGGCCGGTGAGAATTGCCAGCGCCGCGGTGATGCCGACTCCGACCGCGCCAGTGACCGCGGGCGCGAGCGGAAGCTTCGTCGCCATCCGGATGATGATGAACAGCACGGCGACACCGACCGGCACGAGGGCCGAGAGCACGAGATTCTTGGTGAGCAGGTAGATGACCAGGAAGACGAAGCTCGGCAGGATCGATTCGACGAGTCCGCGCACCCCGCCGATCGATGCGACGATCGCGGCGCCGGTCGGAAGCTCGCCCGATGCCACGCTCGAGATGCTGGACTTGCCTACGGCCTTCGCCAGCGCCTCGGAGAGATTGGGCTGTTCGTCGCTCATGCGGTGGGGGCCGCCGCTCCAGCGCTGGGCATGTGCAGCGGGATGAGGTCACGCGGCGGCATCGGGGTCACGCCGCGAACGACGACGATGCTGCGAAAGAGCTCCTCGACCTTGGCCGCGGCCTCGGGATTGATGATCGCGTCGCCGGCGATGACACCGCGGAGAAACCAGCGGGGGCCGTCGACACCGATGAAGCGCGCCAGGCGGCTGCCTTGCGGCTGGCCGGGGGCAGTGACGGGAATCTGCGCCTGCACCTCGGGGCCGAAGGTGCCCGTCACGATGCGGGTGGTGCCGCCCTGCTTGTGGATCTGGTCGACGATCTGCTGGCGGATCTCGTGCCAGAGGCCGCTGTTGCGCGGTGCCGCGAAGGGTTGAACCTGCAAGGTTGATCCCGCGTAGTCGAGGGCGACCGCGACGACGCGCTTGCTTCCCTCTTCTACCTCGAGCCGCAGCTGCAGATCGGTGCGCGGCAGGATCTTTACGCCGCCGAGGTCGACGTAGGGGCGAACCGCATTCGCCTCGCTCTCGTCGAGCGGGCCGTTCGTCGCGCGGTCGATCGGCGCCGACTTGGCGTCATCGGCAGCCAGGTCGCCGAATGGGCTGTCACTCACAATTGCTCCTTGGGTACTGCGTTGTAACCGGTCGAGCCGAAGCCGCCGGATCCCCGGTGGCTGCCGGGCAGCGTCTCGACGGGAACGAACCGCGCCCGCGAGACGGGCATGACGATGAGCTGCGCAATGCGGTCACCGACGGCGACAGCATACGACTGGTTGCTGTCCGTATTCAGAAGGGTGACCCGAATCTCGCCGCGGTAGCCGGCATCCACCGTTCCAGGGCTGTTGACCACGGTGATGCCGTGCTTGGCCGCGAGGCCGCTGCGCGGCACAACGAAGGCGACGTAGCCATCGGGGAGGGCGATCGACACACCGGTGCCGACGGTGGCACGCTGGCCCGGCTCGAGCACGAGGTCATCGGTCGACACGAGGTCGGCGCCGGCGTCGCCGGGGTGCGCGTAGCTCGGCACAGTCTCTGCAGAAATCAGCACTTCGACGGAATCAACCACCCCCCGAGGCTAGTGCAGAACCGGGAGCGGCCCGAAAGTCTGCTGAAATGGGGTGTGACCCTGTACCGAGAGAAACTGTGGCCCGCGCCGTGGCTGTTCGTCAGCACCGCCCTCGTCATTCCCGCGAGCCTGCTCGTGTTCCTGCCGATCAACTGGTGGGTCGGTGTGGCGACGGCGATCGTGCTCTACGCGGGCTGCGTCGCAGCCCTGCTGCTGGGATCCCCCGTTGTCGAGGTGACCGACTCCGAGCTGCGCGCCGGCCGTGCGCGGCTGCCGATCGGTGTCGTCGGCTCGGCGACCGCCTACCGCGGGGATGAGGCCCAGCTCGAGCGCGGACGCCGTCTCGACGCGCGCGCATGGCTGCTCATCCGCGGCTGGATCTCGCCCGTGGTGAAAGTCGAGGTCGTCGATGAAACAGATCCGGCGCCCTACTGGCTCGTTTCCACGAGGCAGCCGGACGCCGTAATCGATGCGCTCGAGAAAGCCAGGAAGGCTTAGGCGGCACACTCCGCGCAGATCGGGCCCAGTTTGGACTGGTGGTCGATCTGTGAGCGGTGCTTCACCAGGAAGCAGTTGACGCAGGTGAACTCGTCGGCCTGCGGCGGGAGTACGACGACATCGAGGTCGAGATCAGAGAGATCCCCGCCTTCGAGGTCGAAGCTGCCCGGGTTGTCGGCGTCATCAACGTCGATCGACCCAGACGTCTTGTCAGGGACGCGCTCCTTGAGCGCCTCGATCGACTCGGTGTCGTCGTCGGTCTTGCGCGGAGCGTCGTAATCGGTTGCCATGCCCATCCACTTCTTCATTGCCTAATTAACGAAATCGGCGGGCACAGTCTGCATGATGAAGTTGCCATAAGCAAACCAATGCGAAAAGCCGGTTAGCGTGCGACCTGTGCAACCTGCGGCACGCCCGGCGTATTCCCGGGATTCGCTGTATTCGCGTGTCATCCTTGAGCAGAATCTCGACCGCTGGAGGCGGCTCACAATGCAGGAACTCAGAGTTATCGGTGTGGAGAACGGGGCACTCCTCGTCAGCTCCGACGATGGCGAGCGCTTCAGCATCCCGATCGACGAGGTGCTGCAGTCGCGCCTCCGGCAGAGCTCCCCCGACACCACGGTCGGCCGCAAGCTATCGCCGCGCGAGATCCAAGAGCAGATTCGCTCCGGCATGTCTGCCCAGGACGTCGCCTCGGTCACGGGAATGCCGGTCGAGCACATCGAGAAGTACGAGGGCCCGATTCTCGCCGAGCGCGAGCACATCGTCACCTCGGCCCTCGAGGTGCCGGTGCACACCGCCCTGGAGACCGGACCCGTCGGCGGAATGAGCTTCGGCACGGCCATTCGCGGCCGCCTCGGCGCAATCAACGCGATCAACGAGCGCTGGGCGTCGTGGAAGGACCCGGCAACCGGCTGGGTCGTCAAGCTCTCGTTCACGGCCGACCAGATCGACCACGACGCTCGGTGGAGTTTCGACCCCCGCCGTCTGGCCCTCTCGCCCCTCAACAGCGAGGCGACGACCCTCTCGCAGCAGGGCGAGGTGCCAGCGCAGTTGGTGCCGCGCCTGCGCGCGGTGTCGCCGTCGTCCGCCCCCGAGGCCTCTCGGTTCGACAGCGGCGCCTTCGCCCCGGTCACCGACGAGCCGGCGCAGAGTAGGTTCGCACCGCAGCGCCCGCAGCCCCTTCAGGCCGACTCCAATCAGACCGCAGACCTGCTCGACGCTTTGCGCCGGCGCCGGGGCGAACGCGAGGCTGCTTCGTACACCGACGAGGACCTCTCGCGCAGCGCACACCCGTCGACCGGCAGCATTCGGATCGTCGACGTGCCGATGCCCGAGGTCGTTGAGGAGCCTGAGGACGAGCAGCGCCCCACCCTGCCCCAACCGACGGTCGCGCCAGCGCCCGCATCGACCGGCAAGGCGCGCAAGGGCCGCACGGCGATGCCCAGCTGGGACGACATCGTCTTCGGCGCCCGGGCGGACGACGATCCGGCCTAAAAGGCACCCAGCCTGATCAACGGCACGTTCAGCTCGGCCGCCGACCACGAGCCGTGCTGGCCGACCATCGCCCGCGACCGCTCTGACGACGCCACCGAGTAGTACGCCACCCCCTTGCGTGCCGCGACCAGCAGGTCGCCGATGCGGCTCTCGACCTCGGGGCGCACCGTGCCGAACCAGCCCGCCGCGATCGCCTCGGCCCTGGTCGCCACCCAGCTGCGCGCGTCCTCGCTCGCGTGCCACGCGGCAGCCAGGGCGTCGAGGTCTGCGTCGGGCGTCAGGTAGAGCTGCAGGCACCGCGGCTCGCCGCCGACATGGGCGACACCCGCCATGAGCTCGGGAACGGTGTCGAAGAGGATGTGGTTGTGCGGTGCCACATCGATCATGCCGTGGTCGGCGGTCACCAGCATCCCGGCGTCGGTCGGCAGGCGGAGCGCGGCGACCTGCCCGTCGAGGTTCTCGAGCGCGACTGTCCACTGCGGGGACTCGACCCCGTGCTGGTGGGCTAGCGTGTCGAGCTCAGGCACGTAGACGTAGACCAGGCCGCTGAGGGAGGTCGCGGCGTCGAGCCGCTCGGCGATGGACTCCGCCGCGACGAAGGCCGCGCCGCGCAGCACCGCGCGGCTGAAGGGCGAGTCGCGGTAGCGGCCGGGGGCGATGACGGTTGCGCTGAAGCCGGCATCCACTGCCTGTTCGAATACCGTCGGGCGCGGCTGCCAGGTGAGCGGATCGATGCCGTCCCAGCCGCTCAGCTGGTTGATGACTCGGTCGCGCGCCGCGTCGAGCACCGCGTAGCCGACGAGGCCGTGATCGCCGGGCGCGGTGCCCGTCGTCAGGGTGGCAAGCGCGCTCGCGGTCGTCGTCGGGAATCCGGATTGGATGGTCTTCGCGGCCGCGGCCAACGTGCGGGCGTGCCCCGCGCGGGCCGCCAGCGCCGCCGACCCCAGGCCGTCGACGAGCAGCACGATGGCCGCGCGAACGGGTGGAAGCCGCAGCCGGTTCTCCTCCCCGCGGATTGCGGAGAGGCAGCTGGGGAACACGTCGGCGAGGCTCGGCTTGGTGTCTGCGAGCGCCGGTAGCATGGGGGCAATCTTATGGCTACTCCCTCAGACACCCCCGTTTCGGGCCCCGGCGAACGCATCGAAGACGTTGATATCAGCGGCGAGATGCAGGGGTCATTCCTCGAGTACGCGTACTCCGTCATCTACTCGCGCGCCCTCCCCGACGCCCGCGACGGCCTCAAGCCCGTGCAGCGCCGCATCCTCTACCAGATGTCAGAGATGGGCCTGCGGCCCGACAAGGGGCACGTCAAGTCGGCCCGAGTTGTCGGCGACGTCATGGGCAAGCTGCACCCGCACGGCGATGCGTCGATCTACGACGCGATGGTGCGCCTGGCGCAGGACTTCATCCAGCGCGTTCCCCTCGTCGACGGGCACGGCAATTTCGGCACGCTCGACGACGGCCCCGCGGCCGCCCGCTATACCGAGGCCCGGCTCAGCGCCGCCGCCCTCGCCCTGACGGCCGACCTCGACGAAGACGTCGTCGACTTCGTGCCCAACTACGACAACTCGCTGCAGCAGCCCTCTGTTCTCCCCGCCGCGTACCCGAACCTCTTGGTCAATGGTGCGAGCGGCATCGCGGTCGGCATGGCGACGAACATGGTGCCGCACAACCTCATCGAGGTCGTCGCCGCCGCGCGCTTCCTGCTCGACAACCCGCGCGCCACCCTCGAAGAGCTCATGGCCTTCGTGCCCGGCCCCGACCTGCCCACCGGCGGCACGATCATCGGCCTCGCCGGCATCAAGGACGCGTATGCGAGCGGGCGCGGCGCCTTCAAGACCCGCGCCCGGGTGAGCGTCGAGCAGATCTCGGCCCGCAAGACCGGCCTCGTTGTCACCGAACTGCCCTACCTCGTCGGACCAGAGAAGGTCATCGAGAAGATCAAAGACGGGGTCAACGCCAAGAAGATCAGCGGCATCAGCGACGTCACCGACCTGACCGACCGCAAGCACGGCCTGCGCCTCGTCATCGGCATCAAGACCGGATTCAGCCCGGATGCCGTGCTCGAGCAGCTCTACAAGCTCACTCCGCTTGAAGAGAGCTTCAACATCAACAACGTCGCCCTCGTCAATGGAGGCCCCCGCACCCTCGGGCTGAAAGAACTGCTGCAGGTCTATGTCGATCACCGCATCCAGGTGGTCACGAGACGGTCGCGGTTCCGCCTCGCCCGCCGGCAGGAGCGGCTGCACCTGGTGCTCGGCCTGCTCATCGCGATCCTCGATATCGATGAGGTCATCCAGGTCATCCGCACTTCGGACGACGCTGACACCGCGCGCTCGCGCCTCATGGACGTCTTCGAGCTCAGCGAGCTGCAGGCCGAGTACATCCTCGAACTGCGCCTGCGGCGCCTCACCAAGTTCAGCCGCATCGAGTTGGAGAAAGAGCAGCAGCAGCTCGAGAAAGAGATCGCCGAGCTGGAGGCGCTGCTCGCCGACCCGAAAAAGCTCCGTCGGCTGGTCTCGCGCGAGCTCGACGACGTGGCTGAGCAGTTCGGCACGCCGCGCCGCACACTGCTCACCGAGGCACGCCCGTCGGTCGCGACGACCGGGTCATCGCGCACCGCTGCGCCCGTGCTCGAGATCGCGGACTCGCCCTGCGTGGTCTACCTGTCGACGACCGGTCGGGCCATCCGGGTTGATTCGTCGGAGGAGCTCGCCCCGGCCCGCGTCCGCCGCCGCAGCAAGCACGACGCGCTGCTTTCGGCGGTGACGACGACCGCGCGCTCCGAGATCGGTGCGATCACCAATCTCGGGCGACTGATCCGCTTCACCGCGGTCGACCTGCCGAGCGTGCCAGAGAACTCGATCCAGCTCGCCGCCGGCGCGAAGATCAGCGACTACCTCGCCATCGGCAACAAGAAGGAGCGGGTGCTCGGCCTGGTGTCGCTCACCTCCGAGCAGCCGATCGCCCTCGGGACCCGCCAGGGCGTCGTCAAACGGCTCGCACCCGGCGGCTACCCGGCGCGCCCGGACTTCGAGGTCATAGCGCTCAAGCCGGGAGACGAGGTGGTCGGCATCGCGCAGGGATCTGACTCAGACGACCTCGTCTTCGTCACCTCCGACGCGCAGCTGCTGCACTTCGGAGCCGCCTCTGTGCGCCCCCAGGGCCCGTCTGCCGGCGGCATGGCCGGCATCAACCTCGGCGCCAAGGCGACAGTGATCTACTTCGGTGCCGTCGACCCGGGCGCGGACGTCGTGGTCGCCACGGTCAGCAGCTCGATCGCCACGATCGCCGGCGCCGACCCCGGTCGCGCCAAGGTCTCGGCACTGAGTGAGTTCCCGGGCAAGGGCCGCGCGACGGGCGGTGTGCGCGCACACTCCTTCCTCAAGGGTGAAGATGTGCTCGCACTCGCCTGGGCGGGGGCGGCTCCCCCGCTGGCCGTCGGTGCCGACGGATCGCAGCGCCAGCTACCCGAGTCGGGCGCCAAGCGCGACGCCTCGGGCACTCCCCTCGACAACGTGATCGGCTCGATCGGCTTCTCGCTCTAGTCAGATGTGCGGCACGAACTGCTGCCACGCTTGACGCCGCGGGCCGCGCGGGTCGTCTTCGACTCGGTCCACGGCATCGATGATCAGGGTTCGCCGTGTGCGCGGCGTGTACTTCGGCCAATCGTCATCGACCGTGCCGTCGGCGGCGAAGCGCAGCCAGCGGCGCTGCATGCGCTCACCGACGCGCTTGAAACTGAGGCGACCGCCGAGCACGCCCATGCCGCGTCCGAACCAACCGTCCATGCGGTCGAAGAGGGCGAATAGCTCGAGGCCGTGCGTTGCGTCAATGCCGAGGAGCTTCAAGAGCCGGGGGGCGGAGTCAAAGCGGTAGAAGTAGACGCGCGCGAACCGGGAATGGCGCTCTGCCACCTTGATCGACGGAAACCAGAAGGCGTAGTCACCGCCGAAGTCTGCAGCCGGCCGCTTGGCGGGCAAGCCCGGGTATTGCGCCTTCACTGCCTTGCGCGCCTTCTTCGGCGTCTTGGCGAAGATCGAGCGAATGCGGTGCGGCGTGGTCGCGATTATGTCGAGGCGGCCGGTGAACAGCGACCCCTCGCGGTCATTGGTGCCAATGATGAGGGGCACCGGATGCGCGCGGCCGTGCTTGAAGGCATCGAGCGGGCGCTCCGGCAGAAACTCGCCGTCGATCACCGGGCTGAGGCAGATGGTGCCGGGCCAGCGATCCGGGTTGAGCAGTTGCATGCGCGTGGTCGCACGCACCAGCTGGTCCGGGGTCGCGGACAGCAGCAGCGCGCCCGCATCTTCCACCGAGGTGCTCTCCAGGCTCGAATTGTCGACGATCTCACTGAGCAGCTCGACGTACTCCTCCGCCCACTCGGCGGCGACGGCCTGTGGGTAGATCGCGTTCGGCGGCGGGCTCTGTGCAATGGCCCGAGCGAACAGCCCCTTCGCGCTGGGCACTGCCATGAGGGTGGTGACGGCATTGCCCCCGGCAGACTCGCCGAACAGGGTCACGTTCTCTGGATCGCCGCCGAAGGAGCGGATGTTGTCGCGCACCCACTGCAGCGCCGCCACCTGGTCGCGCAGGCCGAGATTGCTGGCGAACCCATAGCGGCTGAAGTCGAGGTAGCCGAGCGCCCCGAGCCGGTAGTTGAGGTTCACGAAGACCACCCCTGACCGCACGAGGCCCTCACCGAGATGGCGAACCTCGCGCGACGATCCGACGCTGTAGGCGCCACCGTGGATGAAGACCATGACGGGCAGGTCGAGCGCGTTCGGCGGCGCGATCACGTTGAGGGTGAGGCAGGCCTCGTCCATCGGCACGTCTTCGGATGGGCCCCGAAACTGGCCGTTACGATCCTGGGGCGCGACGGGGCCGAATTCGGCGGCGGCCCTGACTCCAGCCCACGCCGCCGGCGGACCCGGGGCGCGCAGGCGCTCGGCCGAGGCGTAGGGGATGCCGCGCCACATGTGCAGGCCGCGGCGCTCGACACCGCGGATCACCCCACCGGTTACATCGCGTTCGAGCACAGCGGCGAGTGTAGGGGGGCGAGGTGAACTAGAGGTGCGGAACGAAGGCCTGCCACGCGATGCGGCGGGTGCGATGCGGGTCGAGCTCGACGCGGTCGTGCTCGGCGATGATGAGGGTGGCGCGCCGGTCGGCCGAGTAGCCCACCCAGTCCTCCCCCACCGAGCCGTCGCGCGCAAAGCCGAGCCAGCGGGAGCGCATTCGCTCGGCGGCACGCTTGAACACCGCTCGGCCGCCGAGGATCCCCGCCGCCCGACCGACCGGCGTGTCGACGAGGTCGAACACGGCGAAGAGCTCGATGCCGTGGGTCGCCTCCAGCCCCGCGTACTTCAACGCGCGGGTGCTGACGTCGAAGCGGTAGAAGTGCACGGGCGCGTGCTGCGAGTGGCCCTCGGCGAAGCGGATCGAGGGGTACCAGAACGAGTAGTCGCCGCCGAACTGCGCGGCCGAGCGGCGCGGCGGCAGGGCGCGGTACTCCGCATAGAGCGCGTTGCGGGCTTCGCGCTCCGTCTTGGCGACAACGGCACGGATGCGGGGGCGCGTCGTCGCCAGCAGGTCAAGTTGACCTCGAAACAGGGTTCCCTCGCGCGCGTTGGTGCCGATGATGAGCGGGACCGCATGGGACCGCCCGGCCGCCGCCGCATCCACCGGCCGCTCGGGCAGGTAGTCGCCGTCGATTACCGGGCAGAAGGCGATCGTGCCGGGAACGGCGTCCGGCGTGCGCTGGCGCATGAGGGAGGCGGCCTTGACGAGCGTGGCCGGGCGGGCCTGCAGAAGCAG
Source organism: Actinomycetota bacterium (assembly GCA_013297645.1). Taxonomy (GTDB): domain Bacteria; phylum Actinomycetota; class Actinomycetes; order Actinomycetales; family Microbacteriaceae; genus Conyzicola. Next base: position 11,548 of record JAAFHU010000063.1, read on the forward strand.
GTCGGCATCCGGCGTTGTCTGGTCTTTGGCGACTTCGCGCAGGATCTCGACGAAGTCCGCACCCCACTGTTCGGTGAGCGCAGACGGGTAGACGGCTTCGGGCGCGGCGCTCTCGACGATCGCCCGGGCGAAGAGGCCCGTGGCGGCGGGCACGGCGAGAAGCGTGGTGATCGCGTTGCCGCCGGCCGACTCGCCGAAGACCGTCACGTTGTCGGGGTCGCCCCCGAAGGCGCGGATGTTGTCGCGCACCCACTCGAGCGCGGCGACCTGGTCGCGCAGGCCGAGGTTGCTGTCGAAGCCGTAGCGGCTGAAGTCGAGGTAGCCAAGAGCGCCCAGGCGGTAGTTGAAGTTGACGAAGACGATGTTGCCCTGGCGGACGAGGGCCTCGCCCAGGTGCGGGATCTCGCGCGACGAGCCGGTCGTGTACGCGCCGCCGTGGATGAAGACCATGACGGGCAGCTTCTCGGCGACCGGCGGGGCGATGACGTTGATGCTGAGGCAGTCCTCGTCCATGGGCACGCGGGTGATGGGCTGCACCTGCGGGGACGCCGGGCCGAATCGAGTAGCGTCGCGCAGGTCGCGCCAGTGCTCGACCGGGCCGGGGCGCCGAAGACGAGGTGTGGTGGCGTAGGGGATGCCGCGCCAGTGCCGCAGGCCGCCCTGCGCGAGTCCGCGCACCGGACCGGTGGTGGTCGCCACTTCGACAGCCGTAGACAGAGTTGTGCTCACCTGTGAACCGTACGACCGTTAGCTGAACGCCCGCTCAGCGCGCGATGTCGATGCGATTCCGCAGCCCGTCATCGCCGCTTGTCAGAAGATGTCGTACCTCTGCACCGTTACGCCGCTCGCTTCGATATCGGCGAGCTGCTTGGCAACGGTCTCGCGTTCCCGCGCGTAGGCGCCCTGCATCTGGCTTCGGGTCGGGATGAGGCGCCGCCGCAGGGTGGACCCGTAGAGCAACGCCTGAAGGCTG
>JAAFHU010000064.1 GCA_013297645.1 Actinomycetota bacterium
GCACGGCGCCAGCGGCATCCAGGGCGTGACCCTGCACCGAGCGAGCGGGTCGATCGAGCTGGAGCGCATCCTGCCCAACGTGGCGACCCTGATCCAGCCCAACCAGCCGACGCACGACATCTCGCTGCCCCGCCGCAGCCTGCGGGACTGCCTCGCAGAAGAGCTGCGCCGCCTCGACCCCGACGAGCTGTTCGGCGACGTGGTGCACACGCTGACGAAGCTCGAGACCTCGGGCACGAAGGCGACCACCGCGAAGAAGGCCGGCAAATGAGCGAGCGGCGCGTACTCGTCCACTCCTCGAAGCAGGAGATGGCGGAGTCCGTCGCCGCCCGCCTCATTACCAAGCTGGGATACATCCTCGGCGAGAAGCCCGTGTCGCACGTCGTGCTGACCGGCGGTTCCATGGGCGGCGCGGTGCTGGCAGCGGTGAACGACTCCCCCGGCCGCGACTCCGTCGACTGGAGCCGCGTGCACTTCTGGTGGGGCGACGAGCGGTGGCTCCCGCGCGGCGACGCCGAGCGCAACGAGACCCAGGCGCGGGAGGCGCTGCTCGACCACCTCGACCTGCCCGACGGCAACATCCACGCTTTTGCAGCCTCCGATGAGGGCGTCGAGCTCGACGACGCCGCGCTTCGCTACGCGCAGGAGCTCACCGCCCACGCCGCGGAGGGTGCGGCGCTGCCGCACTTCGACATCACCTTCCTCGGCGTCGGGCCGGACGGGCACATCGCCTCGCTCTTCCCCGAGCGCAGCGGAATCCGCATCAAGGAGGCCACGGTCATCGCCGTGCGCAACTCGCCGAAGCCGCCCCCTGAGCGCCTCAGCCTCACGCTGCCGGTGATCAACAGCTCTGAGCGCATCTGGCTGGTGCTCGCCGGGGCTGACAAGGCGTCCGCGCTCGGACTCACTCTCGCCGGCGTGAGCAGCAATGAGGTGCCCGCGGCCGGGGCCAACGGTCAGCGCCGCACCGACTTCCACATCGACAGTGAGGCCAGCGCCGAGGTGCCAGAGAACCTCACGGCAACCGAGGTCTACTGGACCGCGGCAGACGCCACCGACTGACTACCCGCCGACAATACCCGTCATGCGCGCGGCGTAGGTGCGGGTGAGCGCGAGTGCCGCGCCGACGGTCGCATCGTTGTCGAACAGCGCGGACAGCACCATCAGGCTGCCGGGAACACGCAGCTGGATCACGTAGCCGTTGAGCGACGAGATGATGAGGTACTCGCTGCCACCGATGCGCAGCTCGTGCGCCACGGCGTCGCTGAGCGCCTGCATCGAGCTCGCCATGCTGGCGAAGCGCGGGCCGTCGGTGACGCGGCTCGGCAAGCGGGCTACGTCGAATCCGTCGTCGGTAAGGAAGGCCGCGTAGACGAGGGAGACCGACACGCCCTTCATCTCAGTGAGCAGCGCCGACGCCGCCTCCACGACTGCCGGGTCATTCTGGGGGGAGGTTGTCATGCCTGCTGAACTCCTGCTTCGCCGAAGGTCTCGCGCATCTCGAGGTTGACTATGAGAGTGAGCAAGGCCATCTGCATCTGGTCTTTGGATCGGGGGTCAAGGGTGAAGATCGGCACCGTCAGCTCCGGGTGCACCTCGGCGAGGGCACGCGCGAACTCACCGGTCGTCGGCTGTGGCGCGATCTCGGAACGGGACACACCGACAACGACCCCGCCCTTGTAGCAGAGCTCGCGAAAGTCCTCGACGAAGGCGAGCATCTCAGCGATGGGATTTTCAGCGTCGTTGTTGACGAGCAGCACCATCCCCTCGGCGCGCGTTTTGAGAATCGCCCACATGAAGTCGAAGCGCCGCTGGCCGGGGATGCCGTACATGCGAATCTTCTCGTCGTTGCTGAGCACGATCTCGCCGTAGTCCAGGGCAACGGTCGTGGTCGGCTTGTCGACGACATCCCGCTCGGAGTTGTTGGCCTCGGTCGAGACAACCTCGATCTCGCTGAGCGCTTTGATTGCTGTCGTCATGCCCGCCCCCATGGGGCCTGTGAACAAGACGACGTGCTCTGCCACCGGTTACCGGCCCAACCGGGCGCGCAGACGGGCGAACAGGCTCGCGCCCTTGTCCTTCTGGCCGGTCGGGGCTGAGGGAACCACCAGCGGTGCAACATCCTCAGAGACACGCAGGAGGCGCAGCAGGCTCAGCGCGTTGATGAGGTTGTAGGCCTCCTCCACCGGCGCGCCAGCGGCGACAGCGAGCTCCGCGGGTGAGAAATAGCCGTTGCCGAGGACTGCCAGCATCTGCGTCTGGGTCATCTCGTGCAGGTGCTGTCCCAGGTTGGGCCACTGGTAGAGCCGGTAGCGCTCGCCCGGGCGCAGCCAGGGCGCGAGGTGTCCACGGTAGGCGTTGTTTCCAAGCACCCAGAGCAGCAGGTCGAGGCTGTAGCCGGGGAGGCGGAACAGCGGCGGCGCCCCCTCGAGCGCCTGCTCCGTCTCGAAGGTGACGTTGGTGGCATCCACGGGCAGTTCGTTGAGATCGGTCGCCCAGACGAAGGCGCCGTGCCGGAAGTCGATGAAGAGCGGGTCGTGCCCCTCAACATCGATCCTCAACAGCATGGGTGCCGCGATCTGCAGGATGGAGTTGATGGCGAAGGTGACCTGGCCCCAGCCATTGTCCTGTGCCGCCGAGTCCGGGCTGGTCGGCTCGAGAGTGGAACCCCGACGTGAGTCCCGCATCAGAGAACGATCTTGGCGTCGGCCTCGGTGGCCTTGAAACGCGCCATCGCGAGACTCGACTTCGCACGATCGACGACCATGTACAGGAAGATCGACGGCCGCGACGCCAGGGGGCGGATGATGTGCAGCTGGGAGGTGAGGGTCACCAGCAGGTCGTCGATCTCGTCCGCGAGGCCGAGGGTCTTGATCGTCGTGCGGCGCGCCTTGAGCATGACCGAGGCGCCTGCCGCGGCGAGGTCCATCTCGACGCCGTTGCCGGCCCGGCCGAGGATCATGCCGGAGTCGCTGTCGACGAGAGCGGCGGTCATCGCGCCCTCAAAGTTGATGAGTTCGAGCAGGTTGTCGCTGAGCGTGGGCGCGCTCGACTCCTCCGCGACGGGAGCGGCGGCGGTGGCAGCGGCCGCGGCGGGCTTGACATCGGCGGCGGGCACGAACGCGTCGAGCTTCGCGGCCCACGACGTCTTGGGGTCGTCGTCGTAGTTGTCGTAGACGTCACGGGGCTCGGCTTCTTTGGGCCTGCGGCCTAGGCGCGGGATTCCCCGCGTGGTGTCAGCCACGGTCGAGTCCCTTCGTGAAAACCTGCATTGTCATGACCTGACCACTTCTTCGTTAGCCTTCGGGTGAAACGGAAAGCCGTCGTCGGCAACAACAACCCCCACCCACAATTTTATTGCGGGGAACTCGGGTCTACAGCACCCCAGTTAGAGGGCAAGCTGTGCTTCGCACTCCGACACGCGAAAACGCGCCAGGGCGAGGTTGGCCTTCGCCTTGTCGAGGGTAACGAAGAGGAAGATCGACGGGTTGGCCTTGAGCGGCCGCAGGATGTCGTACTGGTTCGTCAGGGTGATGAGGATGTCATCGATGGCCTCGTCCTGCCCCTGGGAGCGCAGGGCACGGATCTGCGAGCGGATCAGCTCGGTATTGCCGGCTGCCGTCACCTCCATGTCGGGATTGAATCCACTCTGTCCGAGGATCATGCCCGATTCGCTGTCGACGAGCGCTGCACACTGAGCGCCGGAGAGCGTGACGAGCTCATCGAGCGATTCTGCGACGGTGGGCATGTGGACTCCTGAGGGATACTGCGAAAGGGGTGAGTCCCACTATTCCCGGCATGGGCGCGCATTCATAGCCCTCAATTGAGGGTAGTCAGCCGCCGATTGACGAGCCTAGGACTGGGTGAGGGTGCCGCGGCGGGCACGCAACTGGTCGAGTGCCTCGGTGAGCAGTTGCTCGGCCTCTTCCTCGGTGCGGCGCTCTTTCACGTAGGCGAGGTGGGTCTTGTAGGGCTCGAGCTTGGCGACCGACGGCGGGTTGGCCTTGTCGCGACCGGCGGGCAGGCCGCTCTGCGGGGAGTCGATGGTCACCGGGATCTCGTCGTCGGGCAGGTTGGCCGCGAAGCTGCGCACGGTCTCGTTGCCGAGCTCATCCCAGTACGAGACCTGAATGCGGTCCGCGTGAAAGCCGCGGTCCTGCTCGCCCATGGGGCCAGCTCCGACCCGCGAACCACGAATTGCACTGCCGCCTGAAGCCATGGAGTTCTCCTAGTGAGGTCTACGCGGTGAAACGGGTGATAAGGCCGAGGATGACGATCATGCTGATCCATACAACGCCGAGGATCACCGTGAACCGGTTGAGGTTGCGCTCTGCAACGCCCGACGCGCCGAGGTTGGAGGTAACGCCGCCGCCGAACATGTCGGAGAGTCCGCCGCCGCGACCGCGGTGCAGCAGGATGAGGAGAGTGAGCAGCAGGCTGGTGATGCCGAGGACGACCTGGCACACGACCTGAGCTATCTGAACAAGATCCACAATTGCCTTTCACGGCGGCGAAATGCCGCTGTTTATTCTAACTTGCTGGGAAGCAGCCGAAAACCTAGGTTCCGACGTGCTTCTGGAAGCGCGCGATGTCGGAGAACTCCTTGGTGTCGAGGCTGGCGCCTCCGACGAGGGCGCCGTCGACGTTGGGCTCGCGCATGAATCCGGCGATGTTCGCTGCCTTGACCGATCCGCCGTAGAGGATTCGGGTGGCATCCGCGACGTCCTTGCCGAGGGTGTCGGCGATCACCTTTCGCAGCGCGGCGCAGACCTGCTCAGCCTGCTCGGGAGTCGCCGCGAGGCCGGAGCCGATGGCCCAGACCGGCTCGTAGGCCACGACGATGTCGACGGCACCGCTGAGACCGGCGAGAGCCGCCTTCAGCTGCGCGACGGGCACCGCGCTGGGGCCGTGCTTCTCGAGGTCCTCGGCGGTCTCGCCGACGCAGATGACGGGAACGATGCCGTGCTTGACAGCAGCGGCCGATTTGGCAGCGACGACCTCATCGCTCTCCGCGTGCATAGTGCGGCGCTCGGAGTGGCCGATGATGACGTACGCGCAGTCGAGCGCCTTGAGGAAGGCACCAGAGATCTCACCGGTGTATGCCCCGGAGTCGAACTGCGACACGTCCTGGGCGCCGTAGGCGACCTCGAGCTTGTCGCCCGAGATGAGCGTCTGCACACTGCGCAGGTCGGTGAAGGGCGGGAAGACCGCGACCTCGACGGCGCCGAAGTCGTGGTTGGCGTCCTTGAGGCTCCACGCGAGCTTCTGTACGAAGGCGATCGACTGCAGGTGGTCGAGGTTCATCTTCCAGTTGCCCGCAATGAACGGGACTCTCTTTACTGCTGCCATCCGAGGACCTCCAGTCCAGGAAGCTTCTTGCCCTCGAGAAACTCGAGCGATGCGCCGCCGCCGGTAGAAATATGGCCGAACTGCTCGTCGCGGAAGCCGAGGGCGCGCACCGCCGCAGCGGAGTCACCGCCGCCAACCACGCCGAGACCGTCGACGGTAGTGAGTGCCTGGGCCACGGCCTTTGTGCCTGCCGCGAAGGGCGCCAGCTCGAAGACGCCCATCGGGCCGTTCCAGAAGACCGTCTTCGATGCGCTGATGACCTCGGCAAAACGAGCGGATGTGGCCGGCCCGATATCGAGGCCGAGCCCGGCCTTGCCGAAGGGCGTGCTCTCGATCGCATCGGCCGCCGTGATCGCAACCTCGGCATCCGCGCCGAACTTCGACGCCACGACGATGTCGGTCGGAAGCACGATCTCGACCCCGAGCTCGTCGGCCTTGGCGAGGTAGCCCTTCACGATGTCGATCTGGTCCTCTTCGAGCAGGCTCGCACCCACCTCGTGGCCGAGGGCCTTGAGGAAGGTGAAGAGCATGCCGCCGCCGACGAGCAGCGTGTCGACCTTCGGCAGCAGGGAGTCGATGACCGCGAGCTTGTCGCTCACCTTGGAGCCGCCGAGAACGACCGTGTAGGGCTTCTCGGGGCGGGTAGTGAGCCGCTCGAGCACCTCGAGCTCCTGCTGGATGAGCAGCCCGGCCGCACTGGGAACGAGCTCGGCGAGCTCGTAGACACTCGCCTGCTTGCGGTGCACGACGCCGAATCCGTCGCTGACGAGAACGTCGCCGAAGGCGGCGAGCTTCTCGGCGAAGCGCACGCGCTCCGCGTCGTCCTTCGCGGTCTCTCCGGCGTTGAAACGGAGGTTCTCGAGCAGGGCGATCCCGCCGTCCTCGAGGCTCGCTACAGCGTCCTGGGCGCCCGAACCGACGGTGTCGCTCGCGAAGCACACCGGCTTGCCGAGCAGCTCGCTCAGTCGCTGGGCGACCGGGGCAAGGCTGTACTTGGCATCGGGTGCGCCGTCGGGGCGACCGAGGTGCGAGAAGGCCACGACCTTCGCGCCCGCATTGAGCAGGGCGTTGAGGGTCGGGAGCGCAGCCCGCACTCGTCCGTCATCGGTGATCTGTCCGTCTTTGAGCGGGACGTTCAGGTCGAGACGGACGAGTACGGTCTTGCCGGTCAGGGAGCCGAGGCTCTCGATCGTGCGAAGGGCCATGACTAGAGTCGCGCTCCCACGTACTCGGTGATGTCGACGAGGCGGTTGCTGTAGCCCCACTCGTTGTCGTACCACGAGGCAACCTTGACGGTCGTGCCGATGACCTTGGTCAGGCCGGCGTCGAAGATCGAGGAGTGCGGGTCGGTGACGATGTCGCTCGAGACGATCTCGTCCTCGGTGTACTTGAGGATGCCCTTGAGCGGTCCCTCAGCGGCCTCCTTGTAGGCGGCGTTGACCTGCGCGACGGTGAGGCCGGTCGTGCCGGTCTCGATGGTGAGGTCGGTGATCGAGCCGGTCGGCACCGGAACGCGCAGCGCGTAGCCGTCGAGCTTGCCGACGAGCTCCGGCAGCACCAGGCCGAGGGCCTTGGCCGCACCGGTCGAGGTGGGGATGATGTTGACGGCGGCGGCGCGGGCGCGGCGCAGATCGCTGTGCGGGCCATCCTGCAGGTTCTGGTCAGCGGTGTAGGCGTGGACCGTGGTCATCAGACCGCGCTCGATGCCGAACTTGTCGTTGAAGACCTTGGCGAGCGGCGCGAGGCAGTTCGTGGTGCACGAGGCGTTGGAGATGATGTCGTGCACGGCCGAGTCGTAGGTGCCCTCGTTGACTCCGAGCACCAGGGTCGCGACGTCGTCGCCCGTGGCGGGAGCCGAGACGATGACCTTCTTGGCGCCGGCCGTGATGTGCTTGCGCGCATCCTCGCTCTTGGTGAAGCGGCCGGTCGACTCGATGACGATGTCGACACCGAGCGCGCCCCAGGGCAGGTTGGCCGGGTCGCGCTCCTCGAGCACGACGATCGGCTTGCCGTTGACGATGATCTTGTCGCCGTCGAGCTCGACGGTGGCGTCGATGCGGCCCGTGATGCTGTCGTACTTGAGCAGGTGGGCGAGGGCCTTGTTGTCGGTCAGGTCGTTGACGGCGACGATCTCGAGGTCGCTGCCCTTGGCGAGGGCTGCGCGGAGGAAGTTACGGCCGATGCGGCCGAAGCCGTTGATGCCGATCTTGACGGTCAATGAGACTCCAGGTGCTTAGGCGTCGCGAATCGACGCAATGAGGTGGTAGTTGGTGATTGGTTCGACTCTGGACAACCGCTACGACAGTAGCAGCAGGCCGCCGGTCTTCTCGGTCGCGGCCGTGAAGCGCGCCTGAGCGTTCTCCCAGTTGGCGATGTTCCAGAAGGCCTTGACGTAGTCGGCGCGCACGTTCTTGTAGTCGAGGTAGTACGCGTGCTCCCAGACATCCAGCATGAGGATGGGGACGATGCCGGCGGGGAGGTTGCCCTGCTGGTCGAAGAACTGCACGATGATCAGCTTCTGGCCGATCGAGTCGTAGGCGAGCACGGCCCAGCCGGAGCCCTGCACGCCGAGGGCGACAGCGGTGAAGTGGGCCACGAACTTGTCGAAGGACCCGAACTGGTCGTCGATCGCCGCAGCGAGGTCGCCGGTGGGCTTGTCGCCGCCGTCTGGAGAGAGGTTGGTCCAGAAGATGGAGTGGTTGATGTGGCCGCCGAGGTTGAAGGCGAGGTCCTTCTCGAGCTTGTTGACCCAGGCGAAGTCGCCCTTGTCACGGGCATCGGCCAGCTGCGCGAGAGCGGTGTTCGCACCGGTCACGTAGGCCTGGTGGTGCTTGCTGTGGTGCAGCTCCATGATCGCGCCGCTGATGCTCGGGGCGAGCGCGGAGTAGTCGTAAGCGAGTTCCGGAAGTGTGTAGTCAGCCATGGTCTAATCCTACGCCCCGTGCTCGGGGGGTTGCTGGCTCGCTCAGTCGTCGAGGAGGTCGGGCGGCAGGTTGGCGTCGGTACCGGGGATGCCGAGATCGGAGGCCTTCTTGTCGGCCATCGCGAGCAGGCGGCGGATGCGGCCGGCCACGGCGTCCTTCGTCATCGGCGGGTCGGCGTGGTGCCCGAGCTCGTCGAGGCTGGAGTCACGGAAGCGCAGGCGCAGCTCGCCGGCGTAGCGCAGGTGCTCGGGGATGTCGCCGTCGAGGATCTCCATCGCCCGCTCGACCCGGGCGCAGGCGGCGACAGCGGCCTGCGCCGAGCGGCGCAGGTTGGCGTCGTCAAAGTTGACCAGGCGGTTGGCGGTGGCGCGCACCTCTCGGCGCTGGCGCATCTCCTCCCACGCCTTGACGCTCTCGGCCGCGCCCATGTGCACGAGCATCGCGCTGATAGCCTCACCGTCGCGGATGACGACCCGGTGCACCCCGCGCACTTCCCGCGCCTTGGCGGAGATCGAGAGCCGCCCGGCGGCTCCCACCAGCGCCATCGCGGCCTCGTTCGCCGGGCAGGTGACCTCCAGGGCGGCGGAGCGCCCCGGGTCGGTCAGCGAGCCGGTGGCGAGGAACGCCCCACGCCAGACGGCGGCGAGCTCGTCACGGGAGCCGGTCGTGAGGCGGTTGGGCAGACCCCGGATGGGGCGGCGGCGCGCGTCGAGGAGTCCGGTCTGCCGTGCCAGCGTCTCTCCCCCGTCAAGAACCCGCACCAGGTACTGGTTGGCGCGGCGTGCGCCCGTCGACGAGACGGCGGCCGCCTCACTGCGCACGCCATAGAGCTCGGCGAGGTCTTTGCGCACGCGTCGCACGATGAGCGGCGAGTCGAGCTCCGACTCGACGGCGATGCGGCCGGAGATGAGGTGGAGTCCGCCGCTGAAGCGGAGGATGGTGGCGAGCTCCGCCGCCCGTACCGTCGTCTTGCTGATCTCGAGTCGTGCGAGTTCGTCTTTGACGTCGGCGGTGAGAGCCACGGGGGTATACCTCTATTTCGGGGGGTGTGATCGTACGACGATACTCGCCTGCAGGGTGCCCGGCTATTCCCGGCCGAGGTCGCGGTGTTTGGTGTTGACCGCGACGCCGGGCAATTGCCGCAGCAGCGTCGCTAGTTCTTCGGCCACGGCGACGGAGCGGTGTTTGCCCCCGGTGCAGCCGATAGCGATCGTAGCGTGTCTCTTGTTCTCGCGCTGGAATCCGGCCAGCACGGGGGCCATGGCCGCCGCGTACCCGTCGATGAATTCACGCGCGCCCTCCGCGCCGAGCACGAAGTCGCGCACCTCGGGGTCCTGGCCGGTGTGCGGCCGAAGGGCGGGGATCCAGAACGGGTTGGGTATGAAACGGCAGTCGGCGACGAGGTCGGCGTCGGTCGGCAGTCCGTACTTGAAGCCGAAGCTCATGACCGTGACCTGCACGCCGGCGGCGTCCTCCTCGGCGAACTTCTCTTGGATGGTGGTCGCCAGCTGGTGGATGTTGAGGTCGGAGGTGTCGATGACGATGTCGCTCATCTCACGGAGCTCTTGCATGCGGGTGCGCTCCTCGGCGATGCCGTCGAGAAGCGTGCCCTCGCCCTGCAGGGGGTGCGGCCGGCGAACCGACTCGAAGCGCCGCACGAGGGCGCTGTCGGTCGCGTCGAGGAAGAGCACCCGCACTTTGGTCTTGCGGCGGATAGCCTGCACGGCCTCCTGCGCATCGGCGAAGAGCTTGCCGCCGCGAACGTCGACGACGGCCGCGATCTTGGGAAGCGCTCCCCCGGCCTTCTCCGCGAGCTCGGTGAGCGGCTTGATCATCTGCGGGGGCAGGTTGTCGACGACGTACCAGCCGAGGTCCTCGAGGGCGTTGCCGACGGTCGAGCGGCCCGCTCCCGACATGCCCGTCACGATGAGCAGCTCCTGTTTGTCGCCGCGTCTCGCCATAGTCCAAGGATACGTGGCTTACTCCGCCTTCAGAGCGTCGACGATCGCCGCGGCGAGCACTGTGCCGATGCCGCGCACCTCGCTGATCGCGGCCGCGTCGGCGGATCGCAGACGCGTCACACTGCCGAAGTGCTTGAGCAGCACCTGCACTCGCGCCGGCCCGAGTCCGGGGATCTCGGCCAGCGCGGTCGTGACATCCGCCTTGCGCTTCTGGCGCTGGTACGTGATCGCGAAGCGGTGGGCCTCGTCACGGATGCGCTGGAACAGGAACAGCGCGTCGCTGTTGCGCGGCAGGATCACCGGGTAGTCGGAGTCCGGCAGCCAGATCTCTTCGAGACGCTTGGCAATGCCCACCAGCTGGATGCCGCTCACCCCCGACTCCTCGAGCGCGCGCCGGGCGGCGGCGACCTGCGGCTGCCCGCCGTCGACGATGAGCAGGTTCGGCTTGTAGTGGAACTTCTTGCGCTTGCCCTCGTCGTCGAGCAGCTCGTCGGGCTCCTTGAGGTAGGCCAGCCGACGGGTGATCACCTGGTAGATCGACTCGGTGTCGTCGGTCGAGTCGGCGATCGAGAAACGCCGGTACTCGTCTTTTCTCGGCAGGCCGTCTTCGAAGACCACCATCGAGGCGACGATATTGGTGCCGCTGAGGTGCGAGACGTCGTAGCACTCCATGCGCAGAGGGGCGTCGTCCATGCCGAGCGCCTCCTGGATGTCGGCCAGGGCCTGCGACCGCGCCGTGAAGTCGCCGCTGCGCCGGGTCTTGTAGAGCACGAGCGCGTTCTGGGCGTTCTGCGTGACCGTGAGGGCCAGCGCCGCCTTCTCGCCGCGCTGGGCGAGCTTGATGCTCACTCGGCCCTTCTCGCGCATCCCGCTGAGGAACTGCTCGAGCTCCGCCTGGTCATCGGGCAGGGCAGGCACGACGACCTCGCGCGGCGGCTCGGCGTCTTCGTAGGCGTTCTGCAGCGCGATCTCGACCAGCTCGGGCAGCTCGACGTCGAGCTCCTTGTCGACCACCCAGCTGCGCACACCACGGATGCGCCCGCCGCGCACGATGAACTGCTGCACCGCGGCGGCCAGCTCGTCGTGCGCGATGCCGAAGAGGTCGGCGTCTACCTCGTCGGAGAGCACGATGCTCGTCTTCGAGAGGGCCGCCTGCAGTGCGCCGAGCTGGTCGCGGTAGCGGGCGGCGGACTCGTAGTCCTGCGCGTCGCTCGCGGCCCGCATCCGCTTGTCGACCTCTTTGATGTAACGGGAGTCGTTGCCGGCCATGAAGCTGGCGAAGTCGACAGCGATGGACTTGTGGTCCTCTTTCGAGATGCGGCCGACGCAGGGCGCTGCGCACTTGCCGATATCGCCGAGCAGGCAAGGGCGTCCGGTCTGCTCTGCACGCTTGTAGGTCGCGTCGGAGCAACTGCGCATCGGGAAGGCCTTGAGCATGAGGTCGACCGTCTCGCGGATGGCCCAGACCTTGGTGTACGGCCCGAAGTAGCGCGCATCCTTGAGGTTCTTGTTGCGGGTGACGATGACCCGGGGCACCGGCTCGCCGAGGGTGATCGCGAGGTAGGGGTACGACTTGTCATCGCGGAACTGCACGTTGAACGGCGGGTTGAACTCCTTGATCCAGGTGTACTCGAGCTGCAGCGCCTCAAACTCGCTGCCGACGACGGTCCACTCGACCGACGCGCCGGTGAGCACCATGCGGCGGGTGCGCTCGTGCAGGCTGCGCAGGGGCTGGAAGTAGTTGCTCAGGCGGCTGCGGAGGTTCTTCGCCTTGCCGACGTAGAGCACCCGGCCCTGCTCGTCCTTGAACCGGTAGACCCCGGGGCTGGTGGGGATCTCCCCGGCTTTGGGCCTCCAGCTGACGGTCTCGGACACAGCTGCCACGCTACGCGCGAACGCCCTCGAGCACCTCGCGCAGGAACATGCCGGTGTGGCTGCCCTTGACCTTCGCGATCTGCTCGGGGGTGCCCTCGCTGAGAATGCGGCCGCCGCCGGCACCGCCCTCGGGGCCGAGGTCGATGATCCAGTCGCTCGACTTGATCACGTCGAGGTTGTGCTCGATGACGATCACGGTGTTGCCCTTGTCGACGAGGCCGTTGAGCACGAGCAGCAGCTTGCGAACGTCTTCGAAGTGCA
>JAAFHU010000065.1 GCA_013297645.1 Actinomycetota bacterium
ACAGTGCACGTCGTCATCAACAACCAGGTCGGCTTCACGACGCCCCCCGGCGAGGGACGCACCTCGCAGTACTCCACGGATGTCGCCAAGACCATCCAGGCACCGATCTTCCACGTCAACGGCGACGACCCCGAGGCCGTGGTGCGCGTCGCAGAGCTCGCCTTCGATTACCGCCAGCAGTTCAAGCGCGATGTGGTCATCGACCTCGTCTGCTACCGCCGCCGCGGTCACAACGAGGGCGACGACCCGTCGATGACGCAGCCGCTCATGTACAACCTCATCGAGGCCAAGCGCAGCGTGCGCACGCTGTACACGGAGGCGCTCGTCGGCCGCGGTGACATCACCGCCGAGGAGTACGAGGGCGCCCACGCCGACTTCCAGTCGCGCCTCGAGCAGGCCTTCGCCGAGACGCACGCGGCGCAGACCTCGTCGATCCCGGTGATCACCGAGGACGCCGGCAACAGCATCGCCGCGACCGACCACCCGGCCGACGAGACCGAGGTCGAGCCCCGCGCCACCGCGGTCAGCGAGTCCGTCATCCAAACCATCGGCGACGCCCACGACAACCCGCCTGCAGGGTTCACCGTGCACCCGAAGCTGCAGGCGCTACTCAAGAAGCGCGTCGAGATGAGTCGCACCGGCGGCATCGACTGGGGCTTCGGCGAGCTTCTCGCCCTCGGGTCGCTTCTCATGGACGGCACCCAGGTGCGCATGGTGGGGCAGGACACCCGCCGCGGCACCTTCGTGCAGCGCCACGCGGTTCTGCACGATCGCCAGAACGGCCAGGAGTGGCTGCCGCTCGCCAACCTCGCCGAGGGCCAGGGCAAGCTCTGGATCTACGACTCCCTGCTCAGCGAGTATGCGGCCATGGGCTTCGAGTACGGCTACTCGGTCGAGAACACCGAGGCGCTCGTTCTCTGGGAGGCGCAGTTCGGCGACTTCGCCAACGGCGCCCAGACGGTCGTCGACGAGTTCATCTCGAGCGCCGAGCAGAAGTGGGGACAGCACTCCGGTGTCGTCCTGCTGCTGCCGCACGGCTACGAAGGCCAGGGCCCCGAACACTCGTCCGCCCGCATCGAGCGCTACCTGCAGCTCTGCGCGGAAGACAACATGACCGTCGCCCGCCCCTCGACGCCGGCCTCGTACTTCCACCTGCTGCGCCGGCACGCCTACTCGCGTCCGCGCCGCCCGCTCATCGTCTTCACCCCGAAGGCCATGCTGCGCCTGCGCGGGGCGACGAGCGAGGTCGCCGACTTCACGAACGGCGAGTTCGTGCCGGTCATCGACGACGCCCGGGTCGCCGACAAGGCGGCCGTCAAGCGCGTCGTGCTCACCAGCGGCAAGATCTACTACGACATCATCGCCGAGCTCGAGAAGAGCCCGAACGCTGACATCGCGGTCGTGCGCATGGAGCAGTTCTACCCTCTGCCCGTCGCCGAGATGAACGCGGTTCTGCGCCAGTACCCCAACGCCGACCTCGTCTGGACGCAGGACGAGCCCGAGAACCAGGGCGCCTGGCCGTTCATGTGCCTCGAGCTCGCCAAGCAGCTCGAGGGCCGCACCCTCAAGGTCGCCTCGCGCCCGGCATCTGCATCGCCGGCAACGGGATCGAGCAAGCGCAGCACGCAGGAGCAGGTCGACCTGATCGCGAAGGCGCTCACCCTCTGACCACCGGTTAGCGCATAGAAGTATGGCCCCGCGCGTGCGGGGCCATACGTCGGTGCTAGCTAAGACAGCGCGTTCAAGACCCGGTCGCGCAGCTCGCTCGGTGCCTGCTCCTGGCACGCCTGGCGCACTTTCTCGGTCAGGGTGAGGCCGACCAGGTGCTCGTGCGAGCAGTCCTCGCAGTTGGCCATGTGCTCGGCGACATCTGCTGCGTCCTTGGCATCGAGCTCGTTGTGGAGGAACTCCTCGAGCTCGGCCTTGGCCTTGTCGCAACCGCAGTCGGTCATTTCTTGCCCCCGGTGGTAGGAACGGGCACGGCGATCCCGCGATCGCGTGCGTAGTCGGCAAGCAGGTCCCGCAGCATGCGGCGGCCCCGGTGCAGGCGGCTCATGACGGTTCCCACGGGTGTCTTCATGATGTCCGCGATCTCCTGGTAGGAGAAGCCCTCGACGTCGGCGAAGTAGACGGCCATGCGGAAGTCCTCTGGCACTGCCTGCAGCGCGTCCTTGACGGCGCTGTCGGGCAGGTGGTCGATCGCCTCGGCTTCGGCCGAGCGGGTCGACGTCGACTGGGTCATCGACTCCGCGCCCCCCAGCTGCCAGTCCTCGAGGTCGTCGATCGTGCCCTGGTACGGGTTGCGCTGGTTCTTGCGGTAGTTGTTGATGAAGGTGTTCGTCTGAATGCGGTACAGCCACGCCTTGAGGTTCGTGCCCTGCTGGAACTGGCCGAAGGCCTGGTAGGCCTTGACGTAGGTCTCTTGCACGAGGTCGGCGGCATCCGCCGGGTTTCGCGTCATGCGCATCGCTGCGGCATAGAGCTGGTCCATGTACTGCAGCGCCTGCTCCTCGAAGAGCGCGCGCACATCCACGGGCTTGTCGGGGGTCGCTGCGTCGTCGTTACTCATCGCAATGAAGCTTAGTTCGCTGCGTTGCGCAGGCGCTTCGAGCACGATGGTCATACTCTTGGTAACCGATGCAGGTATTCGAGTATTCCAAGCCCGATTTCGACCCCTACGGCGACAACCAGGGAACCGATCTCACGACGCCCGGGCCGTGGCCGGCCCCGACCGCCACCGGCCCGCTGTCGGCGACCCTGCAGCTGCCGGGGTCGAAGAGCCTGACGAATCGCGAACTGGTGCTCAGCGCCCTCGCCGACTCGCCCTCGCTGTTGAGGTCTCCCCTGCACTCCCGCGACACGGCGCTGATGATCGAGGCCCTGCGCTCGCTCGGCGTGCGCATCGACGAGGTGCCGGGTGATGGCGCGTTTGGCACCGACCTGCTGGTCACCCCCGGCGAGCTCGTGGGCAGCGCGAGCATCGACTGCGGTCTCGCTGGCACGGTCATGCGCTTTCTGCCGCCGGTCGCCGCCCTCGCCCTCGGCCCGGTTGGCTTCGACGGCGACGCCCACGCCCGGGTGCGCCCGATGCGCACGACCATCGACTCCCTGCGGCGTCTCGGGGTGGACGTGACGGATGACGGCCGCGGCACCCTGCCCTTCAGCCTGTTCGGCACCGGCTCGGTTGCCGGCGGCGAGATCGAGATCGACGCCTCCGCGAGCAGCCAGTTCGTCTCGGCGCTGCTCATGTCCGCGCCCCGCTTCGAGCAGGGCCTCACGCTGCGCCACGTCGGGCCGACCGTGCCGAGCATGGCGCACATCGAGATGACGATCGCCTGCCTGGCTGCGCGCGGTGTGACGGTCAGCTCGCCCGAGCCCTATGTCTGGGTGGTGCCCCCCGGCCCAATCGCCGGCATCGAGGTCGACATCGAGCCCGACCTCTCGAACGCCGGCCCCTTCCTCGGCGCGGCACTCGTCGCCGGAGGGTCGGTCACGATCACCGGCTGGCCCACGGCGACGACGCAGGTGGGCGCGGAGCTCGTCGGCATCCTTCGCGACATGGGCGGCGACGTCTCGCTGAGCGACGGCGCCCTCACCGTCACCGGCACGGGCGAGATCCACGGGATCACCCTCGACAACGCGAGCGAGCTCGCCCCGACCATCGCCGCGATCGCCGCCCTCGCCGACAGCGAGACGGTACTGACCGGCATCGCCCACCTGCGGGGCCACGAGACCGACCGGCTCGCGGCCCTGGCGGCGGAGATCAACGGGCTCGGCGGCGACGTGACCGAGACTAGCGACGGCCTCGTCATCCGTCCCGCGCTGCTTTCTGGTGGTCAGTGGCACAGCTATGCGGATCACCGCATGGCGACGGCAGGCGCCGTCATCGGCCTGCGGGTGCCGGGCGTGCTCGTCGACGACGTCGCGACGACCGCCAAGACCCTGCCGCAGTTCGTCGAGCTGTGGACGGAGCTGCTGGCGTGAGCTGGCTGCCGCCCGACGAGGTTGAGGCGTACGAGGAGTACGACGAGGCCTCGGTTCGCCAGCGGCCCAACCCCAAGGCCAACAAGCCCCGCACCAAGACCCGCCCCGAGTACAAAGACGCCATCGCCGGCCGGGTGTTCAGCGTCGACCGCGGGCGCTACGGCGTCTGGGTCGATGAGAACACGCCAGAGGAGCGACAGCTCATCGCGACCAAGTCACGCGACCTCGGCAAGTACTCCGTCGTCACCGGCGACTGGGTCGACCTCGTCGGCGACCGCAGCGGTGCCGAGGGCAGCCTCGCCCGCATCATCCGCGTGCAGGAGCGCACGTCACTGCTGCGCCGCAGTGCGGACGACACGGATGCCGTCGAGCGCATCATCGTCGCCAACGCCGACCAGATGCTCATCGTCGTCGCCGCGGCCAACCCCGAGCCGCGAACGCGCCTCGTCGACCGCTACCTCGTGGCCGCCTTCGACGCGGGGATCCACCCGATCCTCTGCATCACCAAGACCGACCTGCAGGACCCCGCGGAGTTCCTCGCCAACTTCGCCGGCCTCGACGTCGAGGTCGTCAAGACGCGCAGCGACGCCGTGCCCGTCGACGGTCTCACCGCGCGCCTGCAGGGGCACACGACCGTTGCCGTTGGCCACTCCGGCGTCGGCAAGTCGACTCTGGTGAACGCGCTCGTTCCCGATGCGAACCGAGCCGTCGGGCGGGTCAACGACGTCACCGGCCGCGGCCGTCACACCTCGTCGAGCACGGTCAGCCTGCGCATCGGCACCGGCTGGATCGTCGACACCCCGGGCGTGCGATCGTTCGGCCTCGGCCACATCGACCCCGCCAACATCCTGCGCAGCTTCACCGATCTGGCAGCCCTCGCGGAGAACTGCCCCCGCGGCTGCACCCACCTGCCCGACGCCCCCGACTGCGCGATCATCGAGGGCGTGGCCGAGGGCGCACTCGGCACGAATGGCGGGCAGCGGCTCGAGAGTTTCCAGCGCCTGATCGCTACTCTCGGCTCGTAGTTGACCGATAGCCTGAGTACGACCGACCCGAAGCCATCCCCCGCCTGATCGGAGCATCATGACCCTGTCGTCCACCACCAAGAGCCTCACCGTCGCCGCTATCCTTCTCGCCTCCGTCACCCTCAGCGGGTGCTCGGCCATCAGCACCCTCGTCAACGGCGAGGGCGACGTGTTCTCGCTTGAGGTCGGCGACTGCATGGACGACTTCGGCACCGCCGACGACATCTCGAGCGTGCCGATCGTCGACTGCAACGAGAAGCACGATGCCGAGGTCTATGCCGTTGAGGACATCCCCGAGGGCAGCTACCCCGGTGCGGACGCGGTCAGCGACGCCGCCGACGAGATCTGCCTCGCCGCCTGGGAGGACTTCGTCGGCATCTCGTACGAGGAGTCGCTGCTCAACTACGCGGCGCTCACCCCTAGCGAGGACAGCTGGGGCCTCGGCGACCGCGAAGTCGTCTGCACGATCTCGAAGTTCGACGAGAGCGGCGAGCTCGTCAAGGTCACCGACTCGCTCGAGGGCTCGGAGGAGTGACCGACTACTCGCTCAGCGACGACCTCTCGCTCGCGCTGAAACTCGCCGGGGAGGCCGACCTCATCTCCCTCGAGCGCTTCACCTCACTCGACCTCGTCGTGACGACGAAGCCCGACCGCACCCCGGTGACCGATGCGGACCAGGCGGTCGAGCGCAGCATCCGCGCTGGAATCGAGGCGGCGCGCCCGAACGACTCGATCCTCGGCGAGGAGTACGGCAGCCAGGGCTCCGGCAGCCGACAGTGGATTATCGACCCGATCGACGGCACGGCGAACTTCATGCGCGGCGTGCCGATCTGGGCGACGCTCATCGCCCTCGCCGTCGATGGCGTGCCCGTGGTCGGCGTGGTCAGCTCGCCCGCGCTCGGCAAGCGCTGGTGGGCCGCAGCGGGCCACGGTGCCTTCGGCATGGCGCACGGGCACGATCCGGTGCGGCTGCAGGTGAGCGGGGTGGCCGACCTCGCCGACGCGTCGCTGAGCTACAACAACATCCAGGGGTGGGATGAGGCGGGTCGCCTCGACCAGCTCATCGCGATCCAGCGATCCGTCTGGCGCGCACGCTCGATCGGCGACGCCTGGGCCTACATGCTCGTCGCCGAGGGCCACATGGAGGCCGCGGGCGAGTGGGACATGAAGCCCTACGACATCGCCGCCCTCATGCCAATCGTGCAGGAGGCCGGCGGCCGCTTCACGAGCCTCGAGGGCGACGACGGGCCGTGGAAGGGCAGCGCCCTCGCCAGCAACGGCGCCGTGCACGACGCACTGCTCGGCCTCGTCGGCGGCCAGCCCGGGTGACGGCCGCCACGGCCGCCGGCCGGATCGCCGCACTCGCCCTGGCAGCCCTCCTGCTCACCGGCTGCAGCATCGTCGCGGACGCCCTTGGCGACGGCGAGACGGGCGTGTTCACCCTCGAGGTCGGCGACTGCCTCAACGACAGCGGGGCGAAGGGCGAGGTAAGCAGCCTGCCGGTGGTCGACTGCGACGAGCCGCACGACTCCGAGATCTATGCCTCGGTGCTCATGGAGGGCGACGAGTACCCCGGCACGGACGCCACAGTGCAGTTCGCCGAGACCGCGTGCTACGACCGCTTCGAGGACTTCGTCGGAATACCGCAGGATGAGTCGAAGTACGGCTTCGGCACGCTCTACCCCACGCTCGACAGCTGGGCCGGTGGCGACCGCGAGGTGCTCTGCCGCATCGTACTCGGCGACAGCACTGGCACCCCGGTGCTCACCGAGGGCAGCCTCCGGGGCGTCGAGGAGTAGCTCGACTACTCTCGAGTCGTGACCTTCGACGACCGCTATGGCAACGATGTTCTCGCGGGATTCTCCAAGAAGGCCCCCAAGGTCGAGCTGAGCGTCGTTGAGGCGACTCCCGGCCTGGTGCTCGAAGAGACGGCGAGCGACTTCGTCGGCGCCGTCACCCGCATCGAGGGACGCCTGGTCGAGTTGGAGGACAGGCGCGGCAGTCGGCGCATGTTCCCCCTCGGCCCGGGATTCCTGCTCGACGGGGTCGCCGTCGCCGTGCGCGCCCCCCGCGAGAAGCCGACCGGGCTGCTGCGCACCGCCTCTGGGTCGATCGCGCCCGCCGAGCAGCGCGCCCGCGTGGCGCGCGCGAGCCGCATCTTCGTCGAGGGGCGCCATGACGCCGAGCTCGTCGAGAAGGTCTGGGGAACCGACCTGCGGGGCGAGGGGGTCGTCGTCGAGTACCTCGAGGGCGTCGACCACCTCGGCGCGGTGCTGGCGCAGTTTCGGCCCGGCCCCGAGCGCCGCATCGGCGTGCTCGTCGACCACCTCGTGGCCGGATCGAAGGAGAGCAGGATCGCGGACACCGTGCGCGCGTCGCCCGTCGGCCGGCACGTTCTCATCGTCGGGCATCCATTCGTCGACGTCTGGCAGGCGGTCAAGCCCGGCCGTCTCGGCCTGCAGCAGTGGCCGACGGTGCCGCGCACCGTCGAGTGGAAGCACGGGATCTGCGAGGCGCTCGGCTGGCCGCACGAGGACCAGGCGGATATCGCCGCAGCCTGGCAGCGCATTCTCGGCCGGGTCGCGACCTATGCCGACCTCGAGCCGCAGCTGCTCGGGCCGGTCGAGCAGCTCATCGACTTCGTGACCTCGGAATAACGAACCACAACGCGCGACAACGACCACTGGTGGAGATGCGGGGAATTGAACCCCGGTCCACTGCTGTAATTCTGCGCCTTCTACGGGCGTAGCTTGTGAAGACGTTCTGCTCGGCTCCCGCATTTGCCACAAGCACCTAAGCGGACGAGCCCAGCCCGAGTGCACGTCCCCCGTGACCCTCAGGCGTAGTCACGGAGCAATCTCTCTAGATAACGCCAGGCACCGAGTAGAGAGCATTCCCGGGCTGACGGACCTTTAAATCGCTAGCTGCTAGGCAGCAAGAGCGAGGTCAGTGCGCTTGTAATTGGCACTTATTTTTTGCAGGCTGCGTTAACGAGATAACCCTGCATCCTCGACCCGCTTCTCGCAGTTTTGCAGGCAATGTCGAAACCGATCATCCCCAGGTTCATCGATGCGATCGATGGGTCGTTGTCGCGCGCTGTGGAGTTATCAAACGCTGCCCGAGGGCAGCCTCCAATACTACGTCGGATGACGCCGCCACGCTAGGCATGCATCCACAGGCCCCGACACGCCCATTCCGGCTTCAAAGAATGGAGAAGTCGGCAAACTTTCGGCGAACCTGAAGCTCGCTCGCCGCACGCGTCTTGGGGCGGTTCAACGCCGCAAATATTTCCCGTAATTCCGGGCTTCTCCACGGCTTCCGTCCGGGGGTACCCCGACTTACGCCGGAAATCGACAGTCCCCGGCACGAGCAGTTATCGAACCGTTACCAAAATTGTGGCCCGATGCGTATCTTCAACCTTTGAACTCATGCAGAATTCATCTGCCACCGATCAAAGCCGACGGTGGTACTCGAGGAGTTCCGCCTCACACACCAATGAAGGGAGTGACGTGAAGAAGTCTTCCGTTATCTCAATCGCCGTTGCAGCAACGGCTTCAGCACTGCTGCTGGCCGGCTGTAGCCCCACCACCACCGACAACGCCGGTGGCGACAGCGCTGCTGCCCGCGCCTGCATCATCCTGCCCGACACGGCTTCGTCGCCGCGCTGGGAAGGCGGAGACCGCCCGGCTCTCGAGAAGGCGTTCACCGACGCTGGCTTCGAGTCCGACATCCAGAACGCTCAGGGCGACGAGGCGAAGTACGCCACCATCGCCGAGCAGCAGCTCTCCAAGGGCTGTGGCGTCATGATCCTCGTTGACTACAACGGTGCTGGTATCCAGGTCGCCGCTGACGCCAAGGAGGCCGGCATCCCGGTCATCGCCTACGACCGTCCGATCGAGGGCGCTGACTACTACGTCTCGTTCGACAACGAGGCTGTTGGCGCACTTGAGGGCCAGTCGATCCTCGACGGCCTCGCCGCCGCTGGCAAGGACCCGGCCACCGCGTCGGTCGTCTACGTCGGTGGAGACCCGAAGGACGGCAACGCCGCGATGTTCCACGACGGCGCAGTTGCCGTCATGGAGGCCGCTGGCATCAAGCCCGCCTTCGAGACCCCCGGAACCTGGGACGGCGCCACCGCCGGAACCGGCTTCGAGCAGGCCTACACCTCGCTCGGCGGCAACGTCGACGCTGTGTGGTCGGCTAACGACACCAACGCCGCCGCTGTGATCGCAGTGCTCGACAAGAACGGCAAGACCGTCCCGGTCTCTGGCCAGGACGCGTCGATCGCCGGTCTGCAGAACGTGCTGCTCGGCAAGCAGACCGCTACGGTCTACAAGCCGTTCACCCTCGAGGCCGCTGCCGCTTCGGAGCTCGCAATCAAGCTCCTCAACGGTGAGACCCCCACGGTCGACAAGAAGCTGGCCGATGGCACGCCTTACGTCGCCGTCACGCCGGTCCTCGTTGGCCCGGAAGAGGTCCAGTCGGTTGTTGACGCTGGCGACGCTGCTGCGTCCGACATCTGCACCGAGGCCGTTGCGGCCGCGTGCGAGCAGTACGGCGTCAAGTAACACCTAGCAAGTAGTAGTACCTACTACAAAGAGGGCCCTGCGTCGGCGCACCACCGGCCGGCGCGGGGCCCTTCTTTCTCGTACCGAAATAGTGCCCTCCAGTGGCACACTTATAGTCCGTGACGGAGATGTCGCGGCGCAGTGGAAGGATTCCGGCATGGATGTGCCAGTCATCGAGTTGACGGGGATCGTCAAGAGCTTCGGTCCCGTGGACGTACTCAAGGGGGTAGACCTCAAGGCGTTCGCCGGGAAGGTCACTGCACTCGTCGGAGACAACGGGGCCGGCAAGTCGACGCTCGTCAAGGGACTCGCGGGCGTTCAGCCCTACGACGGTGGAACCGTCAAGTACGACGGCCAGGAGGTGCACCTGCACACCCCGCGCGAGGCGTCTGCCCTCGGCATCGAGGTGGTGTACCAGGACCTCGCGCTCGCCGAGAACCTCGACATCGTGCAGAACATGTTCCTCGGCCGCGAAGAGACTCGCTTCGGCACCATGGACGAGGGCACGATGGAGCGCCAGGCGTCCGAGACCCTCCAGGGCCTCTCGGTGCGCACGGTGAAGTCGGTGCGCCAGAAGGTCTCGTCCCTCTCGGGTGGACAGCGCCAGACCGTCGCCATCGCGCGCTCGGTTCTCAAGAACGCCAAGGTCGTCATCCTCGACGAGCCGACCGCCGCACTCGGCGTCGCGCAGACCGAGCAGGTGCTCAACCTCGTCCGCCGCCTCGCCGACAGCGGCGTCGCGGTCATCATCATCAGCCACAACCTTGTCGACGTCTTCAAGGTTGCGGACTACATCGCCGTGCTCTATCTCGGCACCATGGTCGCGTCGGTCGCGACCGCGGACACCAACAGCGACGACGTTGTCGGCTACATCACCGGCAGCAAGACCTACGAGGGAAAGAACGTATGACCAGCACGCCAGCCACCCCGCCGCCCACCATCGGGTCGGGCCACGAGGGCAGCATCCGCGAGCAGTTCACCGCCTACTTCCGTGGCATCCGCCAGGGAGAGATGGGCGCGCTGCCCGCCATCGGTGGATTCGTTGTTCTGCTGATCCTGTTCACCTTCCTCTCCAGCTCCTTCCTCACGCCCCTCAACATCGCCAACCTGCTCACGCAGGCGGCGACGCTGATGATGCTGGCGATGGCCCTGGTCTTCGTGATCCTGCTCGGCGAGATCGACCTCTCGGCCGGTGTGACCTCCGGTGTGTCGGCCGCGCTCTTCGTCGTGCTCGTGCACAACTACGACGTCAACTGGATTGCGGCGATCCTTATCGCACTCGCAACCGGTCTCGCGATCGGCTTCTTCATCGGCTTCTTCGTGGCGCGGGTGGGAATCCCTTCCTTCGTCGTGACCCTCGGCCTGTTCCTCGGGTTCCAGGGACTGCAGCTGATCATCATCGGCACCGGCGGCGTGTATCGCGTCGAGACCCCCGAGGTCGCGGCGATCATGAACAAGAACCTCCCCATCCTCTGGGGATGGATCGGCCTCGCGATCGCGATCGCCCTCGCCGTGCTGACCGCCCTCTGGGACCGCGCCCGCCGCGCTCGCGCAGGTGTCGCCAACCGTCCGGCTCTGCTCATGTGGGGCCGCCTGGCGCTCATCGCGATCGCCGGAGCGCTCTTCGTCGCGATGCTCAGCGTCGACCGCGCACCGAGCCGTGGCTCGCTCAACGGCGTGCCGATCGCGCACAACGCCATCGAGGGCGTGCCGATCGTGGTTCCGATCACGGTCGCGATCCTCTGGGCCGGCACCTTCATCCTCGACCGCACCCGCTTTGGCCGTCACCTGTACGCGGTCGGCGGCAACCCTGAGGCTGCGCGCCGCGCGGGTATCAAGGTGGCCAGCATCCGCATGATCGCGTTCGTGACCTGCTCGACCCTCGCGGTCGTGGCCGGCATCTTCGATGCCAGCCGCATCGGCGTGGTCAGCGCGGCGTCCGGCTCGCAGATCGTGCTGAGCGGTGTTGCCGCAGCCGTCGTCGGTGGCGTCAGCCTCTTCGGTGGCCGTGGTCGCCTGACGCACGCCGCCATCGGCGCGCTCGTCATCGCGGTCATCGCCAACGGCCTCGGCCTGCTCGGCCTGCCGGCTGGTGTCAACTTCCTGGTAACGGGTGGCGTGCTCATCCTCGCCGCCTCGTTCGACGCCGTGTCGCGCAAGCGCGCGGGTGGAGCGCTCGCGCGCTAGCCAGTACGACCAGGGATGCCCGCGCACGTCACGTGTGCGGGCATCCTGTTCTTAACCCGCTCAAAGGAGAGCCATGACCACCCCCTTCGACCTCACCGGCCGCGTCGCCCTCGTCACGGGCGCGGCCCGCGGGCTGGGCCGCGCCATAGCCCTCGGCCTCGCCCAGGCGGGAGCGGACGTCGCGATCGGCCTGCGCGACAGCGCGAACGACAACGGCCTCGCCGCCGAGATCGAGGCGCTGGGCCGGCGGGCGCTTCCGGTTCAGCTCGAGGTCACTGACCTCGCGGGCGGGCGGGCGGCGATCGACCGCGCGGTGCGCGAGCTCGGCAGCCTCGACATCCTCGTCAACAACGCCGGCGGCGGCATCGGCGACGCCGCGATCGACGTGCGCGAAGAGGACTTCGACGCGGTGCTGGCGCTCAACACGAAGGCGCCCTTCTTTCTCTCGCAGCACGCGGCGAAGTACATGCGCGACCACTCGGGGGGATCCATCGTCAACATCGCGTCGCAGGCGGGGCTGGTCGCGCTGCCGGGAGAGGCGTCGTACTGCATCA
>JAAFHU010000066.1:0-5581 GCA_013297645.1 Actinomycetota bacterium
TCGGCACGGGAGCCACGGGCCCGGTCGAGGCCTTCAAGGCGAAGGGCGAGGACTTCTTCGTCGCCGACACCCTCGACGAACTGCTCGCAAAGATCGACGACGGCGTGCTCGATCTCGCCCGGGTTCGGCAGGAGGTCGAGTATCGTGACCGACAGCTCGACAACCCATTCTCAAAGGATGCCCAGATCAACGACCTCCGACAGGCCCGCCACTACCGGGGCGACAAGCTCATCCGCGTGGCCAAGCCGCACAAGCTGCAAGACCCGAAAGCCGGCCCGCTCATCGCGGTGAAGCTGCACATCGTCACCCGCAAGACGCTGGGCGGCATCGAGACGAACCTTGACGGCCAGGCGCTTCGCGGAGGCAGCGGCGACGTCATCCCCGGGTTGTATGCCGCGGGCGAGGCGAGTGGCTTCGGCGGTGGGGGCATGCACGGCTACCGCTCACTCGAGGGGACCTTCCTCGGCGGCTGCCTGTTCAGCGGTCGACAGGCCGGGCGGGCGGTGGCGGCACTGTGAGCACTCCCTACACGCCTGCGCCCGTGGTGCTGCGCGCCCCCGAGGGCACGAACCCGTCGACCGGGTACTTCTGGGCGATCGTCGTTCTCTCTGCGGTGATCTGCATCCCCAGTTTCATCCTCCTCGCAACCATCGACATGACCGACATGCTGCGCCAGTCGCTGGAGAATCCCAGCGACCCCCTGGCGATGTACGGATTCATGTTCACGCCCGCGTACCTCGGCAGCATCGCGGCCGGGTTCGTCGGCTACGCGGGCACGATCGTGCTCGCCTACCTCGACTGGCGCACGCTTGCGGCACGCGGAGTGCCGAAGCTCTTCCACTGGGCCTTCTCGGCCATCCCCAGCTATGGAACCTACGTCTACGTGATCGGTCGCGCCGTGGTCGTGCGCCGGCGCACTGGCGGCGGACTCGCGCCCCTCTGGGTTTTCGTCGCCCTGCAGGCCGTCGTCTTCATCCTCTCCCTGGCTCTCACCTTCGCCATGATGGCCTCGATGTTCGCCGGCATGGAGGCGTTGATCCCGACCTACCGCTGACCGAGCAGAGTGAGCATGTAGTCGAAGAACCGCGGCCCGTCGATGCGCTCGATCGCGGTGACATTCGGACGGGATGACCGCCAGTCGAAGACGGTGGCGCCGCGGGTGAGCTCGCCCTGCGTCTCGACCTCGACCCGGTAGCTCCCCGCGGCGAGCGCGTAGCTGTCGTCGATGGCCAGCAGGGCGGTCAGGGAGTCGGGGTGGGTCGATCCGCCGATGCCGTTCTCGTGGTCGAAGGCGAAGGTCGCCGCGTTCGCGCGCACGAAGAAGCGTGAGAGCGGGGTGTCGAGCGCGGCGATCTGCTCGATGCGACTGTGGTCGAAGACCGTGTCGGTGACGGTCAGCGGGTCCCAGCTGATCACCGTGACCTTCGCGAAACCGGCTCCGAAGACGATCGCCGCGGCCTCGGGGTCGACGAAGATGTTGTACTCGGCCGCGGGGGTGATGTTGCCGCGGGCGTTGATCGAGCCGCCCATGATCCACAGTCCGGCCACGTTGGCGACGAAGGCCGGGTCCTTCTGCACGGCGAGAGCAATGTTGGTGAGCGGGCCGATGCACACCACGCGCAGCGTGCCCGGGTTCTCGGCAGCGATGCGGATGAGGGCGTCGACCGCGTGCTCGTGCTCGGTTACCAGCTCGCCGCCGAAGCGCTGGCCGCCGACGCCGTCGCCGTGCACGTCTTCGGCGCTGACCCACTCCCGCTCGAGCGGGTCGCGCGCGCCGAGGTGCACGGGCACGCTGCGGCCGGCGATCGACATGGTCAGCAGCGCGTTGTGCACCTGCTGGTCGAAGCCGACATTGCCGCCGACGATCGTCACCGCCGTGAGGTCGGCGCGCGGGTCGAGCAGCCCGATGAGCAGGGCGAAGCAGTCGTCGGCCGCGGTGTCGGTATCAATCAGCAGAGGGATACGGTGGAGCGGGATCACCGACTGAGCGTCCAGGCCCGACGCTTGACGAGCACGTGCCCGCGCTTGGTCGAGAGGCGGGTCCACGGGCCGGTCTCGTAGACGGGCACCGACTCCTCCTCCTCACCGAGAAAGCCGAGGGTGAGCGCGGCAAATCCCGCACCGGTCGGCAGGTGCTCGGCGCCGCGAATGGGGCGGCCCCAGACCTCGCTGCGCACGCGGTGCACGATCTGCTCGCCCGTGCCATCGGGAATCGACTCGGCGACCTCGTGGATGCCCTCGCGCGCGACGGCGTGCAGCTGAGACGACTGGATCGCGTCGAGGGCGACCCAGCCACCACGGGGAGGCGAGATGGCCGCCCAGGTCGCGGAGTTGACCTCGAGCGGCAGGGTGACCGTCACGGGCTCGTTGGGGGTCGAGTCGGCATCCGCGCGGTCGATGCGCTGCAGGAGCGACCCCAGGGGGGCGACCACGTCGAATTCCTCCATCCGCGGCAGCGCGAAGGTGCGCAGGCCGAGAACGGTGGGACTCTCATCGAGCAGGCCCGCCGGGTAGAGAACGGCGGAGTAGACCGCGAGGATGCCGCCGCCGGCGATGAGGCGCACCGACCCGTTGTCGACGCGACCGGCCCTGCCGAGGTAGGTGCGCAGATCCCCGAGGGCGAGAGGATCGAGAAGGGTGAATGTGGTCATCGCGATCTAAACTACAGGGCATGAGTGACCCTCTCGCTGGCCTGCTCGCTGCTCTCGACCTCACCGAGACGGGAGCCCGCACCAGCGAGGACATCTTCACCGGCCCAAGCCAGTGGATGCCGCTCGGCCGCGTCTTCGGCGGCCAGGTTCTCGCGCAGTCGCTCGTCGCCGCGCAGCGCACCATCGCCGCCGACCGCTCGGTGCACTCGATGCACGGCTACTTCCTCCGGCCGGGCAATGTCGACCTGCCGATCACCTTCTCGGTGGACCGCATCCACGACGGCCGCTCGTTCAGCACCCGCCGAACCCAGGCCTATCAGGACGGTGTGCCGATCCTGTCGATGATCGCCTCCTTCCAAGACGAGGATGGCGGCCTCGACCACCAGGCCCCCATGCCCACCGGCGTGCCCGACCCCGAATCGCTGCCGAGCGCCGCGGAATCGCTCGCCGGCATCGACCACCCCATCGCGAACTTCTGGGCGACCGAGCGCGCCTTCGACCTGCGGCACATCCCCTCCCCTATCTACTTCTCGGTCGAGGGCGAGCACGTGGCGCACCAGGCGATCTGGGTGAAATCGCACGGCGCGCTGCCCGACGACCCCGCCCTGCACCGCGCGGCGCTCGCCTACCTCAGCGACTACTCGATCCTCGAGCCGATCATGCGCGCCCACGGCGTCTCGTGGGCGACCCCGGGGCTCAAGGCCGCGTCGCTCGACCATGCCATGTGGTGGCACCGCTTCGCCCGGGTCGACGAGTGGCTGCTCTATGTGCAGGAGTCGCCGAACGCGAAGGGCGGGCGCGGCCTCTCCCTCGGCCGCATCTACACCCGCGAGGGCGTGCTCGTCGCGAGCGTCGCCCAGGAGGGCATGGTGCGGGTGCCGAGCGCCTAGCCGCGCTTCGTGAACTCGACCGGCTCTTCGAGGTAGGGCTCCCACACCGAGCGCAGCTCATCGGGGATCCGCTGGGGCCGCCCGGTCGCCGCCGTCACCATGACGAGCGTGGTCGCCGCGCGCGTGAAGAGCACGCGCGGCGTGACGCCCTCGGGCGAGTACAGCTCGTAGCAGATCTCGAGGCTCGCGCCGCCGATGCGGCCCACCCACATCTCAATGTCGATCGGCGCGCGCATGTAGGGAATCGGTGCGACGTACTCGACCTCCTGCCGCGCAATGAGGCTGATCATCTCCGCCCCGGGGCGGGCATCGATGACCGCGGTCGGCGCGCCCTCGAACCCCTCATCCGGTCGCCAGAAGGCCTGGATGCGCGCCTCCTCGAGCAGGCGCAGCATCTCGGCGTTGTTGACGTGCGCGTACGCGTCGAAGTCGCTCCAGCGCAGCGGGATCGCGACGTGCAGGCGGGTCATCAGTCTCTTGTGAGCTTGCGGTAGGCCGAGCGGTGCGGCTTGGCCGCGTCGGGGCCGAGGCGCTCGATCTTGTTCTCCTCGTAGGACTCGAAGTTGCCCTCGAACCAGTACCAGTTCGACGGGTCGTCTTCCGTGCCCTCATAGGCCAGGATGTGCGTCGCGATCCGGTCGAGGAACCACCGATCGTGGGTGATGACCACCGCGCAGCCGGGGAACTCGAGCAGCGCGTTCTCCAGCGAGCTGAGAGTCTCGACGTCCAGGTCGTTCGTCGGCTCGTCTAGCAGGAGCAGGTTGCCGCCCTGCTTGAGGGTGAGCGCGAGGTTGAGGCGGTTGCGCTCTCCACCCGAGAGCACGCCGGCCTTCTTCTGCTGGTCCGGTCCCTTGAAGCCGAACTGGCTGACGTAGCCGCGCGACGGGATCTCGGTCTTGCCGACCTGGATGAAGTCCTGGCCGTCAGAGACGACCTCCCAGAGCGTCTTCGCCGGGTCGATGCCGCCGCGGTCCTGGTCGACGTAGGAGATGTCGACCGTCTCGCCGATCTTCAGCTCGCCGGAGTCCATGGGCTCAATACCGGTGATCGTCTTGAAGAGCGTGGTCTTTCCGACGCCGTTGGGGCCGATGATGCCGACGATGCCGTTGCGCGGCAGCATGAACGAGAGGTTGTCGATGAGTACCCGCTCGCCGAAGCCCTTCTTGAGGTTCTTCGCCTCGAGCACCTGCGCGCCCAGACGAGGACCCACCGGGATGACGAGCTCTTCGAAGTCGAGAACGCGCGTCTTCTCCGCCTCGTTCACCATCTCCTCGTAGCGGGCGAGGCGCGCCTTCGACTTGACCTGGCGGCCCTTGGCGTTCGAGCGAACCCACTCGAGTTCCGAGGTGAGGCGCTTGGCGAGCTTGGCGTCCTTCTTGCCCTGCACCTCGAGGCGGGCGGCCTTCTTCTCGAGATAGGTGGAGTAGTTGCCCTCGTAGGGGTAGAGGTGGCCGCGGTCGACCTCGGCGATCCACTCGGCGACGTGGTCGAGGAAGTACCGGTCGTGGGTGACGGCGAGAACGGCGCCGGGGTACTTCGCGAGATGCTGTTCGAGCCAGAGCACGCTCTCGGCATCCAAGTGGTTGGTGGGCTCGTCGAGCAGCAGCAGGTCGGGCTTCTGCAGCAGCAGCTTGGTCAGCGCCACGCGGCGCTTCTCGCCACCGGAGAGGTTCTTGACGCTCGCGTCGCCCGGAGGGGTGCGCAGGGCGTCCATGGCCTGCTCGAGCTGCGAGTCGAGGTCCCACGCGTCGGCCGCGTCGATCTCTTCTTGCAGGGTGCCCATCTCGGCGAGCAGCGCGTCGAAGTCGGCGTCGGGCTCGGCCATCTCCATGCCGATAGCGGCGTGGCGGTCGACTTTGTCTTTGATCTCGCGAACGCCGTCTTGCACGTTCTCGAGTACCGTCTTGTTCTCGTCGAGCTCGGGTTCCTGCATGAGGATGCCCACTGAGTAGCCGGGGCTCAGCCGCGCCTCGCCGTTGCTGGGGGTGTCGAGTCCCGCCATGATCTTGAGGATGGTGGACTTACCAGCACCGTTCGGGC
>JAAFHU010000066.1:5591-12103 GCA_013297645.1 Actinomycetota bacterium
ATCTTGGCGCCAGGGAAGAAGGACATGGTGACGTCGTCGAGGATGAGCTTGTCGCCCACCGACTTGCGGGCGCGCACCATGGAGTAAATGAATTCGGCCATGGGCCAATTCTACTAAAGGGCTTTGACCGAGTTATTCCGCGCGTCGTGCGTGAGCTCGACGAGGCCGAGCTGCTCGAGCAGGGGCGGCAGGTACATGCCGAAGCGGCCGCGGTATCCCTTGCGCAGGCCGTACCAGCCACCGACCGGGTTGGACTCTGCGCGGCCCCAGGCCTCGACGGTTCCGTCGGCAGCGGGCTTGCTCTCATCCGCGGCACCGAGCGGCACCCAGTCGCCCTGCTCCTTTAGCCACGCGTGCAGGTCCTCGATCGCGGCAACGTGATACGTGAGCGTCGTTGAGCCGACCTGGCAGACGAGCGCCGGAGGATCGGCGGCCTCGTCGCGGTACATCGTGTACTCGGATGACCCGGGGGCTGTTGTCAGCTGCCACGGGTCGTCTTTGGTTCCTGCAGACATCGCTGCCTCCTACCAGTTGATAGGACGAGTGTTGCCTACGAGGCAGGACCCCGTCGAGAGCACGGGCAGAACTGCGCTCTGGTACCCGACGTTGCCGTACTGCCCGACAAGGCAGTCCTCGCCGATGAGCACCGAGAACTGCACGTTGTCGGCGTCGAGGCTGATCGCCGTCGTGTCGGGGGTGACCTGCATAGCGGCCTTGTCGAAGCCCGCCGCCACGAGTCCGTCGATGAAGGCCCGGCCGCCGGGATTGGCGCCGCCTGCCGCCGCGAGCGTCACGGCGTTCACCTCGTCGAAGCGCTGCTTCTGACCTGCCGCCGAGTCGTCGGGCGCGGCGGAGGCGCTCGCCGACGGCGACGCGGTCGGCACAGGCATCGGGGCCGGCGACGGCTCTGCCGCGCAGCCCGCGAGGGTCAGCGCGAGCGCTGCAACGAGTACTGCGCGCCGGACCATGCTGCGAGTTTAGAACGGAACCGGAACCGCATCCTCGTCCGCCGGCGCCGACGCCTCGATCTGCGCCGGGAACTCCTCTGCGGCCGGCGACTCGGGCTCGGCCGGGGCGATCGTGGCGGTCGAGACACTGCGGGTGAAGGCGGCCGTGCCCCAACTGAGGTCGTGGCCGATCGATTCCGCCTCGATCTCGATGGTCGTACCGGTGCGCTCGCCGTTCTCCCAATCGCGGATCTTGAGGCGGCCGGCGACGAGCACGCGCTGGCCCTTCTCGACAGAGGCGTTGGAGTTGAGGGCGAGCTGGCGGAAGGCGGTGACGGTGTACCAGTTGGTCTCGCCGTCGATCCACTTCTCTTGCCCGCGGTCGAAGCGCCGCTGGGTCGAGGCGAGGCGGAACGACGTGATGGGCAGCCCCTCGCTCGTGACGAGGTGGCGCGGCGTGGTTGCGACCAGGCCGGTGAGGGTGATGGCGTCAGGCATGGGGACTCCTTCGATGGGATTGAGGGATGGACCCCGGGTGCGGCACTCGTGCCGGGAAGCCGCCCCGGGATCCACCATCAGTGTCGATGGCAGCGCCTTCCGCGCTCAGACCGGCGACGGCAGTGGTGGAGAAACACGGCCGGGCGCCAGCCGGTGAGGAGATGTTCTAGAAACGAAGGCCCCGGGCCTCACGCTGTTGCGACCCCGCCACTCCGGGGCGAGACTGAGCAGGCAGTGGGGGAGATTTTCACGGTTCCTCGCCTAGGAACGATGGACCGGCTGCTGAGACCGAGGGTCTCGCTGCGCCCCAGCCATTCGGGTTGGCTGGGGCGCGGCTGCCTCCTCCGCAAAAACACGATAGGGCCCCGAATGCAGATGATTACCGTGCCGGACGCGTTGCGCGGCCGCTGGGCCTCGCATCCGCTGGGGTGGCTTCTGCTTCTCGTTCCCAACGTCGCACTGGTCGTGCTGCAAGAGACCGGGGAGACAATCCCTCCGCTCGGAGCAGTGCTGGTCTCTGCCCTCGTGCAGCACATCGTCGCCGGCGGCTTTCTTGTAGCGGCGGGCATGCTCGCGGTGCGGTTGCTCGCACGGGTTCCGATCGCGCTGGTCTTCGCGATCTGGACGATCTCTGGCGTGATGCGCGGTCTCCTCAGTGGATGGCTCGCGATGCAGCTCATCGGAAACCCATCGGAGTACGGGTATCGCGTCGCCTACTGGACCATCGCCACCCTCGTGTGGATGCCGCTCTTCACCTACCTGCTCGCGCAGCTCGAGTTTCGCCGGCGCCTGCTCGGGCAGTCAGAGCTGCTGCATGCGCGCATCACCGTGACCCAGCACCGCGAGAGGCTGAGCGTCGACGAGCGCGCCGCAGAACTGGTGACCGCGGTGCGTGACACCGTCGCGCCGCTCATCGTCGAGGCGCACACCACGCTCGCGATGGCCGCCGATCGCGACAGCAGGATGTCGCTCAAGCCCATCAGCGAGAAGCTCGAGTTGATAGCCAGCACGGCGCGATCGGTCGTCGAGCCTCCGCCGGCACCGGAGGCCGTCGCTCCGCTGGCGCCCGCGCGGTGGAGCCCGGTCATCGAGGCACTCGCCTTTGCGCGAGCGCGGCCGCTCTACACCAGCGCGCTGACAGGCCTTGCGACCGTGTCACTATCCCTGCCCGAGTCGCTGCGCGAGGAGGGGCACAACGAGGTTGTTGTGCACACCGGCGCCGTTATCGTCGGTACAGCGGTGCTGACCCTCGGGCTCCTGCTCGCCCGAATCCCCGCCCGTTTCTCCGCAATCCATGCGGTGGCGATCTTCTTTGCCGGAGCCGGATCCATAGTAGCCTTCCTCTTCCTGTTCGACGTCAGTGTCGCTGGCGAGAGCGAGCTGTCGCTCGTGATCGCGATACCTGCGGCCTTCATCGTCGCCGCGACGGTGCTCTCGAGTGCGATCGGGGTGGGCCTGGGCAATATCAAGCTGCTGGCCTCCGTCGTCGAGGGCACCGACATACTTCGCGAGCTCACCGAGCGGTCCATCTCTCGCGAGACGGCGATCGGCACCAAGGTCTCGGAGCTTCTGCACGGGCCGATTCTCGGCCGCCTCTCGGCGTGCATCATGGCGATCAACTTTTACCTCGATGAACCAGAGCAGAGCCGCAGCCTGCGCCGGGACGCCACGACGACGGGCGTGCTCGCACATCTGCAGCTCGTCGCGGACGACCTGGAAAAACTCGCTGGCTCAGATTAGTAGAACGGCAAGTACACTGTGCTCATGCTCCCCGGGGAACAAACTGCCTCCCGAGTGCTCCTGGTCGATGATGACGAGCTGGTGCTGGCGGTGCTCCATACTGCCCTCGTTCGCACGGGTTACTCGGTACGCGACGCAGCGAGCTCAGCCGAGGCGATGCGCATGCTTGCCGTTCATCCCGTCGACGTCGTCGTCCTCGACGCCCACATTCCCGGCTCTACCCTCGAATCCGACCTCGCCGCGATCAGCGGCGTGCCTCGCCCGCCGGCAATCGTCGTGCTCAGCGGCGCGAGCGTGAGCGCCGAGCTGCTGGCCACCGCCGGCGCGAGCTACCTTTCCAAGCCTGTCGATGCCGTCGTGTTCCTCGAGCGCATCGGCGCAGAACTGGCGCAGCGATGATCCCCGCCGGGGAGGCGCAGGCGCACGCAATCCGCGTCGTGGTCGCCGATGACGACGTGTTCACGGCATCACTGGTCGGCGACGGCCTGCGATCCCAGGGCTTCGACGTGTTCGCGGCCGCCTCCGCCGAGTCGGCCGAGGCCCTCGTTGCCGAGGTTGATGCCCACGCACTCGTGACCGACCTCAACTTCGGGCCGGGCATGTCGGGAGCCGAGTTGCTGCGGCGGGTGCGCGAGAGCTCCCCGTGGGTGGCCCTGGTCGTGCTCACCTCGCACCAATCACCCCAGCTTGCCGTCACCAATCCCCAGGATGTCCCTGCCGATGCCGTCTATCTGGTCAAGTCGCAAGTGGTGCGCGTCGATCAGCTCGCCGGGGCGGTGACGCGGGCGATCGCCGGGCTCGGCACCGAGAAGGGCGACAGCGCTCCCGCGATCCTCGTGACGGCCACCCAGGCCGAGGTGCTGCGCAAGCTGGCGTCGGGTGAGTCGACCAAGGCGATCGCCGAAGCGCGGGGGACGACCGTGCGCGCGGCAGAGGCGATGGTCAGCCGGTTGTACGACACCCTCGGGCTTGCCGAGTCTGGCTCGTCGTCCCCTCGTGTGGCCGCTATTCAGCTGTGGCAGCAGGGAAGGATTCGTGTGCGATGAGCGGCACTATTCGATTTGCGAACATTCTGTCTACCCTGCGCTTGCCGTCGGCGCGGCAAGGGGCGAGTATCACTAGTGCTAGGTGTCTCTCGCCCCGGTCATTCCGGGGATTTCACGACATCGGGGCTAGGCCGCCCCGCGAGTGGCCGCCGCCGTTTCGGGTCGGCGCGCGGCCCCTCGTCCACCTGGCTCACCGCGACACGGTGCGCCATGGCTAACGGCCCTCCGCACGAGCCCCTCGGGCCAGTCGTGCTCAACGAGTTGGTGCGCGCCCTCTTCTACGACAGCCGGGACGGCGTCTATGCGCTCAACCTCGACGGCACCTTTATCGAGGTCAACCAGGCACTGCTCGACAATCTGGGAGTCCAGCGCGAGCACCTGGTCGGCACCAGCTTTCTGCCCACGATCGACGGTGCGAGCAGCAGCATGGTGCAGCAGCAGTTCGCCCGAGCGGTCGCCGGCGAGACAGTGCGCTACGTTGCATCCGGACTGCGCCAAGACGGAACGCCCTTTCAGGCTGACATCACCAACACACCCCTGCACCAGGACGGCACGGTTGTCGCGGTGCTCGGTATGGCTCGAGACATCGACGACATCGAGGCCGAGCGGGTCGAGAGGCAATCCCTCGAGGCGCTCTTCGAGTCCACCCTCAACGCGGTCAGCGACGGGCTGTTCTTCCTCGATCAGGATTTCGTCTTCACCTACGTGAACCCGCGCGGCGAAGAGCAGGCGCAGCGCTCCCGCGAGCAGCTCGTCGGCCAATCCCTTTGGGACGCCTTCCCGCTCATGCAGGGATCGGAGTTCGGCATCGGCTATCGCCGGGCGATGACCGACAAGGTCACCGTCGTCGTTCGTGAACGCTACGAGCCCTACGATGTGGTGCTCGAGGCCACGGCCTATCCCACTGCCAGCGGCATCGCAGTCCACGTGCGCGACGTGACGGACGAAGAGGCGGCACTGCAGGCTCTGGCCGCGCAGCGGGCGCAGATCGCGGCGCAAGCGGCGTTGCTCGACTCCGCCCGCGACGCCATCATCGTGCGCGATCTCGACAACACCATTACCTACTGGAACCGCGCGGCTTTTGACCTCTACGGCTGGAGCGCAGAAGAAGTGCTCGGCCTGTCGGTTCGCGACGTCATCTATCAGTCGACCGAGGTGTTCGATATCGCCCGTGCGGCGACCCTCGCCAACGGAGAGTGGTCGGGGGATGTCGAGCATGTCACCCGCGACGGCCGATTGATCCTGACCGACTGCCGCTGGTCGCTCGTGCGCTCCCCCAGCGGTGAGCCGGAGGCGATCTTCACCTTCAACAAGGATGTGACCCTGCAGCGCCAGCAGGAGGAGCGCCAACTGCGCGAGGAGCGCCTCGAAAGCCTCGGCACCCTCGCGGGAGGCATCGCCCACGACCTCAACAACGTTCTCACCCCGCTGCTCATGTCGGTGCAGTTGCTTGCCGAGGATGAGACCGACGAGGCGAAGAAGAGCACGCTCGCCGTCATCGAGACGAGCGCCAAGCGTGGCGCGGCAATGATGCGCAAGGTGCTCGAGTTCGCTCGCGGGGTCGAGGGCCGTCGCATCCAGGTGAACATGCCCCGGTTCATGGCCGACGTCAGTGCCTTCTGCAACGAGACCCTCCCGAAGTCGATTCGGGTGAGCTACGTCGTGCCCGATGACAGTTGGGACGCCGTGGGTGACCCGACCCAGCTGCTGCAAGTAGTCATCAACCTGGTGACCAATGCGCGGGATGCCATGCCCGACGGTGGTGACCTGAGCATCGCCGTCGACAACGTCGATGTGACCGACGCCTTCGCTATGCGGGTGCCGTCTCCGGGCCACTATGTGCGCGTCGCTGTCGAGGACACTGGCAGCGGCATCCCCCCAGAGATCGTGGATCGAATCTTCGAGCCCTTCTTCACCACGAAGGGCGTCGGCATCGGCACCGGTCTCGGACTGGCGAGCTCTGCGTCGATCGTCGACAGTCACGGGGGCGCTGTTCGGGTCAGCAGCGTGCAGGGCTCCGGAACCCGCTTCGAGGTGCTCATTCCGGCGCTCGTCACTCCTCTCGCCGAGGTGGGTGATGCCAAGCTCCCCGCCCCGGCGGTGCCGCGCGGCGGCGGCGAGCTCGTGCTGATCGTCGATGATGAGATCGCCATCCGGCAGTCTGCCCGTGTCGCGCTGGAGAGCTGGGGATATCGCGTGGCGGTCGCCGAGAACGGCCAGGAGGCCCTCGACTTCATTGGGCAACACCCGGGTGCAACGGCGCTGCTATTCAGCGACATGG
>JAAFHU010000067.1:0-10452 GCA_013297645.1 Actinomycetota bacterium
CGAGGAGTCGTCCCACCCCGACGCCCCGGGCAAGGGTCCGGGCGAGAAGTACACGGGGCCGGTCAACTAAAGAGCATCGCTCTTTAGTTCACGGGCGGGCCATAGCCCCGCAGGGCTGGCTCTTTGGTTCGACCGGTGGGCCAAAGCCCCGCAGGGCTGGCTCTTTAGTTCACGGGCGGGCCAAAGCCCCGCAGGGTCATTGCAGGCCGAAGAAGTCGAGCACGAGCTGCGCCCCGTCGACGCCGAGCGTGTCGACCCGTGGCCAGATGTGCGTGCCGCCGTCGATGGTCACGACCTCTACCCGCGTCTCGTCGGCGCACTCGGGGTACACATCGGTGGTGATAGGCGGGTTGCCGGTGACGAGCGCGTCGCGGTCGCAGTCGTCATTCTCGGTCCAGAATGACGTCGCATACTCGACAGAGGCGTTGGTGAACTGGCCGAAGCGCAGTGCGGTTCGGGTGTTGGTCTCTCCCCCGTCGTAGGGCACCGTGAGATCGTCAGTGCCGTGCACGATGAGCACCGGCACGGCGACTGCTGGCTCGCATGGCGAGTAGTTGAGGGCGCCGCTGACGACCGCGATGCCGGCGAACAGCTCGCCGTGCTCGCAGGCGAGGCGGTAGCTCATCATGCCGCCGTTGCTGTAGCCGGCGAGATAGATGCGGTTCGCGTTGATCGGATACGCGGTCTGCAATTCCGCGATCATCGCCAGCACGAACGCGACGTCGTCGACCTTGCCGCTGCGCGGCAGGCCGCAGCAGCTGCCCGCGTTCCAGGCCAGCTCACCGGCGACTGAGTTCGCGGCCGTGCCGTTGGGATAGGCGACGACGAAGCCCTCGATCTCTGCGAGCTCCGTGAGCCCCGTCGTCGTCTCGGCGCGCGATCCGTCGCCCCCCGCCCCGTGGAACATGATGAGCAGTGGCATGGGCTGTGTCGCGCCGTCCGGCGCACGCACGGTGTACGAGCGCGTGAGGTCGCCGACCTGGATCGTGTTCGTCGGCGGTGATGCTAGCGCCGCCTCCGGGCCATCCACCGCCGGGGCCGCGGGGCTGCATCCGCAGAGCGCGACGAGCACCGCGGCGACGACGACCAGGCGCGAGAGCATGGGTGCAATCCTAGGCAGCGGTCAGCAGCTGCACTTTCATCGAGTCCACGCGGGCGGCGATCACCGGGCTCTCGGCCCAGCGCTGCTGCAGGGTGGCGAGCAGGGCGTTGAGCTCGTGCTCGGCCAGCCCCGGCGCGAGGCTCAGCTGCACGACGAGCTCCGGTCCGCTCAGGCGGGCATCCGGGTCCCCGGGGGCCAGCGCCACCGAGCGGGCAGCCTGTTCGCCGTCGGCGGCCGCGGCGATCGCGTCGAGCACCGCCTCGTCGAGGTAGCTCGGTATCCACGGTTCGCCGTTGGCGAGACCCCACAGGGCAGGACGGCGGATGGCGAACTCGGTCGCACTCGTCGCGTCGACGACCACCAGGTCGGTCTGCTCGTGCGCTGCCGCCAGCGCCACCCGTGTCGCCTCCGCCGGAATCGGGCGCGCCCGCGGGTTCCACGCGCTCATCGCGGCGACGCTCGTGAACGCGGGCAGCACCGTTCTGCCGTCGGGCCCGACGACCGTGACGATCGACAGCTCCTGCGTCTTGTCGTGGCCATGCTCGTTGAGGCCGTCCTCCCCGAGGTGCGCCACGAGGGGAATCAGCAGGCGCGAGCTGCGCAGCGCCTCGACCACGTCGGCCTCGCCGACCTCGCGCGACCGAAAGCGACGGATTGCCTCGATCAGGTGCTCGGGGGCGCTGCCGTCGTCATCCGCGTTGGTGTTGGCCTCGAAGTGCCGGCCCGACCAGGGCTGGCCAGCGCTGTCCGTGCCTGCCACTAGCTAATCGCCCGCGACATCCAGGGCCTCTGCCAGCGTGAAGGCCTTCGTGTAGAGCGCCTTGCCGACGATGGCGCCCTCGACGCCGTGGGGCACGAGCTGGCGCAGGGCCGCGATGTCGTCGAGGCTCGAGATGCCGCCGCTGGCGATGACGGGCTTGTCAGTCTTGTCGGCGACCTCCCGCAGCAGCTCGAGGTTGGGTCCGTTGAGCATGCCGTCCTTGGTGACGTCGGTCAGCACGTAGCGGCTGCAGCCGGCCG
Organism: Actinomycetota bacterium; assembly: GCA_013297645.1. Lineage (GTDB taxonomy): Bacteria > Actinomycetota > Actinomycetes > Actinomycetales > Microbacteriaceae > Conyzicola. The sequence continues at coordinate 2,123 of JAAFHU010000067.1, forward strand.
CCTCGAGGCGCTCGAGCACCTCCCACAGGTCGCCGCCCTCCTGCGTCCAGCCGCGAGCGGCGAGGGTCGTGCCGCGCACGTCGAGGCCGACGGCGATCGCCTCGCCGAACTCCGCGATGACGTGGGCGGCCCACTCGGGGTTCTCGAGGGCGGCGGTGCCGAGGTTGATGCGCTTGGCGCCCGTGGCCAGTGCAGCGTCGAGGCTCTTGTCGTCGCGGATTCCACCCGACAGCTCGATGTTCACCGACTTGGGGATGTTCTTGATCACCTTCTCGATGAGGTGGTAGTTGTTGCCGCGGCCGAAGGCCGCGTCGAGGTCGACGAGGTGGATCCACTCCGCACCCTGGTCGACCCACTCGCGGGCCGCGTCGATCGGCTCGCCGAAGCTCGTCTCTGTGCCTGCCTCGCCCTGGGTGAGGCGCACGGCCTTGCCGTCGGCGACGTCGACGGCGGGCAGCAGGGTGAGGGCGGGGGTACGGGTGAATTCGCTCATGATCGTCTCTGTTAAAGGGTCTCTAGCCAGTTGGACAGAAGGCGGATGCCGGGCTCGCCCGACTTCTCCGGGTGAAACTGGGTGGCCGAGAGCGGTCCGTTCTCGACCGCGGCGATGAAGCGCGAGCCGTGCTGCGACCAGGTGACCTGCGGGGCGCGGAAGGGCTTGACCGGGTCGAGCGTCCACTGCTGGGCCGCGAAGGAGTGCACGAAGTAGAAGCGCTCGTTCTCGATGCCGGCGAAGAGCCGCGAGCCCTCGGCGGCATCCACGGTGTTCCAGCCCATGTGCGGCAGGATCGGCGCCGTCAGCTCGGTGACGGTGCCGGGCCACTCGCCCAGCCCCTCGGACTCGTTGCCGCGCTCGACACCGTGCTCGAAGAGCACCTGCATGCCGACGCAGATTCCGAGCACCGGCTTGTTCGCGATGAGGCGCTGATCGATGAGGCGCCCGCCGTCGACGGCGTTGAGCGCTTCGATGACCGCGCTGAAGGCACCGACTCCGGGAACCAGCAGGCCGTCGGCCGCGGCAACGCGGTCGCGGTCGGCGGTCAGCTCGACGCGGGCACCGGCCTCTTCCAGCGCCTTCGCGGCGGAGTGGACGTTGCCTGAGCCGTAGTCGAGAACGACGACGGATGGGGACGACACGCTAGAGCGCACCCTTCGTCGACGGAATGCCGCTGACCTTCTCGTCGCGGGCCACGGCGAAGCGGAACGCCCGCGCAAAGGCCTTGAACTCGGCCTCGGCGATGTGGTGCGGGTCGCGGCCGCCGAGCACGGTGACGTGCACGGTGAGACCGGCGTTGAAGGTGATCGCCTCGAAGACGTGGCGCACCATCGAGCCGGTGAAGTGGCCGCCGATGAGGTGCAGCTCGAAGCCGGCGGGCTCGCCGCTGTGCACGAGGTAGGGGCGGCCGCTGATGTCGACGACCGCCTGCACGAGCGCCTCGTCGAGGGGCACGAGCGCGTCGCCGAAGCGCGAGATGCCGCTCTTGTCGCCGAGCGCTTCTTTGATGGCCTTGCCGAGCGAGATGCCAATGTCTTCGACCGTGTGGTGCACGTCGATCTCGGTGTCGCCGTTGGCCACCACCTCGAGGTCGACGAGCGAGTGCTTCGCGAACGCGGTGAGCAGGTGGTCGAAGAAGGGCACGCTCGTGCTGATCTTCGAGATGCCTGAACCGTCGAGGTTGAGAGAGAGGTCGATGCTCGACTCGCTCGTCTCGCGCCTGACGCTCGCGGTGCGCGGTGCGGAGGTCATGGGCAAAACTCTACCGGGCGCGATCGGCAGGTCCGCTCAGGCGGCACGAGGCGCGTACGTTAGCGCACACTCATGAAAACGAGGGGGGTTTCGCGACGCCGCCGCATTCCCGTCGTTTCCATGACTACGGCAGCCGGCACCCCGCCAGATCGCGCAGCGCCACCGAGGCTAGCGCCCGACGGCCTCGAGCGCCGCGAGGAACGCTGTCGTCTCGTGCTTCGTTCCAGCGGTCACACGCAGGTGGTTTGCGATGCCCACGTCGCGGATGATGACGTCGTGCTCGAGCAGGGCCTCGAAGGTGGCGTTGGGGTCGGCGACTCCCCCGAAGAGCACGAAGTTGGTCCAGCTCTGGTGCACTGGATAGCCGAGCTTCGGCAGCTCGCGCAGTAGGCGGTCCTTCTGGGCGCGGATGTCGTCGACGTTCGCGAGCAGCTCTGGCGTGTGCCGCAGGGCCGCGATCGCGCCGGCCTGGGTCAGCGCCGACAGGTGGTACGGCAACCGCACCAGGCGCAGCGCGTCGTTGACGGCGGCGTCGGCCGCGAGGTAGCCGACACGGGCACCGGCGAAGGCGAAGGCCTTGCTCATCGTGCGGCTGACCACGAGGCGCGGGCGGCCGGGCAGCAGGCTCACCGCGCTGGGGATGTGGTCGGGCGTGAACTCGGCGTAGGCCTCGTCCACGATGAGGATGCCAGGGTGCTCGCCAAAGGAGAGGGCGTCGTAGGCGGCCTCGATCGTCTCGATGGGCAGCGGCGTGCCCGTCGGATTGTTCGGCGAGCACAGCACGACAATGTTGGGCCGGTGTCGCTCGATCGCGGCGACGACGGTCGCCGGCGAGATGCCGAACTCGGCGTCGCGCTCGGCAGCGATCCACGTCGTGTCAGTTCCCGCAGCGATGATCGGGTACATCGAGTAGGTGGGAGGAAAGCCGAGCACCGAGCGTCCCGGCCCGCCGAAGGCCTGGAACAGCTGCTGCAGCACCTCGTTCGAGCCGTTGGCCGCCCAGATCTGGTCGCGGCTGAGACCGTGGCCGAGGTAGTTGGCGAGACTCTCGCGCAGCTCGGTGAACTCGCGGTCGGGGTAGCGGTTGACGGTCAGAACGGCGGCCGCGAGGGACTCCACGATGTCGCGGGCGACCGCCTCGGGAATCGGGTGCGTGTTCTCGTTGACGTTGAGGGCGATCCGCACTGCTTTTTGGGGCGCACCGTAGGGGTGCTGCCCCCGCAAGTTGTCGCGGATGGGCAGGTCACTGAGCTCGGTCACCCAGCGAGTTTATTAGCCCGCTCTATCAGTCCGCGTACTGGGCGGGCAGCGCGAGGCGCTGCCCCGGAACCAGTTCGGCCGACGACATGCCGTTGAACTCCAGGATGTCGTTGACGACATCACGCGGATCGGCCGTCGGAGCCACGTCTTCGGCGATCGCCCACAGGGACTCCCCCGCCGCAATCGTGACGTAGGTGTATTCAACCCCCGGCTGCACGCTCGCCTCGCGCGACGCGGATGCGGCGCCGCCGTTGATCGCGAACAGGAATGCGGCGATGACGACCGGCACGGCGGCGAGGGTCGTGAAGACAGCGCGGCCACGCGCGGTCAGGCGCAGGTGTGACTTGGGCATCGAGTAGCCAAAGTCCATGCTTACTGCAGTCATCGTTCACTCCTTACGGGGGTTTCGCATCCGGCTCTCGGCCGGGAGAGCCGGATGCGAAGCTTTGTTCCGAACATACATTCGATTATTCGACAATTCAAGTGCAATCTTCGAATCTTTTCGAATGTGCATCTGCGACTCGCTCGAACATGTCTTCCATATAAGACCTAAATGCAGATACAGTTTCGAATGTCTGGTTCTCAGTGAACCGGGTACCACTGACATTGGGAGGGCCACCATGGCTGACGACGACCGCACTCGCAGGCGCACGAGCCTGAGCGACAAGCAGCTGGCGATCCTCGACGTGATCCAGAAGTCGGTCACGAGCCGCGGCTACCCGCCGTCGATGCGCGAGATCGGCGACGCCGTCGGCCTCTCGTCGCTGTCGAGCGTGACCCACCAGCTCAACCAGCTCGAGCTCAGCGGCTACCTGCGCCGCGACCCCAACCGCCCGCGCGCCCTCGAGGTGCTCATCGAGCTGCCGACAATCGAGGAGGATGCCCCCGAGTCGACGACCGCGGTCGGCGACGCCGTCATGGTGCCCCTCGTCGGCCGCATCGCCGCCGGCATCCCGATCACGGCCGACCAGCAGATCGACGAGGTCTTCCCGCTCCCCCGCCAGCTCACCGGCAAGGGCGAGCTCTTCATGCTCAAGGTCGTCGGCGAGTCGATGATCGACGCCGCCATCATGGATGGCGACTGGGTTGTCGTTCGCCAGCAGAAGACCGCAGAGAACGGCGAGATCGTCGCCGCCATGCTCGACAATGAGGCGACCGTCAAGGTGTTCCGCCAGCGCGACGGCCACACCTGGCTGCTGCCGCAGAACAGCGCCTTCGAGCCGATCCTCGGCGACTACGCCGAGATCCTCGGCAAGGTCGTGACGGTGCTGCGCAGCCTTTAGCTTCCTAGTGCGCGCGCGGCTTGCGCACCGTCCACCACACGATCGACAGGATCACGGCGCAGAGGGCGGCGGCGGCCAGCCCGATCGTCACTGTGTAGAAGATCAGCTCGTTCTCGACCGGCGAGTGCCCACGGGCGATGCCGCGGATCCAGACGACCAGCGCGACCACGAGCCCCGACGCGAGCGCGAGCACGATGCCGTTGCGGCGCTGCGCCCCGGTCAGCCGGGTGGGGGCGGAGGGGTGCGGCTCTGTGCGACGCCACCAGACAAGGGTGAAGACTGCCAGCGCGATCGCCCCGACCGCACTCGACAGGTGCTGCCCCCACTTGTACAGCGGCAGGGGGCCGGCCTTGGTGTCCAGCGTGAGGGCGTCGGCCACCGGGCCGGCGTGGGTGAGGCTGTCCCAGAGCACGTGGGTCGTGGCGCCGATCAGCACCGCGCCGACGAGCAGTGCGGCAAAGATGCCGAGCGCGCGCAGCGTCGACGGCATCCGGTATCTCGTCGACATGCGGCTGCGCACCCAGCCGGGCGCGAAGTCGATGACGGGCGCGCGCAACACGAACTCCCAGAGGAAGAACAGTACGAGGGCGACGGCGAGGTCGAGGGTCACCACACCGAGCCACGAGTGTGTGAACCCGCGCGGCACGTCGAGCGGCACGTAGTAGAAGAGGTCTGGCACCATCGCACCGATCGCCAGCGCCGCGGGCGGCAGCGGCGTGCGCACGAAGGGCAGGATCGCTGCGACGTGACTCGGGGTGAACGGCATCAGAACACCTTACGCAGTCGCCAGACCAGCGCGCACAGCGCGGCCAGGCCCAGTGTCACCGCTACCGCGACGAAGAACGACGCACCCATCAGGTTCGGATCGAGTGGATGCCGCCCCACCGCGATCCCCCGCCCCCACCAGACGAGACCCACCGCCGCGAGCACGCCGAGAAGCCCGAGCCAGGTGGCGAGCCGCTCGCGATCGCCCAGCCGGCTCGCGCGTGGAGTGCGCGGCGTGCGCCCCGCCCACCCCCGCACCCACAGCACCACGATGACCCCCGTGACAGCAGAGACGACCGCGTGGATGATGTTCGCGACCGAGAAGGTGCCGATCATGTCGCTCGTCCACGGCGCGACGGTCTCGATCCATCCGCCCTCGTGCGTGACCAGGTCGAGCAGCAGATGCGTGAGGATGCCCAGCTCGATCGCCGCGACCGCCAGCAGCACCGAGATCACCGGCCCGCGCACCCGCCACCGCGCCTGCGGGTCCATGCGCTCCCGCAGCCACCGCGGGCTGTAGTCGAGCACGGGCGCCCGCAGCACGGCGAGCCAGAGCACGAAGGCGAGGCCCCCAACGAGAAGGTCGATCGTCGGCACGCCGAGCAGGGAGTGGGTGAGGTCGCGGTCGGCGAACACCGGCAGAAAGTACGGCAGATCGGGTGCCATGGCGCCGATCGCCAGGGCCGCGGGGGCAAGCGGCGTGCGCACGAAGGGCAGGATCGCGGCGACGTGGCTGGGGGTAAAAGGCACCGAGCAAGCCTAGATGCCGGTCTGGTAAACTGGGTGCCTGCTTAGCGCCTGTTCGCTCAACTAAAGACGAGGTATTGCCCACATGAAGTTCACCATCGGAGAAACCCTCGTCTACCCGCACCACGGAGCAGTCACCATCACCAAGCTCGACAAGGTCATGGTCAAGGGCGAAGAGAAGACCTACATGACCCTCGACGTGCACACGTCAGAGCTCACCATCAAGGTTCCCATCGAGAGCGCCGAGCTCGTCGGTGTGCGCGACGTCATCGACAAGGCCGGCGTCGAAGCCGTCTTCGAGGTGCTGCGCAGCGAGTTCATCGAGGAGCCGGGCAACTGGTCGCGCCGCTACAAGGCCAACCAGGAGAAGATGGCGTCGGGCTCGGTCTACCGCGTCGGCGAGGTCGTGCGCGACCTCTGGCGCCGCGAGCAGGACCACGGCGTCTCGGCCGGCGAGAAGCGCATGCTGCTCAAGGCCCGCCAGGTGCTCATCTCCGAGCTGGCCCTCGCGCAGAAGGTCACCGACGAGGAGGCATCGCTCATTCTCGACGGCGTGCTCGCCGGAACCAACAAGGCCGCATAGGTTTCACGTGTAAAGGCCCCGCTTCGGCGGGGCCTTTTTCGTGCGCCAATCTCGTGGCTCCCACGAGCCGATTTCGGACACGATAAGCGATTGGATATCGCCTCGTCTGTCCGAAATCGGCTCGCGAAGGCGCTAAGCCGAGACGCGCGCGCGCACCGCGTTCGTCGCGGCGACCACATTGCGCAGCGACTCGACCGTCTCGGCGTAGCCGCGGGTCTTGAGGCCGCAGTCGGGGTTCACCCAGACCTGGCGGCCCGGGATGCTCCCCAGCGCGATCTCGATGAGAGCCGTGACCTCCTCGGTCGACGGCACGCGCGGCGAGTGGATGTCGTAGACACCCGGGCCGATGCCCCGCGAGAACTGGGACGACGCGATGTCGGGCACGACCTCCATCTTGCTGCGGGCCGCCTCGATGGAGGTGACGTCGGCATCCAGTTTGTCGATCGCATCGATGACCACGCCGAACTCGCTGTAGCAGAGGTGGGTGTGGATCTGCGTCTGCTTCTGCACGCCGGCGGTGGCGAGGCGGAAGGAGCCGACCGACCAGTCGAGGTAGCTGGGCTGGTCGGCTTTCTTGAGCGGCAGCAGCTCGCGCAGCGCCGGCTCGTCGACCTGGATGATGCCGATGCCCGCGGCCTCGAGGTCCTCGATCTCGTCGCGCAGGGCGAGGGCGACCTGGTTGGCCGTCTCGGCGAGCGGCTGGTCGTCGCGCACGAAGCTCCACGCGAGGATCGTCACCGGACCGGTGAGCATGCCCTTGACCGGCTTCGCGGTGAGCGACTGGGTGTAGCGCGACCACTCGACGGTGATCGGCGCCTCGCGGGCGACGTCGCCCCAGAGCAGCGACGGGCGCGTACAGCGGCTGCCGTAGGACTGCACCCAACCGTTCTGCGTGACCGCGAAGCCATCGAGGTGCTCGGCGAAGTATTGCACCATGTCGTTGCGCTCGGGCTCGCCGTGCACGATGACGTCGATGCCGATCTCCTCCTGCAGGTCGACAACCCGCTTGATCTCGGCCTGCAGGTATTCCTCGTACTCGCGCTCGCTCAGCTCGCCCTTGGTGTACTGCGCGCGGTACTTGCGGATCTCGCCGGTCTGCGGGAAGGAGCCGATGGTCGTCGTCGGGAGGAAGGGGAGCTTGAGGGCCTGCTCCTGCGCGAGAAGGCGCGACGCGTAGTCTCCGCGATTGAAGTCGGCGTCGACGAGAGCCGCGGCACGGGCGCGCACGGCGCCGTCGCGCACGCCGGGTGCGTCGTGACGGTCGGCGAGAGCGGCAGTAGCGGCATCCAATTCGGTGTAGATGCTGTCGCGGCCCTCGACGAGTCCCTTGGCGAGCGTCGCAATCTGCCCGACCTTCTGGTCGGCGAAGGCGAGCCAGCTCTTGAGGCGCGGGTCGAGCAGGGGCTCGTCGTCCACGTCGTGCGGGGTGTGGAACAGGGAGGTGCTGGATGAGACGGCGGTCGCGCCAGACGCGGCGAGCTTGTCGAAGGCCGCGGCCAGGTCGCCGCGCCAGATGTTGTGGCCGTCGATGACGCCGCCGACGATCGTCTTGCTGGTTGAGCCCGTCGAAACCAGCGAGCCCTTCACGAGGTCCACTCCGATGGCCTCGACCGGGCTGTCGAGCAGCACCGGCAGTGCATCGTCGAGCGAGCCGTAGGGCGCCGCCACGAACAGCTGGGGGCGGGCGGGAACCGCGCCGAGCAGCTCGTAGGCATGCGCCGTGGCCTGCAGCACGGTCGACCGTGGCGTCTCGATCGACTCCGACACGAGGGCGGGCTCGTCGAGCTGCACCCACTCGGCGCCGACCGCGGTGAGCGCGGCCAGCAGCTCCGCGTAGACCGGCAGCAGGTCGTCGAGGCGGTCGAGGGGCGCGAAGCCGGCGGGACTGCCCTCGGCGGCCTTTGAGAGCAGCAGGAAGGTGACCGGGCCGACGATGACCGGGCGG
>JAAFHU010000067.1:10462-12073 GCA_013297645.1 Actinomycetota bacterium
GGCCTCGGCGACCTCGCGGATGAGGCGGTCCGATGCGAGGTGGAAGTCGGTGTCGGGCCCGATCTCGGGAACGAGGTAGTGGTAGTTCGAGTCGAACCACTTCGTCATCTCGGCGGGCACGTCGGCGCCCTCGCCGCGGGCGATCGTGAAGTAGCCGGCGAGGTCGATCGTGCCGTCCTCCTTGACGAGACGGCTGAAGCGCGCGGGCACCGCGCCGACCGTGACCGCGGCGTCGAGCACCTGGTCGTAGAAGCTGAAGGCCTCGGGGATGCTCGAGTCGGTGCGCCCGAGACCGAGCTCGACCAACCGTGAGCGCGTCACCGCGCGCAGCTCGGCCGCGGCGGCCTCGAGCTCGTCGGCGCTGATCGTGCCGGCCCAGAAGGCCTCGACGGCCTTCTTCAGCTCGCGGCGGCGGCCGATGCGCGGGTAGCCGAGGATCGTGCCAGTAGGGAATGCGGTGCTCATTCTGTTTCTCTTTCTAGGAGGCCGACGCCGCGGAGCACCGCGAGCACCGGTTCGTGCTGGTTGAACGTGTAGAGGTGCAGTCCGGGCTCGGCGCCCGTGAGAACCCGGGAGCCCAGGTCGATGGCGTGCTCGATGCCGACGGCGCGCTGGCCCTCGGGAGTCGCCTCGGCCTCCAGCTTGCGCAGCAGGTCCAGGGGCAGCTTCTCGTCGGTCAGCTCGACGATGCGGTGCAGCCGGGAGGGGCTGAGCACCGGCATGATGCCGGGCAGGATCCGCATGGTCACGCCCGCCGCCCGCGCCTGGTCGACGAAGCGCAGGTAGTCGTCGGCGTCGAAGAACAGCTGCGTGATCGCCAGGTTGGCGCCGGCCGCCTCTTTCGCCAGCAGGGTGTCGAGGTCCTGCTCGATGCTGCGTGAGCGCGGGTGGCCGTTGGGAAAGGCCCCGACGGCGATGGTGACCTTGGTGCGGTCCGCGATCCGCTTCGCTCCGGGGAACCCGGGAACCGCCTCCTCGGTGAACGGCACCCGCTCGGCCTGCACGCGGTGGATGAGCTGCACGAGCTCCCCCGCGCTGCCGAGATCACCGAGAAAAGACTCCCCTTCGGCGGTGCCGACGGGCGGGTCGCCGCGCAGCGCCAAGAAACTGGTGACCCCCGAGTCGAGAAACTCGCGGATGAGGCGGGCCGACTCCGCATACGACGACCCCACACAGGTGAGGTGCGCCATCGCGCGGGTGCGGCTCATGACGCGCTGCAGCACCTCGAGGCTCGCGCCCTTCGTCGTGCCGGCTGCCCCGTAGGTGACGCTGATGAATTCCGGGCCCGACGCGACCAGGTGGTCGAGCGACTCGAGCAGGGCCGCCTCGGCGGCCGCATTGCGCGGAGGGTACAGCTCGAACGAGAACGTAGGCACTACCCCTCCTTAAAGTACGCAACAGGATGGGCGGGTGCAGGGCTCTGCTGTCGCTCCGTGCCCACAATCGGCAACTTTCTAACCCTAGACCCGGGCTGCCCGCTGTGACCCCGTGTTACGAACCGCTGGTCGATGCGATCGAGCGGGCGAGCCATTCGCCCATGACCGCGCGCTCGGCGTCGGTGAGGCCCGGCAACTGCGGCACCTGCGTCGCGAAGGCGACGGCGGCGGTGGC
>JAAFHU010000068.1 GCA_013297645.1 Actinomycetota bacterium
CGAAGACCTCGCGCGCACCCGCATCCTCGACGCTCGCGGACTCGGCCAGCTCGTCATCGACATGCAGAAGTCGACCATGGACATGGCGAGCAGCGACGCGGCCGTCAGCGAGAAGGCGATGAAGCGCTACAGCAACCTCGAGGAGCGCTTCATGGCGCTCGGCGGCTACACGGCGGAGGCGGAGGCGGCCTCGATCGCATCCAACCTGTCGCTGCCCGACCGCATTCTCGACCAGCCGCTGTCGACCCTCTCGGGTGGCCAGCGCCGTCGTATCGAGCTCGCGCGCATCCTGTTCTCCGGAGCCGACACCATGCTGCTCGACGAGCCGACGAACCACTTGGATGCCGACTCGGTCGTCTGGCTACGCGAGTTCCTCAAGAACTTCCAGGGCGGCCTCATCGTGATCACCCACGATGTGGACCTGGTCGAGGAGACGGTCAACAAGGTCTTCTATCTCGACGCGAACCGCCAGACCATCGACCAGTACAACATGGGCTGGAAGAACTACCACCGCCAGCGCGCTGCCGACGAGGAGCGCCGCAAGAAGGAGCGCGTCAACGCCGAGAAGAAGGCGGGCGTGCTGCAGGCGCAGGCCGCCAAGTTCGGCGCCAAGGCGTCGAAGGCCGCGGCCGCGCACCAGATGGTCGCCCGCGCGGAGAAGCTGCTCAGCGGGCTCGACGAGGTGCGCGCGGTCGACCGGGTCGCCAAGCTGCGGTTCCCCGAGCCGGCGCCCTGCGGCAAGACGCCGCTCATGGCCGAGAACCTGTCGAAGAGCTACGGGTCGCTCGAGATCTTTGCCGCCGTCGACCTGGCCGTCGACCGCGGCTCCAAGGTCGTGGTGCTCGGCCTCAATGGAGCGGGAAAGACGACGCTGCTGCGGATGCTCGCGGGCGTCGACAAGCCCGACACCGGCAACATCGTGCCCGGCCACGGCCTGCGCATCGGCTACTACGCGCAGGAGCACGAGACGATCGACGTGAAGCGCAGCGTGCTCGAGAACATGATCTCGTCGTCGCCGAACATCACCGAGATGGAGGCCCGCCGCGTGCTGGGCTCCTTCCTCTTCACGGGCGATGACGGCTACAAGCCCGCCGGAGTGCTCTCGGGCGGCGAGAAGACGCGCCTCGCCCTCGCGATGATCGTCGTCTCGGGCGCCAACGTGCTGCTGCTCGACGAGCCCACGAACAACCTCGACCCGGCGTCACGCGAGGAGATCCTCGGCGCGCTCGCGAACTACTCGGGCGCTGTCGTGCTCGTTAGCCACGACGAGGGTGCCGTCGAGGCGCTCAACCCCGAGCGGGTGCTCATCATGCCGGACGGCACCGAGGACCACTACAACGTGGGATACCTCGACCTGATCAGCCTCGCCTAGCGGGCGGCGTCGAGCAGTTCGTCCTCGATGTCGGCGTCGGTGCGCTTCGATGCCGCCTTGGCTCGGCGGATAGCGGCCTTCTCGCGCTCGACCGGGTCGTCGGCGTTGATGAGGCGGTACTCCTGGCGCAGTGCATAGCCGAGGCCGCCGAAACCGAAGAGCGCGAAGACGATCCACTGGATGGCGTACGAGAGGTGGGGACCCTCGTCGGGCTCCGGCTTGGGCGCGGCCGCCGGCCGGGCCGCCGCCGCGGGATCCTCCGACGCGAGCAGGCCGTAGGCCTCGGTGTACATCGGCTGCGAGATGAGGTCGTCAATCTCGTGGAGCTGGATGGTGGGAATCTGGCCGGCGGGCGCCGTCCGCCCCGCCAACGAGGGTTCGCCCGCCTTGAGGTGCGCCACCACGGTGACCTCGCCGGACGGCGGCGCGGGAACGAGATCGGGCAGGTCCTGTTCGGCGCCCGGCGCCACCCAGCCGCGGTCGACGATGAACACACTGCCGTCGGCCAGCTGCAGCGGGGTGAGCACTTCGAACCCGGGCTGGCCGCCGTAGGGCCGGTTGCGCACGAGCAGCTGCTCGTCGACGAGGTAGGTGCCGGTCATGGTGACGGGCGTCCATTTGAGATCTGCGTCGAACTTGTCGAGGGCGGGTATGGCCTGCTGCAGCGGAACAGGGGTGGCGTCGTAGTTCTGCTCGATGCGGGTCACCTCAACCACGGCCTCGGCGCGGCGGTCGAACTGCCACCGCGAGAGCAGCACGCAGGCGATGGCGAAGAGGATCGCGATTCCGAGGTAGCCGAACCACCGCCGGTTGAACGCGAAGCGCCAGCCCTTCACGAGCCGGGCACCGCGGGCAGCGCGTCGGGGTAGGTGCCAATGGGCGTCACGACGACCGGAAACCCGCGGCTGTCGAGGTAGTCGCGCAGAAACTCGACGTGCTCGTCACAGGCCACCCACACCTTGATGCGGGCAAGGGTGTGGATGCGCGGGTTGCGCCAGTTGACCTGCCACGACGAATCGCTCGTGCAGCCGGCCCGCGCGCACTGCCAGATGCCGACGCTGTAGTCCTCGAGCGGCGGAGCAGTGGGATCGGTCATTCGACGGGGCCCCGCGGCAGGATCGCGCCGGGGCGCAGCACCTGGGCGCCGGGGCGGTTCACCGCGGCGTTGGCCACGATGACAGCAAAGTAGGGCAGCACGACCGCGCCAATGACGGCGATGAGCTGAATCCAGCCCGTCACGAGCAGGGCAACGATGACGCACACAATTCGCACTCCCATGGCAACGCTGTAGCGCAGCACACGGCCTCGTCGCTCCTCATCCGGTGACTGCGGAAGTGAGGTGATCGACTGCTGGTTCTTCGACATTCTGGGGCTCCTTCCACCTAGCCTACGTCTCTCTCGGCTGACAGTTAGGCTGGTGCGCATGACTACCACCCGCACTGTTCTCGTCACCGGTGGAAACCGCGGCATCGGCTTCGCCATCGCCGAGGAATTCGTTGCTCAGGGCCACCGTGTGGCGGTCACCGCCCGCAGCGGCGAGGGCCCTGCTGGCAGCCTCACTGTGAAGGCCGACGTGACCGACAGCGACAGCATCGACGCCGCCTTCACCGAGATCGAGGCCGCGCTCGGCCCGGTCGAGGTGGTCGTCGCCAACGCGGGAATCACTCGAGACATGCTGCTCATGCGAATGAGCGAGGATGACTTCACCAGCGTCATCGACACCAACCTGACCGGCGCCTTCCGCGTCGTCAAGCGCGCCTCCAAGGGCATGCTCAAGGCCAAGTGGGGGCGCATCGTGCTCGTCTCCAGCGTGGTCGGCCTCTTCGGCGGTGCAGGCCAGGCGAACTACTCCGCCTCGAAGGCCGGCCTCGTCGGCTTCGCCCGCTCGATCACCCGTGAGCTCGGCGGCCGCGGCATCACCGCGAACGTCGTCGCCCCCGGCTTCATCGAGACCGACATGACGGCCGAGCTGCCCGAGCAGACGCAGGCGGACTACAAGAAGTCGATCCCCGCGGGGCGTTTCGCGTCGCCGTCGGAGGTGGCGAAGGTGATCGCGTGGGTCGCGTCGGACGACGCGGCGTACATCAGCGGTGCGGTTATCCCCGTCGATGGGGGATTGGGCATGGGGCACTAGCTAGCCCCGCTCGGTCTAGCCCCGCAACCCCAGCAGCGGCAGCACGAGCGACAGATCCCGCTCGTCGATGAGCACATTCGCGAGATCGCGCACGGGCGCCTTCGCGTCGAAGCCGACCGACAGACCGGCCAGCGCCATCATGGTGAGGTCGTTGGCACCGTCGCCGACGGCAACGGTCTGCCGCAGGGGGATTCCCATAGATCGGCCCACTCCTGCAGGGTGTCGGCCTTCGCCTGCGCGTCGATGATCGGACCCACCAGCCCGCCGGTGAGAACGCCGTCGACGACCTCGAGGCGGTTGGCCCGCCACTGGTCGAGGCCCAGCGCCGCGGCCACCGGGTCGAGCACCTCGTGGAATCCGCCGCTGACGACGGTCGCCCAGCCCCCGGCCGCGTGGATGCCGGCGACCATCTCGGGCACGCCCGTGGTGATGTGAATAAGGGGGGCGACATCCTCGAAGACGGACGCGGGGAGACCCTCAAGCGTTGCGACACGCGATCGGAGGGATGCCTCGAAGTCCAACTCGCCGTTCATCGCGCGGAAGGTGATGTCTTCAACGAGCGAGAGCGAGCCGGCCGCCGACGCGAGCAGCTCGATGACCTCGTTCTCGATGAGGGTGGAGTCGACATCGAGAACGACGAGGAAGCGGGCCATGGGGTAGGTCTGCTCCTTGCAAGCTATGCGGTGACGTGAACGCCCTTGCCGACGATCGTGATGCCGGAATCGGTGACGGTGAAGCCCTTGGCGCGGTCGGCCTCGGCGTTGACGCCGATCTCGGCACCCGCGTCGACGACGACATCCTTGTCAAGAATAGCCTTGCGCACGACGGCGTTCGGCCCGATCTTGACTCGCTCGAACACGATCGCATCGATGACCATCGCGCCCGATTCGACGCTCGTCCACGGGCCGAGAACGCTGCGCTCGACGTGGGCGCCCGAGAGCACCGAGCCGGGGCTGACGATCGAGTCGATGGTCGTGCCGACGAAGCCGCGCGCATCGCGCACGAACTTGGCGGGCGGCGAGTTGAGGTGCTGGCTGAAGATCGGCCACTCGGTGTTGTAGAGGTTGAAGATCGGCAGCGCGCTGACCAGGTCTTGGTGGGCCTCGAAGAAGGAGTCGATGCTACCGACGTCGCGCCAGTAGAAGCGGTCGCGGTCGGTCGACCCCGGAACCTCGTTGCGATTGAGGTCGTAGACGCTCGCCTCGCCGCGCGAAACGAAGTCGACGACGATGTCGCCGCCCATGTCGTGGCTCGAGTCACTGCGCTCGCCGTCGCGCAGCACGGCATCGATGAGCACGTTGGCGTCGAAGATGTAGTTGCCCATCGAGGCCAATACCTCGCCGGGGGACTCGGCGAGCCCGACGGCATCCGTCGGCTTCTCGCGGAAGGCCGCGATCTTGGTCGGATCCTTCGGGTCGAGCTCGATGACGCCGAACTGGTCGGCGAGGCCGATCGGCTGGCGGATCGCGGCGACGGTGAGACCGCGCCCGGAGGCGATGTGGGCCTCGATCATCTGTGCGAAGTCCATGCGGTAGACGTGGTCGGCGCCGACGACGACGACGATGTCTGGCTTCTCGTCCCGCAGGAGGTTCAGGCTCTGCAGGATCGCGTCGGCCGAGCCGCTGAACCAGCGCTTGCCGAGGCGCTGCTGGGCGGGCACCGAGGCGACATAGGCGTGCAGCATGCCCGACAGGCGCCAGGTCTGCGACACGTGGCGGTCGAGGCTGTGCGACTTGTACTGGGTCAGCACCACGATCTGGCGCAGCCCGGAGTTGATGAGGTTGCTCAGCGCGAAGTCGATCAGTCGGTAACCGCCACCGAAGGGAACGGCGGGCTTGGCGCGGTCGGCCGTGAGCGGCATCAGGCGCTTGCCTTCGCCGCCAGCGAGCACGATTCCGAAGATCTTCTTTGAAGGCATGGCCCTAGAGTATGCGAGCCACCTAGGGGGTACTAGCGTTTGACACATGCGCGTCGACCTAATTACCCGTGAATATCCGCCGGAGGTCTACGGAGGGGCTGGTGTGCACGTCTCCGAGCTTGTGCGGGCGCTGCGCCCCCAGCTCGACGTGGTGGTGCGGGCCTTCGGCCAGCCGAGGGATGAGGCGAACACCTTCGCCTACCTGGTACCGGCCGAACTGACCGGCGCCAACCCCGCCCTCGCCACCCTCGGAGTCGACCTGCAGATCGCCCAGGACGTGGCCGGAGCCGACCTCGTGCACTCGCACACCTGGTACGCGAACGGCGCCGGACACCTCGCCTCGCTTCTGCACGGGATTCCCCACGTCGTCACCGCCCACAGCCTCGAGCCGCTGCGCCCGTGGAAGGCCGAGCAGCTGGGCGGCGGCTACCGTGTCTCGAGCTGGATCGAGGCCACCGCCTTCGCCGGCGCCGCCAAGGTGATCGCCGTCAGCGAGGGCATGCGACAGGACATCCTGCGCTCCTACCCCTTCCTCGACGAGGAGAAGGTCAGCGTCGTCTACAACGGCATCGACCTCGACCGCTGGCACCCGGTCGACGACGACGAGCAGTTGCGCAGCCTGGGCATCGACCCGGATCGCCCCTCAGTTGTCTTCGTCGGCCGCATCACCCGCCAGAAGGGCCTGCCCTACCTTCTCAAGGCCGCGGCGAAGCTGCCCAAAGACGTGCAGCTCATTCTCTGTGCCGGCGCGCCCGACACCCCGGAGATCCTCGCCGAGGTCAAGGCGGGCGTCGCCGCGCTGAAGAAGAAGCGCTCCGGCGTCGTGTGGATCGACCGCCTGCTCAGCCAGTACGAGTTGAGCGCCGTGCTCACCAAGGCCACCACCTTCGTCTGCCCCTCGGTCTACGAGCCGCTCGGCATCGTCAACCTCGAGGCCATGGCCTGCGGTGCGCCGGTGGTCGGCACGGCGACCGGCGGCATCCCCGAGGTCATCGTCGACGGCGTGACCGGGCGGCTCGTGCCGATCGACCAGCTGACGGATGGCACGGGCACCCCCGTGAACCCCGACAGATTCGTCGACGACCTGGCCGCGACCCTCACGGAGGTGCTCTCCGACCCGGAGGCCGCGCGCCGCATGGGCGAGGCTGGCCGGCTGCGTGCCGAGTCGGACTTCAGCTGGGGCCGCATCGCCACCCAGACCAAAGAAATCTACGAGTCCCTCGCCTGACTAAACTGGAACCAAATGTCTAGCGTCCTCGTGCTCACCGGCGTATCCGTCGTCCGTGACGGCAACCCCATCCTCAAAGACGTCAGCTGGGCGGTCGACTCGGCCGAGCGCTGGGTCATCCTCGGGCCGAACGGTGCCGGCAAGACCACCCTGCTGCAGATCGCGGCCGCGTCGATGCACCCGACCACGGGTTCGGCGCTCATCCTCGACGAGAAGGTCGGCAAGGTCGACCTCGCCGAGCTGCGCCCCCGCGTGGGCTTCGCGTCGACCGCCGAGGCCCGTCGCATCCCCGCCGATGAGACGGTGCTCAACGTCGTGCTCACCGCCGCGTACGCCGTCGCTGGTCGCTGGAACGAGAAGTACGACGATGTCGACGTCAAGCGCGCCAAGCGGGTGCTCGCCGAGTGGAAGCTCGACGCCCTCGAGAACCGCCTGTTCGGCAGCCTCAGTGACGGCGAGCAGAAGCGCGTGCAGATCGCCCGCTCGATCATGACCGACCCCGAGCTGCTGCTGCTCGACGAGCCCGCGGCATCGCTCGACCTCGGCGCGCGCGAAGAGCTGCTCAAACTGCTGGGCGGCTATGCCAGCGCGCCCACCGCCCCGGCCATCGTGATGGTGACGCACCACGTCGAAGAGATCCCGCCGGGATTCACCCACGCGATGCTGCTCAAGCGCGGCGCGGTGACGGCCGCCGGTCCGATCGACGAGGTGCTCAACCCCGCCAACCTCAGCCTCACCTTCGGCCTCGAGCTCGGCCTCGAGAAGAGCAACAACCGATACGTGGCCCGCGCGCGCTGATCTGTTAGACTTTCGAGTCGGCCCCGTGCCGCGCAGACTTCTTTTTCTCTAAAGGACACCCCATGAAGACCGATATTCACCCCGAGTACGCCCCGATCGTGTTCCGCGACCTGGCCTCCGGCGAGACCTTCCTCACGCGCTCGACCGCGACGAGCGACAAGACGATCGAGCTGGACGGCGAGACCTACCCGGTCATCGACGTCGAGATCTCGTCGGCCTCGCACCCGTTCTACACGGGCAAGCAGCGCATCATGGACTCCGCGGGCCGCGTCGAGAAGTTCAACTCGCGCTACAAGGGCTTCAGCAAGTAACCCGGTTCTTCACAAAGAAGGGCGAGCACTTCGGTGCTCGCCCTTCTTCTTTGCCGCACGCCGACCCGAATGGGTCAACGCACCGGCCAGCCACCCGCGTCGGTGAAATCCGGGTCGCGAGTACGGCGCATGTAGTCCTGAAAGCTCGCGGCGTGCTCGGCCGCCCACTCGATCTGCTTGGCGTGCAGCTCGGTCGACTCGAAGGCGAGCTCGGCAGGGAAGGAGCGCGCGAGCGCCTGGGCGACGCGGCCGGCGGCGACGGCATCGGCCCCGGCGGAGTGTGCGTCAACCAAGGTGACGGCATAGTGGAGGGCGGCGGCCTCGAGGGTGCGCTTGCCCTTGCGGTACTTGTCGACGGCCTTGTCGAGCACGAGAGGGTCGATAACCGGTGCGGGGGAGTCGATCGGCTCGAGACCGTAGCGCCGTGCCTCATGGGCGAGCAGACTGAGGTCGTAGCTGGCGTTGTAGATCGTCACCGCGATGCCGCGCGAGAAGAGGCTGGTGAGCGCCGCGATGATCTCGGCCACCACCTCGGCCGCCGGCCGACCCTCGGCGCGCGCGCGGGCCGTGGTGATGCCGTGCACGGCGCTGGCCTGCTCGGGAATCTCGACGCCCGGGTCTGCGAGCCAGTCCGTCTGCTCGAGCACCTCGCCGTCGGGTCCGATGACGCCGACGTGCGCGGAGACGATACGGCTCGTCGTCACGTCGATGCCGGTCGTCTCGAGGTCGAAGACGCCAAGGGTGTGGAACCACGGGTTGCTCATGGGGCCAGATTATCCGGGCCCACCGACCTAGCTGGCGCGACCCCCCGCGAACTGGCCTTCACCGACGTGCAGCCAGTAGAAGCCCTGGGTGCCCATGGTCAGCTCGATGCCGCCCTCCGCGTCGAAGCTCGGGAAGTCCCCGCCGCCGAAGAGGTCGCGCAGCGATTGCCCCGCGAACTCGGGCGCCTCGATGCGAACGGCCGCCGGGTTGTGGGCGAAGCTGAAGACGCAGAGCACCGTTTCGGGGGCGTCGCCGAACTGGTTGCCGGATCCCGGGTACTCACGCACGAAGGCCAGCACCGAGTCGTGGTTGGTCGGCAGCACGCGCAGCTGGCCGAGCCCGAATGCCGGGTGGACCTTGCGCACGTGGATGACGTTGCGGATCCAGTGCAGCAGCGAGCGCGACTGGGCCAGCTGCGACTCCACGTTGACGTGGTGGTAGTTGTAGACCAGGGACTGCACCACGGGCAGGTAGAGCTTGCCGGGGTCGGCGGAGGAGAAGCCGGCGTTGCGGTCCGGGGTCCACTGCATCGGGGTCCGCGACGCGTCGCGGTCGGGCAGCCAGATGTTGTCGCCCATGCCGATCTCGTCGCCGTAGTAGAGAAACGGCGAGCCCTGCAGCGAGAAGAGCAGCGCGTGGGCCAGCTCGAGCTCGGCCCGGCTGTTGTCGAGCAGGGGGGAGAGGCGGCGTCGAATGCCGACATTGACGCGCATCCGCGGGTCGTAGGCGTACCAGCCGTACATCGCCTGGCGGTACTCCTCGGTGACCATCTCGAGCGTGAGCTCGTCGTGGTTGCGCAAGAAGACGCCCCAGCCGGCACCCTCGGGCACGTGGGTGTGCTCGCTGAGCACGCGCACGAGCTCTCCGGCCTGCTGCGACCGGAGCGAGTAGAAGATACGGGGCATCGCGGGAAAGTCGAAGGCCATGTGGCATTCCGGCTCCTCGTCGGTGCCCATGAAGGCCGCGACCTCGTTCGGCCACTGGTTGGCCTCGGCGATCATGACGCGGCCGGGGTAGTCCCGGTCGACCATGGCGCGCACCTTCTTGAGGAACTCGTGCGTAGGAGGCTCGCCCTCGCCGGTGCCCTCCTCGGAGACGAAGAGGTAGGGGATCGCGTCGAGTCGGAAGCCGTCTACGCCGAGGTCGAGCCAGAAGCGGATGATGTCGAAGATCGCCTCGACCACGGCGGGGTTCTCGTAGTTGAGGTCGGGCTGGTGCGAGAAGAAGCGGTGAAAGTAGAACTGGCGGCGCACCGGGTCGAAGGCCCAGTTGCTGTCCTCGTAGTCGGTGAAGATGATGCGCACGTTCGGGTACTTCTCGTCGCTGTCGCTCCACATATAGAAGTCGCCGTAGGGCCCCTCGGGGTCGCTGCGCGACTGCTGGAACCACTCGTGGGCATCCGAGGTGTGATTGATCGGCAGGTCGATGATGACGCGCATGTTGCGCTCGTGCGCCTTGGTGACGAGGTCGCGGAATTCGTCGACAGTGCCGAATTCCGCGAGGATCGACGTGTAGTCGGAGACGTCGTAGCCGCCATCGCGCAGCGGAGACTGGAAGAACGGCGGAAGCCACAGTGCGTCGATGCCGAGCCACTGCAGGTAGTCCAGCTTCGAGACCAGGCCCGTGAGGTCGCCGGACCCGTCGGCATTGCTGTCGAGGAAAGACCGCACCATGACCTCGTAGAACACTGCCCGCTTGTACCACTGCGGGTCGAGCGCGAGCCCGGGAAGCTGGATCGGCGCGGTAAATGACACAGTGATCTCTCCACTCTTCGGCGACTAGGTCGGCTACGAGTCTAGGACCGCCTACCGGGGCCTAAACTAGCGTGGCGATGCCAGTCTTCTCCCCTTACGCCCGGCTCCTCGACGAGCTTCCCATCAGCGAGCACGTCGTCTCGATTCTCGGCAGCGAGACCCACTACTGGTCCTACGGACCGGATGACGCGCCACTAACCTTCGTCGTCGCCCACGGCTACCGGGGTGAGCACCACGGCCTCGAGCCGGTCATCGCACAGTTTCGCGGCGTGCGCTTTATCGGCGCCGACATGCCGGGATTCGGCGAGTCGGGCGAGCTCGACGCCGGTCACAGCATCGACAGCTACGCCCGCTGGCTCGCCGAGTTCATGGCCCAGACGAAGACCGTGGATGCGGTTGTCATCGGCCACTCCTTCGGCTCGATCATCTCGAGCTACGCCATCGCGCACGGACTCATCGCCCCGCCGAAGCTCGTGCTCATCAACCCGATCGCCGCTCCCGCGCTCGAGGGGCCGAGCGCATTTCTCACCCGCCTCACCATGGCCTTCTACCGCCTGGCACTCAAGGTGCCCGAGCGCCTGGGCTACTGGCAGCTGAGCAACTGGGCCATCATCCGGGGCATGAGCGTCAAGCTCGCGGTGACCCGCGACAAGCAGCTGCGCCGCTGGATCCACGACCAGCACCACACTTACTTCGGCCGCTTCGCCTCGCGCCAGTCGGTCGTCGACTCCTTCGACGCCTCGGTCAGCTACACGGTGGGCGACTTCGCCGAGAAGATCACGATGCCGACCGTGCTCATCGGAGCGGAGAAAGACCCGATCACGGCCGTCAAGCACCTCTACGCGCTCGCGGACCGCATTCCGAACTCCGAGTTGCACGTCATTCCGGGCGTCGGCCACCTCATCCACTACGAGGTGCCGCGCGTCGCCGCCGAGCTGATCCGCGACTTCGTCGGGGTGGGCGAGCTCGCCGACTAGGCGCTCTCGCGGGCCTCGATCGCGTTCTGCTGCTCGAGGTCGTCCTCGGCGCAGTCGAGAGACTCCAACTCGATCGGGTCGTCGAAGGCGATGAGTTCGAGGCCGCCGTCGACGTGGCGGAAGCTGTGGATGCTGCCGTTGCGGATCGCCTCGACCCGGCCGTCGGGGTCCACGGTGTTCAGCACCGTGCGGATCACGCCGCCGTGGGCGACGACGATGAGGTTCTCACCGGGATGCCGCGCGGCGAGGTCGTGCAGGGCCGGCAGCACACGGGCGGCCACCTGCTCCCGCGTCTCGCGACCGGGAACCTCAGCGCCATCGGGGAACATCCGGTCGATCTCGGCCCCCGTCATCCCCTCCGCGGTTCCGTAGTTGCGCTCGACGAGCTCGGGGAGGGCGATCGGCGCCGGCAGCCCGGTCTCGCGCGCGATGATGCTCGCCGTCTCGAAGGCGCGGCTGAGGGGGCTGGCATAGATGCCATCCCACG
>JAAFHU010000069.1 GCA_013297645.1 Actinomycetota bacterium
GACGATCGGCACGACGATGAGCACGAGGCAGCCGAGGCCGGCGAAGAGCCCGACCTTGGCGCCGGTGCTCATGCCGCCCGACTTCGCGGTGGGGTACGTCGGCGGGCTGTAGTCGGGCAGGGGAGGAAAGGGATCCTGCGGCGGCGGTGGCGGCGGCCGGTGCGAGGAGGGCACCGGCGAGGCCCCGTAATTGGGCCGCGCTTCTCCCGGGAGGTCGGGCGGCAGGCCGGTGTCAGTCATTGGAATCAAACGCTAGCAGCGCACGATCAGTCCTCGAGCTCACCGGTCTTCGCGTTCTCTGCCACGGTGCCGACGGCGATCGCGACGGTGAGGCCCCAGCTGAGCCACATGAGGATGAGCCGCCAGTCGCGCGGTCCCTTGCGGGTCGCCTGGAGGGTGCTCCACCCGCCGAAGACGGCACCGAGAACGGTCGTGCTGAAGATGAACTTTCGCATGTTTCAACGGTACCGTTCGTAGCTGGGCCCGCAGGGGGATTGACGGCAGAAGGAGGGGCATGCGATCGGCGATCGTTGGCGCTGCGCTGCTCGTCGTGGGCCTGGTGCTCGTGGCGACGGGGGTGCTGCCGCCCGCCGAGGCCCTCGAGGTCGGTGAGCGGGTCTGGCCGGTGCTGCTCTTCGTCGTGGCTATCACGGTCGTCACCGAGCTCGCCGCCGAGGCCGGCCTCTTCCGGGTGGTCGCCGAGGCCGCGGCGCGGATCGGCGGCGGCCGCGCCTGGGTGCTGTGGCTGCTCGTCGTGGTGCTCGCGGTCGTCAGCACCGTCTTCCTCTCCCTCGACACCACGGCGGTGCTGCTCACCCCGATCGTCATCGTGCTCGCCCGGCACAGCGGACTATCGCCGCTGCCCTTCGCCCTGACCACCGTGTGGCTGGCCAACACGGCGTCGCTGCTGCTGCCGGTCTCGAACCTCACCAACCTGCTCGCCGAGCACGAGCTGCCGGGCTACACGGCGCTCGACTTCGCGCGACTGATGGCTCTGCCGGCGCTGGTCGCGGTCGTCGTGCCGTGCCTGCTGCTCTTCGGCATCTACCGGCGCGAGCTGCTGGCCCGGTACACGCCCGACGAGAGGCACGCTGCCGACGACCGGGTGCTCTGCTGGGCCAGCGCGATCGTCATCGCGGCCCTGCTGCCTGCGCTGGTCTCGGGCGTGGCCGTGTGGATCCCCGCTTGTATTGCAGCGGTCGTGCTCCTCGTCTTCTTCGCTGTGCGGCGCCGAGGCGTACTGCGCTTCTCGCTGCTGCCCTGGCAGATCGTGCTGCTGGCGTCAGGGCTGTTCCTCGTGGTGCAGGCCGGGCACTCGCTCGGCCTTGCGGCCCTTCTCGAAACAGCGGCAGGACGAACGGATGACGCGGCCGGCCTGCTGCGCCTGGCCGCATCCGGGGCGGTCGGCAGCAACCTCGCCAACAACCTGCCCGCCTACCTCGCGCTGGAGCCCGTGGCAGGCTCCCCGGCCCGCCTCGCGGCTCTCCTCATCGGAACGAACGCCGGGCCCCTCATCACCCCCTGGGCCTCGCTGGCAACGCTGCTCTGGCACCAGCGCCTCGTGGCGCTCGGCGTCGAGATCTCGTGGCGGCGCTATGCGCTGCTGGGGCTGATCGTCGTGCCGCTCACCCTCGTGCCCGCGGTGCTCGTGCTCGCCCTGTAACGACAGAGCGGGCCCCCGCACCGGAGGCCCGCTCAAATCGCAGAGTGCTACTTCTTCTTGGGTGCCGGCTTCGTGTCGAAGACCTCGGCCTCCATGGCGTCGTAGCCCTCGACCTGCGGGTCACCATGAATGCCGCCGCTGAGTGCGTACTCCTCCTCGGGCGACAGCACCAGCCCGTGCCTGCCGATCAGGGCGAACAGCGCGATGCCGACGACGTAGATGACGGCGAAGGTGATCACCGCGACCTGGAACGTCGGGTTGAGCAGAATGCCCAGGAAGGCGGCAACAGCGATGAGCCCGGCTACAACCGCGCCTGCGACACCCGTGGGCGATTTGAAGGGCCGCTTCGCGTTCGGGAACTTGCGGCGCAAGACGACGAACGAGACCATCTGCAATGCGTAGGAGATCACGGCGCCAAACACGGCGATCAGCAGGATGACGCCGTTGGCGGCACCGCTGAGCTCCGGGCTCAGAGACGAGAGGTACTGCACCGCGAGCAGGATGATGAAGCCGACGACGCCGCCGACGATGAGCGCCAGCCACGGAGTCTGGAACTTCTTGCTCGTGATCGAGAGCACCTTCGGGTAGTAGCCCGCCCGTGAGAGCGAGTACATGTTGCGCCCATAGGCGAACATGATTCCCTGCAGCGACGCCAGCAGTCCGATGAGGGCGAAGATGGCCAGGAGGGCTGCCACGCTCTCGGGCAGGAAGGCGCGGAAACCGCCGAGCAGGGGTTCTCCGGCATCCGGCAGCACAGCCAGAGCCGCAGACCCGGTCACGGCGGGGTTCACGAACAGCACGAGCAGGCCGAAGAAGGTCAGGGTGATGATGCCCCAGACGCCAGCCCGCGGGATGTCCTTCGCCGGGTTCTTCGCCTCCTCTGCCACGAGCGGCAGCTCCTCGATGCCCAGGAAGAACCAGATGGCGAAGGGGAGCGAGAACAGGATGCCGATCGGACCAAAGGGGAAGAACGCCGAGTTGCCCTCGGTGGGCTCGATATCGAGCAGTCGGCCGAAATCGACCGCGTTGTTGGCGAAGGCGAGAATCACGAAGAGAAGGATGACGGCCATCGAGATGATTGCCACGATGATCGCGAAGCGGAAGCCGACTGCCGCGCCCAACGAGTTGAGGCCGATGAAGACCGCGTAGAGCACGAGCCACTCTGCCCACGCAAAACCGGCGGCGGCGATTCCCACTCCGCTCAGCGCCTGAATGGCGAAGTCGAGGTAGTAGGCGGAGAAGAGCACGATGACCGCCGTGGTCACCACGTACTCGATGGTCTCGGCCAGGCCGGTCGTGAACCCGCCCCACGGACCCAGGGCCGCACGCGAGAACGAGTAGGCACCGCCGGTGTGCGGCATGGCCGCGCTCATCTCGCCGATCGAGAAGATCATGGTGAAGTACATGATGACGATGATGAGCGTCGCGATGAGCAGCGGCCCCCATCCGGTAACGCCGATACCGGAGTTCCAGCCGGAGAAGTCACCCGAGATGACGGCGGCGATGCCGATACCCCAGATGCCCCAGAAACCTGCGGTGCGCTTGAGGCTGCGCTTCTCGAAGTAGCCCGCCTCTGCTTTCTTGTACGTGGCCCCAGAGGCCTTCGTTGTGTCGGTCATGCGTTCCTCCCAGAACGAGTCGCGTAGGCGCGGGCAAGGGCCAGCGCTTTGGGGATGAGCTTGCCGTTTATTGGTACTGGGTGTCTACCTTTGGATGTAAACAGCTCGTTACAGCGGCGGCGATGCTGTCTACGGAGCGTGTGGTGTAATGGTCGGATTGGCGGCCACCGCATCCGTCACGTCTTGGAGAGGAACGACCATGGGCGTTCGTTCGGGCAACCTCACCGTCGATGAGCTGAACAGACTCATCGACGCGAGAGAGATCGATACGGTCATCGTCGCCTTCACCGACATGCAGGGGCGCCTCGTCGGCAAGCGCGTGTCGGCCCGCTTCTTCAAAGAGGAGATCTCGCACCACGGCGCCGAGTGCTGCAACTACCTGCTCGCGGTCGACGTCGAGATGAACACCGTCGCCGGCTACGCGATCTCGTCGTGGGAGAAGGGCTATGGCGACATGGCGATGATCCCCGACTTCGACACTCTGCGGCTCGTTCCCTGGCTGCCGGGAACCGCCCTCGTCATCGCCGACCTGCACTGGCTCGATGAGACGCCCGTGCCGCCGTCGCCCCGCGAGATCCTCAAGAAGCAGATCGCCCGCCTCGCCGACAAGGGCCTCGTCGCCTACGTCGGAACCGAGCTCGAGTTCATCGTCTTCGACGACTCGTACCGCTCGGCCTGGTCGAAGGGCTACACCGGGCTCACCCCGGCGAGCGACTACAACATCGACTACGCGCTGCTCGCCTCGACGCGCATGGAACCGCTGCTGCGCGACATCCGTAACGGCATGGAGGGCGCGGGGCTGTACTGCGAGGGCGTCAAGGGCGAGTGCAACCTCGGCCAGCAGGAGATCGCCTTCAAGTACGACGAGGCGCTCGCCACCTGCGACAACCACTCCATCTACAAGAACGGTGCGAAGGAGATCGCCGACCAGCACGGCAAGGCGCTCACCTTCATGGCGAAGTACAACGAGCGCGAGGGCAACAGCTGCCACATCCACCTGTCGTTCCGGGGCACCGATGGCTCGGCGGTACTCGCCGGCGACGGCCCCTACGGCTTCTCGACGATGATGGAGCACTTCATCGCCGGACAGCTGAAGACACTGCGCGAGATGTCGCTCTTCTTCGCGCCGAACATCAACTCGTACAAGCGCTATGTCGAGGGCAGTTTCGCGCCGACCGCCGTCGCGTGGGGCCTCGACAACCGCACCTGCGCGCTGCGCGTCGTCGGCAAGGGGCACTCGCTGCGGGTAGAGAACCGGGTGCCCGGCGGCGACGTCAACCAGTACCTCGCGGTCGCCGCCCTCATCGCGGGCGGCCTGTACGGCATCGAGCACGAGCTCGAGCTCGAGCCGATCTTCGAGGGCAACGCCTACGGCTCTGACGCGCCGCGGGTGCCGACGAACCTGCGCGATGCGGCGGCGCTGTTCGGCGCGTCTGAGATCGCCCGTGACGCCTTCGGCGCGGATGTCGTCGAGCACTACCTCAACAACGCCCGCATCGAGCAGATGGCCTACGACTCGGCCATCACGGACTGGGAGCGGGTGCGTGGTTTTGAGCGGTTCTAGGCCTGTTATCGGGATCACGACCTACTTGGAGCAGGCGCAGACCGGCGTCTGGGACGTTCCGGCGAGCTTCCTGCCGAAGAACTACTTCGCGGCGGTGTACGAGGCGGGCGGCATTCCGGTGCTGCTTCCGCCCCAGCCGGTCGACGCGGAGATCGCCGCTGCAGTTCTCGGCCGCATCGACGGCCTCATCGTCGCCGGCGGCAAAGACGTGAACCCCTCGCGCTACGGCCAGGAGCGCCTGCCCACGACCGACGAGCCGCGCGACGACCGGGATGAGTGGGAGACCGCCCTGCTGCTGGCCGCGATCGAGACGGGCACGCCCTTCCTCGGCATCTGCCGCGGCCTGCAGGTGCTCAACGTCGCCCTCGGCGGCACGCTGCACCAGCACCTTCCCGAGGTGCTGGGCAGCGACCGCTACACCGGGGTCGACGGGGTCTTCAAAGAGAACGACGTCACCGTCGACGAGGGCACCCGCATCGCCCGCGTGCTCGGCGGCGGCGAGACGCTCGCCGGCAAGTCGTACCACCACCAGGCGGTCGACGAGCTGGCGCCCGGGCTCGCGATCGCCGCGCGCTCCGACGATGGCACGGTGCAGGCCGTCGAGGTCGAAGGCGTGCCCTTCGGCGTCGGCGTGCAGTGGCATCCAGAGAACACGCCCGACGACCTGCGCCTGTTCGCGGGCCTCGTCGAGGCGGCGAGGGAGTACCGCTCGTGACCGGCATCCAGCTCATCAACCCGGCGACCGAAGAGGCGCTGCAGACGATCGCCCACACCACGCTCGAACAAGTGGACGACGCGGTCGCCCTCGCCCAGACCGCCCAGAAGAGGTGGGCGGCCCTCGCTCCAGCCGAGCGCGCCGCGGGACTGCGACGCTTCGCTGCGGCGGTGGAGGGCGCGATCGAGGAGCTCGCACTGCTCGAGGTCGTCAACTCCGGGCATCCGATCTCGCAGGCCCGCTGGGAGGCGGGCCACGTTCGCGATGTGCTGACCTACTACTCGGCGGCGCCCGAGCGGATGATCGGCAAGCAGATCCCGGTGGCCGGCGGCATCGACGTGACCTTCCTCGAGCCGCTCGGGGTCGTCGGCGTGATCGTGCCGTGGAACTTCCCGATGACGATCGCCGCCTGGGGCTTCGCTCCCGCGCTCGCCGCGGGCAACGCCGTGCTGCTCAAGCCGGCCGAGTGGACGCCGCTCACCGCGATCCGCCTCGGCGAGCTCGCCCTCGAGGCGGGCCTGCCCGACGGACTGTTCCAAGTGCTGCCGGGCAAGGGCGCCGTCGTGGGCGAGCGCTTCGTCACGCACGAGAGCGTGCGCAAGGTCGTCTTCACCGGATCAACCGCCGTAGGCAAGAGGGTCATGGCCGGTTGTGCAGACCAGGTGAAGGCGGTGACGCTCGAGCTCGGGGGAAAGAGCGCGAACGTCGTGTTCGCCGACAGCGACCTCGAGAGGGCTGCAGCCACCGCGCCGTACGCCGTCTTCGAGAACGCGGGGCAGGACTGCTGCGCTCGCAGCCGCATCCTCGTCGAGCGCAGTGTGTACGACCGCTTTCTCGAGCTGCTCGAGCCAGCGGTCAAGGGAGTCGTCGTCGGCGACCCGACCGACGAGAAGACCGAGATGGGCCCGCTCGTCGCCGCGGCGCACCACGAGAAGGTCACGAGCTATCTCGACGAGTCGAAGGTGGCCTTCCGCGGGTCAGCGCCGTCGGGGGACGGCTACTGGTTCGCGCCCACCGTCATGCTGCCGAGCGGCCGCGACGACCGGCTCGTCGTCGACGAGATCTTCGGTCCGATGGTCAGCGTGCTGCCCTTCGACGACGAGGCCGACGCGATCGGCCTCGCCAACGACAGTGTGTACGGGCTGAGCGGGTCGATTTGGACGCGCGATCTCGGCCGCGCCATCCGTGTCTCCCGCGGCATTGAGAGCGGCAACCTCAGCGTCAACTCGCACTCGAGCGTGCGCTACAGCACCCCCTTCGGCGGCTTCAAGCAGAGCGGTCTCGGCCGCGAGCTCGGCCCCGACGCGGCACACGCTTTCACCGAAACCAAGAACGTCTATATCAGTACTGATTAACAGCTAACGGAGCAGTGACTATGACCATCGCAAAGATCGACCTCACCCAGCGCCTGGCCGGCAAGGTCGCCGTCATCACCGGCGGCGCGAGCGGCATCGGCCTGGCGACCGCGCGCCGCTTCGCCGCGGAGGGGGCGACGGTCGTCATCGGCGACTTCAACTCCGAGACGGGGGAGGCCGCGGCCACCGAGGTCGGCGGCTTGTTCGTGCAGGTCGACGTCACCGACGAGGCCCAGGTGAACAACCTCTTCGACACCGCGGTCGCCACCTACGGCTCGCTCGACATCGCCTTCAACAACGCGGGCATCTCGCCGCCCGACGACGACTCGATCGAGACGACCGAGCTGCCCGCGTGGAACAAGGTGCAAGACGTCAACCTCAAGAGCGTCTACCTCTGCTCGCGGGCGGCGCTGCGCCACATGGTCGCGCAGCAGTCCGGGTCGATCATCAACACGGCATCCTTCGTCGCCGTCATGGGCAGCGCGACGAGCCAGATCTCGTACACGGCGTCGAAGGGCGGCGTGCTCGCCATGACCAAGGAGCTCGGCGTGCAGTTCGCCCGCCAGGGCATCCGGGTCAATGCGCTGTGCCCGGGCCCGGTCAACACCCCGCTGCTGCAGGAGCTCTTCGCGAAGGACCCCGAGCGCGCCCAGCGCCGCCTCGTGCACATTCCGAAGGGACGCTTCGCGGAGCCCGAGGAGCTCGCGGCCGCCGTGGCCTTTCTCGCGAGCGACGATGCCAGCTTCATCACGGCCTCGACCTTCCTGGTCGACGGCGGCATCTCGTCCGCCTACGTCACACCGATCTAAGCGCCGATTCGCACGATGACGGATGCCGGGGACCAGACCTACCAGAGCCTGATCGACGAGGCCCTGTTTCGACCGGTGCGCTCGGGCAACGCCTTTGAAGACACCGTCTCGCGGCTGTTGCAGACCATCCGCCTTGGCATCGTGGAACCCGGGTCTGCGCTGCCGAGCGAACGGGAGCTCGCGACCCGCTTCTCGGTGAGCCGTGACACCGTGCGCGACGCCATGCGCGAACTCGGCCGCGCGGGCTATGTCGTCGCCCGTCGTGGGCGCTACGGCGGCACCTTCGTCAGCGACCCGCTGCCGGCGCCGGCACCCGCAGCGCCGCTCACGGCCGACGAGATCGACGACGTGCTCGGGCTGCGCGAGGTGCTCGAGGTGGGCGCTGTTCGCGCGGCGGCCCGGCGCGCCCTCGCGGCGGCGGAGCGCGACGGGCTGTGGTCGCGCCTCAAGGAGGTCGCGGCCGCGAGCCCGGAGGACTACCGTCGCCTCGACTCCCGCTTCCACCTCGCCATCGCCGAGGTCGCTGGCACCCCCTCGCTGGTCAGCCTCGTGGCAGACTCGCGATCGCGCCTCAATGACCTGCTCGACCGCATCCCGCTGCTGCCGCCGAACATCGCGCACTCCAACCACCAGCACGAGGCGATCGTCGTGGCGATCCTGCGCGGCGACGAGGCGAAGGCGGCCGCGGCAATGGGGGAGCACCTCGCGGGGTCGGCCGCGCTGTTGCGTGGGTTCCTCGCATGAGTGACACCGCGGTGCAGCGCCGCATCGTGCGCACCCTCGTGATCGGGCAGGTGCTCGCCGGTCTCGGCCAGGGCGCTACCGGCTCTCTCGGGGCGGTGCTCGCGACCTCGGTCAGCGGCACCGAAGCCCTCGCCGGCTCCGTCGCCACCGCCAGCACCCTCGGTGCCGCAGCGATCGCGATCCCCCTCGCCCGTCTCGCGCAGGCCCGGGGGCGCCGGGTGTCCCTCGCCGCCGGAGCGCTCATCGCAGCAGGCGGCTCAACGCTCACCCTCGTCGCCGTTGGTCTCACGCTGTTCCCCCTTCTGCTGCTCGGCTTCGCCATGCTCGGCGTCGGCGCGGCCGTCGGGCTGCAGGCCCGCTTCGCCGCGACCGATGTGGCCAGCGCCCAGACGCGCGGGCGCGACCTGTCGATCGTGGTGTGGTCGACGACGGTCGGCGCGGTCGTCGGGCCCAACCTCTTCGGGCCGGGCGTGCCCATCGCGCAGGCCCTCGGGCTTCCCGAGAACACGGGCTCCTTCGCCATCGCGATCGCCGCCCAGCTGCTCGCGGCCGCGGTGTACGCGTTCGGGCTGCGGCCCGATCCCCTCCTGCTCGCCCAGTCGCGCCCCGTTGAGCCGACGCCCGAGCTCACTGAGGGTCAGGTGCGCGGTCGCGGCGCACTCGTCTTCGCCATCGCGACCCTCGGGCTGAGCCACGCCACCATGGTCAGCGTCATGGCCATGACGCCCGTGCACCTCGTGCACCAGGGCGCCGACCTGTCGATCGTCGGCTTCACCATCAGCCTGCACATCGCGGGCATGTATGCCCTGTCGCCGGTCTTCGGGCTGGCGAGCGACCGCATCGGGCGGGTGCCGACGATCCTCTTCGGGCAGGTGCTCTTTCTCTCCTCGCTCTTCGTCACCGCCCTCGGCGAGGGATCGAACACCGCCATCGCGGTGGGGCTGGTGCTCCTGGGGCTGGGCTGGAGCGCGTCGACCGTGGCGGCATCCGCGCTGGTCAGCGACCTGGCGAGCGGGGCGACCCGGGTGCGGGTGCAGGGCCGCGCCGACCTGGTCATGAGCCTCGCCGGGGCCGGGGGAGCGGCCCTCGCCGGACCGGTGCTCGCGCTCATCGGCTACGCGGGGCTGTCGTTCGGGGTCATGGGGCTCGCGGTGCTCGTCGTCGCCGGGGCCTTCACTTTCGGCCGCCAGCGAGTCACGAATGTAACGAGTAGCTGAACAAAAGCTGACAAACTGACCGATCGGACAGTTTCTGACCGATCGGTCAGCTAGCGTCGGAGTCATGTCCAGCCACGAGGAACTTCGCGCCATCGCGCTGAGTGAATTCGCGCGCGCGGGCTATGCCGCGACGAGC
The DNA here is from genome assembly GCA_013297645.1 of Actinomycetota bacterium. GTDB lineage: Bacteria > Actinomycetota > Actinomycetes > Actinomycetales > Microbacteriaceae > Conyzicola. The sequence goes on from JAAFHU010000069.1 coordinate 9,823, forward strand.
CTGCAGCGCATCGCCGAGATCGCCGGGCTCAGCAAGTCCAGCGTGCTCTACCACTACTCGTCGAAAGAGGCCCTGCTCGACGCGGCCATTATGCCGGCGCTCGAGGGCTTCGAGAGCCTGGTCGAGCGCCTCGAGGCGAGCAGCGACCGCGCGGCCTTCATCGAGGGCTTCGTCGACCTGCTGCTCGAGCACACGCTCGAAGTGCACATGTTCGTCAATCAGGCCGCGTCGCTCGAAGACGTGCTCGTCTTCGACCGGGCGAATGCGGCGGCCGTGCGCATCGCCGCCTACTTCGCCTCCACGACGCACAGCGCGATGGAGCGCATGCGTTTCGGTGTCGCCCTCGGCGGCGCCGCCTACCTCATGGCCAGCCAGCACCAGTACCAGCTGGAGCCGGCCACATCGATCGACGAGACCAGGGTTGCTCTCATCACCATCGTGACTGAGCTTCTGTCCCCTGTTCCCGTTCGTTCGACCACTCCCTAGGAGTCACTGTGGCCACCCTGCTCTACCGTCTCGGCCGGTTCTCGTTCCGCCGCGCCTGGATCATCATCGGCATCTGGCTGGCGCTCGTCGTCACCGTGCTCGGCGGCGGCCTCGCCCTCGGCGGGCAGAGCCAGGAGGACTTCTCCATTCCGGGCACCGAGTCGCAGGAGGCGCTCGACCGCCTCAGCGCGGTCTTTCCCCAGGTGGCCGGAGCGAGCGTGCAGGTCGTCTCGCAGGTGCCCGAGGGCGCATCGGTCAACGATGCAGAGTACAAGCAGGCCATCGAAGAGCAGGCCGCGGCGATCAAGAAGATCGACGGAGTCGACACCGTGCTCACCCCCTTCGACGAGTATGCGGGCCTCGCCATCAGCGACGACGAGTCGACTGCCCTGACCAAGGTGCAGTTTGCGGGAGCGAGCACCGACGTCACCGACGCGGCCATCGCCGACCTGCTCGACTCGGCGAGAATCGGTGAGGATGCCGGCATGACGGTGGCCTTCGGCGGCCGCGTGCTGCAAGACGAGTCGCCCACCATCACGCCCACCGAGGGACTCGGCGTGCTCTTCGCCGGAGTCGTGCTCGTCATCACCTTCGGCTCGCTGCTCGCCGCGGGCATGCCGCTGCTCAGCGCCATCCTCGGCGTGGGCATCGCCGCCGGCGGCATCATCGGCGTCTCGGCCTTCACCGAGGTGTCGAGCTCGGCGCCGCTGCTCGCCGTCATGATCGGCCTCGCGGTCGGCATCGACTACTCGCTCTTCATCATCTCGAGGCACAGGCAACAGCTGGCCGAAGGCATGGATGTCGAGGAGTCCGCCGCCATGGCCGTCGGCACCGCGGGCAGCGCCGTCGTCTTCGCCGGTGTGACCGTCATCATCGCCCTGCTCGGACTTCTCGTGGTGCAGATTCCCTTCCTCAGCGTCATGGGCGTCGGCGCGGCCGTCGCGGTGCTCATTGCCATCGGCATCGCAACAACCCTCGTGCCCGCCTTCCTCGGTCTCGCGGGCGCGCGCCTCGTGCCCAAGAAGCGCGCGCTCAAGCGCGCCCTCGACCACTCCAAGCCGGCCATGGGCCAGCGCTGGGTGCGGCTCGTGATGAAGGCGCCGATCGTGGCCGTCGTCGGCGTGATCGGCATTCTCGGCACCCTCGCCATCCCGGCGCTGCAACTCGACCTCAACCTGCCCGATGGCGGCTCCGAGCCCGAGGGCTCGACCGTGCGCGAGGCCTACGACTTGACGACCGAGGCCTTCGGCCCCGGCTTCAACGGCCCGCTCATCATCGCCGTCGACATCACGCAGACGACCGCGATCCTCGACGACCTCGACGCGATCGGGGCGGACATCGCCACCCTCGACGACGTCGCCAACGTCAGCCAGGGACTGCCCAACAGCGGTCTGGACACGGCGATCATC
>JAAFHU010000007.1 GCA_013297645.1 Actinomycetota bacterium
GTGCTCTACAACGGCACCACCGGCGTCAAGGTCGCCTCCTCCTACGAAGACGGCTCGCCCTCGACCTTCACCCTCGACGAGGAGCTCTTCCTGCCCGGCCTGGTGAAGTCGATTGTGTGCTCGGCGGCCGGGGACCGCGTCGTCGGCGTCATCCCGCCCTCCGAGGCCTTCGGTGCCAACGGCTCGGAGAACATCCAGGTCGCCGCCGGTGAGTCCCTCGTCTTCGTCGTCGATGTGATCTCGATTGAGCCCGCGGCGGAGCCCACCGACATTCCCACCGCCGCCGACGGGGAGCCCCAGCCGCCGGTCGAAGGCCTGCCGACGGTGACCCTGGCCGATGACGGCACGCCCACCATCACGATCCCCGACTCGGCTCCGCCGTCGGGCTTGCAGATTGCCGTGCTCAAGAAGGGCAGCGGCACTGTCGTCGGCGACGGCGACACCGTGACCGTGCAGTACCTCGGCATGAACTACAACACCAAGACCGTCTTCGACGACAGCTGGAGCCGCGGTGCTCCGGCGGAGTTCGCCACGAGCGGCGTTATTCCCGGCTTCGGCCAGGCGATCGTCGGGCAAGCCGTTGGTTCGCAGATCCTCGTGGTTATCCCGCCGGACCTCGGCTACGGCCCCTCGGGCGGTACGCCGGACGGCAGTATCGGCGCGACCGACACCATCGTCTTCGTCATCGACATCCTCGCCACGACACCAGCAGCGAAGTAGCCGGGCGAGCAGCCGTGCGCCGCGTCATCATCCTCGGGTCGACCGGCTCGATCGGCGTTCAAGCACTCGACGTTGTGCGCGCCAACCCCGACCGCTTCACCGTGGTCGGGCTCGGCGCGGGCTCCAACCGCGAGCTGCTGGCGGCCCAGGCAGCGGAGTTCGGCGTCGAGCACACCAGCGTGGGTGCCGACGAGGCGGCCCAGCTGGCGCGAGACGTGGATGCCGAGGTCGTGCTCAACGGCATCACCGGCTCCGTCGGGCTCGCCCCCACCATCGCGGCCCTGGAGTCGGGCAAGACGCTCGCCCTCGCCAATAAAGAGAGCCTCATCGTCGGGGGCGAGCTGGTGATGGCGCTCGCCGCGCCCGGGCAGCTGGTGCCGGTCGACTCGGAGCACTCAGCGATCGCGCAGGCCCTGCAGGCAGGCTCGGCGAGCGAGGTGCGGCGGCTGGTGCTGACGGCATCCGGTGGCCCCTTCCGCGGTCGCAGCAGGCAGTCGCTCGAGGGCGTTACCCCGCGGGAGGCGCTCGCGCACCCCACCTGGGACATGGGCCTGGTGATCACGACCAACTCGTCGACGCTGGTCAACAAGGGGCTCGAGGTGATCGAAGCGCACCACCTCTTCGACGTGCCCTACGACCGCATCGACGTCACCGTGCACCCGCAGTCGATCGTGCACTCCATGGTCGAGTTCGTCGACGGCTCCACCATCGCACAGGCGAGCCCGCCGAACATGAAGCTGCCGATCTCCCTCGGGCTCGACTGGCCGCACCGCGTGCCGGGTGTGGGTGTTCCCTTGGACTGGACGACCGCCAGCACCTGGACCTTCGAGCCGCTCGACGACGCGGCCTTCCCCGCGGTCGCCCTCGCGAAGCAGGTCGGCACTGCCGGCGGCACCTTCCCCGCGGTCTTCAACGCGGCGAATGAGCAGGCCGTGCTCGCCTTCCACGCTGGACGCGTCGGTTACCTCGGCATCCTCGACACCGTTCGGGCGGTCGTTGACAGCCACACGGCAGGGGAGAACAGCTTCGAGGGCGTGCTCGAGGCAGAGCGCTGGGCGCGGGCGACCGCCGACCAGCTGCTCGGCGCACTCTAAGTCTCGCGCGGCTAGGGTTAGCGCGTGGAAACCGTGCTGCTCTACATCCTGGGCGTCGTCATCATTGCCGTCGGGCTCATCGTCTCGATCGGCCTCCACGAGGTCGGGCACTTGCTGCCCGCCAAGAAGTTCGGCGTCTACGTCGGCCAGTACATGATCGGATTCGGCAAGACGATCTGGTCGCGCAAGGTCGGCGAGACCGAGTACGGCTTCAAGGCGATCCCCGCCGGCGGCTACATCTCGATGGCCGGCATGTACCCGCCCGCCAAGGGCGACGAGACGGGGGCGGCCCGCAACTCGAGCACCGGCTTCATGCAGACCATGATGCAGGATGCCCGAACCGCGAGCGCCGACACGGTCATCCCGGGGCAGGAGGGCCGCGTCTTCTACAAGCTCGCCACCTGGAAGCGCATCATCATCATGCTCGGCGGTCCGACGATGAACCTCCTCATCGGCATCGTGCTGTACGCGGTTGTGCTGTGCGGCTTCGGAGTCGTCACCGGCAGCTCGACTATCGGCGCCGTGAACGAGTGCCTGAAGAGCGCCGCGAGCACTGCGACCGAGTGCTCCGCAAGCGACGAGCCGGCCCCCGGAGCGGCGGCGGGGCTGCTGCCCGGCGACCGCATCCTCAGCATTGACGGCACACCGGTGGCCAACGCGAGCGAGGTCGCCGCCATCATCAACGCCTCCGCTGGCACGACACTCGCAGTCGAGATCGAGCGCGACGGCGACACGCAGACGCTCGAGGCCACCCCCCGCCTCACCGAGCGCTATGTGACCGACCCGGTCACGCGGGCCTACGTCGAAGACGAGAACGGCGACCGCGTCACCGAGAAGGTCGGGCTGGTGGGCATCAGCTTCGCCGACGAGAAGGTGCAGCAGCCGCTGACCGCCGTGCTGCCGGCCGTCGGAGACAACATCTCGCGGGTGGCCGTCATCATCGTTCACCTGCCACAACGACTCGTCGATGTCGCCAACGCCGCTTTCGGCCCCGCCGAGCGCGACCCAGAGGGTCCCATCGGGGTCGTCGGCATCGGCCGCATCGCGGGCGAGATCAGCAGCCTCGACTCGGTGCCGATCACCGACCGGGCATCGGCGCTGATCAGTGTTCTGGCGTCGCTGAACATCGCGCTGTTCGTGTTCAACCTCGTGCCCCTCCTGCCGCTCGACGGCGGCCACGTCGCGGGAGCCCTCTGGGAGGCGCTGCGGCGTCGCCTGGCGAAGCTGTTCAAGCGACCGGATCCGGGGCCGGTCGACATTGCGAAGCTGCTGCCGCTGACCATTGCGGTGTCGGGCATCCTCGCCGTGATGAGCCTCCTGCTGCTCTACGCGGACATCGTCAAGCCCATTAGCATCCTGTGATATTCGGCCGCGCCGCCACATTCAGCGTTTGAGCCCAACAGCTCAAGCGGTAACTGGTCCGCACGCGTAGAATTGTCACCGTGCCCGCTGTGAATCTTGGTCTGCCCAAAGCCCCCGAAACCCTGAGCCCCCGTCGCAAGACCCGGCAGATCAAGGTCGGCAAGGTGGGCGTCGGCAGCGAGTCCCAGGTGAGCGTGCAGTCGATGACGACGACGCAGACCACGAACATCAATGCGACCCTCCAGCAGATCGCCGAGCTGACCGCGACCGGCTGCGACATCGTGCGGGTCGCCGTTCCCCACCAGGACGACGCGGATGCACTGAAGATCATCGCGATGAAGAGCCAGATCCCGGTCATCGCCGACATCCACTTCCAGCCGAAGTACGTGTTCGCCGCCATCGACGCCGGGGTCGGCGCCGTGCGGGTGAACCCGGGCAACATCCGCAAGTTCGACGACCAGGTGAAAGACATCGCCAAGGCGGCGAAAGATGCCGGGGTCAGCATCCGCATCGGTGTCAACGCGGGGTCGCTCGAGCCGAGCCTGCTGCAGAAGTACGGCAAGGCAACCCCCGAGGCGCTCGTCGAGAGCGCCGTGTGGGAGGCGAGCCTGTTCGAGGAGCACGACTTCCACGATTTCAAGATCTCGGTCAAGCACAACGACCCGGTCACGATGATCAAGGCATACCGCCTGCTCGCCGAGCGCGGCGACTGGCCGCTGCACCTCGGCGTGACCGAGGCCGGTCCGGAGTTCCAGGGCACGATCAAGAGCGCGACCGCCTTCGGAGTGCTGCTCAGCGAGGGAATTGGCGACACGATCCGCGTCTCGCTGTCGGCGCCCCCCGCGCAGGAGGTCAAGGTCGGCCTGCAGATCCTGCAATCGCTCGGCCTGCGCGAGCGCAAGCTCGAGATCGTCTCGTGCCCGAGCTGCGGCCGTGCCCAGGTCGACGTGTACAAGCTTGCCAACGACGTCACCGAGGGTCTCGAGAAGATGACCGTGCCGCTGCGCGTGGCTGTGATGGGCTGCGTCGTCAATGGCCCGGGCGAGGCCCGCGAGGCCGACCTCGGCGTGGCGAGCGGCAACGGCCGCGGCCAGATCTTCGTCAAGGGCGAGGTCATCAAGGTCGTGCCCGAGGCCGACATCGTCGCCACCCTCATCGAGGAGGCGAACCGCCTTGCCGCAGAAATGCCGGCCGGCGCGGTCGGGTCCCCGACGGTCGTCACCGCCTAGCTGGCGATTGCCTGCGACGGGCAGCGCTGCCCGTCGGGTCGCTTCGTGACCTGAGGTAGGTTCGTAACCCAGACGAATTCCGGGGAGCAGCGTGGCAGATCACAGGGTGCAAGAACGAACGTCCGTCGAGCAGGTCACTGCGGCCGAGCTGGCGAAGGCCGTTGAGCAGCTCATCGCCGTGTCGAACAGCTTCTCGAGCCGCATCGTCGGCCAGGGCAACCTGCGGTGGAGCCTGCTGATCGCCCTCCTCGCGGGCGGACACGTGCTGCTCGAGAGTGTGCCCGGCCTTGCCAAGACGATGGCTGCCAACACCCTCGCCACCTCGGTGAAGGGGCAGTTCAACCGCATCCAGTGCACGCCCGACCTGCTGCCGAGCGACATCACGGGCACCCAGATCTTCGACAACACGTCGAACACCTTTAAGACCCAGCTCGGCCCGGTGCACGCCAACTTCGTGCTGCTCGACGAGATCAACCGCTCGAGCGCGAAGACCCAGAGCGCGATGCTCGAGGCCATGCAGGAGCGCCAGACATCGATCGGCGGCACGGTCTACAAGGTGCCGTCGCCCTTCCTCGTGATCGCCACCCAGAATCCGATCGAGCAGGAGGGCACCTACCTGCTGCCCGAGGCGCAGCTCGACCGCTTCCTCATCAAGGAGATCGTGTACTACCCGACGATCGACGAAGAACTCGAGATCCTCGACCGCCTCGACGCCGGCGTCTTCAGCGGCAACGGTGCGACCGAGGGCGTCATCAGCCTCGACGACGTGCTCGCCCTGCAAGAGCTCACCAGCCGCATCTACATCGACGGCGCCCTGCGGCGCTACATCGTCTCGCTGGTGAGCGCGACCCGCAATGCCACTTCGGTCGTCGGCGAGAAGCTCGGCGGCCTCGTCGAGGTCGGGGCCAGCCCGCGCGGCAGCATCGCCTTCGTGCAGGCGGCCCGCGCCTACGCCCTGCTCAACGGGCGCGGCCATGTGATTCCCGAAGACGTGAAGGCGATCGCACACCGCGTGCTTCGCCACCGCATCATCCTCGGATTCGAGGCGGATGCCGAGGGCGTCACCACCGACGAGATCATCACCGCGATCGTCGCCGCCATTCCCGCTCCCTAGGCGCCGTCATGTCCAAGCTGCTCCTCCGCGTGAAGTCGAAGGTCTTCATCCGCGCCAACCGCCGGGTGATGGGCCTGCTCGACGGGCAGTACGCGTCGCTCTCGCGCGGGCGAAGCATGGACTTCGACGATCTGCGCGCCTACGTCGCCGGCGACGAGGTGAAGGACATCGACTGGAAGGCGACGGCCCGCCACGGCACGCCCCTCGTGCGCAACTACTCAGCCGACCGCCAGCACGAGCTGCTGCTCGTCGTCGACACCGGCCGCAACCTCGCGGCGGTCGCCGAGTCGGGCGAGCCGAAGCGCGAGCTCGCCGTGCTCGTCTCGGGGGTTCTCGGCTACCTCTCGCTGCGGCACGGCGACCGGGTCTCGGTCATCCACGGCAATGCCGACGGCGTCACCCGGCTGCGGGCGGCGACGACCGAGGCGCAGCTCGAGGGCCTGCTGCGACGTATCGATGCCGCTCCAGACCTGCGCGGCCCGATGAGCGACCTGCCCGGGCTGTTGCGCAAGGTTCTCGTCAGCGTGCGCCGCCGCTGCATCGTCGTCGTCATTGCGGACGACATCGGCATGACCGACGAGCTCGAGGCAACGACACGCCTTCTGCAGTCACGGCACGAGCTGCTCTGGTGCACGGTGGCCGACGCCGACCTCGTGCGCGGAATTGCCGGAGGCCCCGCACTGTACGACGTGGCCGACGACTCGCTCATCCCGGACTTCGTGCGCAACAACCGCAGGCTGGCCGCCGATTTCGACCGAGCAGCCGCCGATCGCGCCGAGCGGGTCGGGCGGTCGCTCGAGGTGCTCGGCATCAGCCACACCCGGCTCACCTCGCAGGCAGACGTCGTCACCAGCCTCCTGGCCATGCTGCAGAGGAGGGCCCGTGCTCGTCGCTGACGTCGTTCCCCCCTTGCTCTACTTCTGGCTCTGGCCGCTGCTGGGCGCCTTTGCCGTGCTGCTCATCGTGGCCTGGTTCGTGCTCGTGCCCCTGTTGTCGCGACTCCTCACCCGCACGCGCCCGTCGACGGCCGTCAGCCGCCCGCGCCCGGCGGCGCGCGGCTTCGCGGGCACCATGGCCGAGATCGACGAGGTCGAGCGTGCCGCGCTCGCCGACGAGATCAGCGTGCGCGAGGCGCACCTGCGGCTCAGCGAGCTCGTGCGCAGCTACGCCTCCGAGGGGCGAATGTACGACGCCCGCACCATGACCCTCACCGAGCTGCGCGACAACGGCATGCTCATCGTCGCGCAGGCGGTTGCCCAGTTCTACCCGATCGCCTTTCAAGAAGAGGAGCTGACCGAGCTCGGCCCGGCCCCGCAGATCGCCCGTGAGGCGGTGCGCGCGTGGAACTAGCCCTTCCCTGGATGCCGCTCGTGCTCGCCGGGCTCACGGTCGCGGCGGCGGTCGTCGTCACGGTCGCCGTTCTGCTGCACCGGGCAGCCCGGCGGCGCGCGGCCCCGGTCGCCCACAGCGACCGGCTGACTGCACTGCCGCGGTTCCGATCGGTGCTTGCCGCCTACCGGGCGCTGCTCGCGGGCCTGCTGGTGGCCGTCGTCCTCGCCGCGCTGGCGATCGGCGTGGTGGCGTCGCGACCGGTGATGTCCACGCTCACGCAGTCCGAGACCTACAGCCGCGACATCGTGCTCTGCCTCGACGTGAGCGGCTCGATGGTCGACTACGACGCGCTCGTCATCGAGGCCTTTGAACAGCTCGTCGACGAGTTCAACGGCGAGCGCATCGCCCTCGTTCTCTGGAACAGCTCGTCGGCACAGGTCTTTCCCCTGACCGACGACTACGCCTACCTGTCGAACCAGCTCGCGACAGTGCGCGAGAGCATGGAGGGATCCTTCGACGCCGGCAGCAGCTACAACTACTGGAACGGCACGCTGGTCGCCGACGGCGCCTCGCTCATCGGCGACGGACTCGCGTCCTGCGTCTTGCGCTTCGACCGGCTCGACAGCGAGCGAAGCCGCACGATCGTGCTCGCGACTGACAACGTCATCAACGGCGAGCCCCTGCTCACCTTCGAGGAGGCTGCCGACTTCGCCGTCGACCGCAATGTCAAGGTCTTCGGCATTAACCCGCTCGAAGACACCGCGCCACGCGAGGCGGAGGAGTTCGAGAGGCTTGTCGACAAGACCGGCGGCGGCTACTACACCCTCGACGACCCGGGAGCGGTGACGGGCATCGTCGACGGTGTGCTCGAGGACCAGGCCACGGCCTTCGATTCCACCCCCGTTCTCACGTTCACCGATGTGCCGGGGGCCGCACTCGGGTGGGCCGTGCTCGCCTTCCTCGTGCTGCTCGTCGTCGGCTGGAGGGTGCGCCAGTGAGCTTCGACCCCGTAGTCCCAATTGCCGCCGCCGTACTGCTGCTGGTTGCCGTGCTCGCTTTCCTCGTGGCGACGGCCATTTTCAGCAGGGTCAGGCTGCTGAGCACCGTGCGCCGTGGGCTCATCGCCGTTGCCCTGTTCGGCGTGGCCATCGGCCCGAGCGTCTACGGGCCGGCCGACAGCACCACCCTTACCTCTAGCAACGACGTGTTCATCGTGCTCGACACGACCGGGAGCGTCTCGGCCGAGGACTACGACGGCCAGAAGACCCGGCTCGAGGGTATGCGCGCCGACATCAGCCAGATCGTCGAGCATTTCGCCGGCGCCCGCTTCAGCCTCATCACCTTCGACGCCGTGCCGCTCGTGCGCCTTCCCCTCACCCGCGACGCGAATGCCGTGGTCTCGGCCATGGAGGTTGTGCAGCCCGAGCTGACGCTCTACTCGCACGGTTCGTCCATCTCCGAGGCGAACGAGCTGCTGGCACAGACGCTCAAGGACGCCCAGGACGCCACCCCCGAGCACCGCCGCATCGTCTTCTACCTCGGCGACGGCGAGCAGACGGCAGCCGAGGAGCCGGATTCCTTCGCCGGCGCAGGCACGTACACCAACGCCGGCATCGTGCTCGGCTACGGCACGGAGGAGGGCGGACCGATGCTGTCGAACGCCGGCCTCTACACCGACGACTCGGAAGAGCCGGAGTACATCATGGACCGCTCCGACTATCCCTACTCGGTCGCCTTGTCGACGATCGACGAGGACAACCTGCGCGCCATCGCCGACCAGCTCGGCATCAGCTACGTGCATCGCACGGCCCCGGGCGCGATACCCGGCATCGACGCGATCGAGGACACCGCCGACGACTCGCTGACCGAGACGGGGGCCCGCACCCTCATCCCGCTGTATTGGATCCCGGCGCTGGCCGCGTTCGTGCTGCTGCTGTGGGAGGCCGCGCTCGTCGCCATCGCGCTCATCAACTCCCAGGGGATCGGACGGAGGCGGTGATGGCGAGAGCACAGGCGACGGAAGATTCGCGGCGCATGGCGCGGATCCTGCGCATTGCGTCGATCCCGCTCGTGCTCGCCCTCGGGGCACTCGCGGTCAAGCTGATCGCCATGGCGGTCATCGGCGCCCTCGCGCTCAGTGCGTACAACGACGGCGACTACGAGAAGAGCGCCGAGTACGCCACGTGGAATCTCACGGCCAACATCATCGAGCCGCACAAGGCGCACTTCGGCCTCGGCACGGCCTACCTCGGCTCGCTTCTCTTCCAGGACGCGCGCGACGAGCTCGAGATGGCGCTTGAGACCGCACCGCTGCCCGACGCCTGCGCCGTGCGCCTCAACCTCTCGTACGCGATCGAGGGGCTCGGCGACAATGCCGATGCTGCCGGGGAGTTCGAGAAGGCCGCGCAGCTCTATCAGGAGGCCATCACCGTTCTCGCCGAGGGGGCAGAGTCGTGCCCGCCGAGCGACGAGCGCCAGGACGACCTGCAGCAGAAGCTGGAGCAGGCGCAGCAGAACGCCCAGGACCAGCAGGATCCCCAGGGCGGGCAGGGCGGCCAGCCGCCGCCCCCCGGCTCGGGCGACGACGCCGAGGGCGACGAGCCGATCGACAACCTGCAGGACCTGCTCGACGCCGCGGAGAAGGACAAGGAGGAGAACGACGCGGCCGACCGCGCCTACGACAACCTCGACGACTTCGCGCCGAAGCCCTGGTAGCTGCTCGCCTTAGACTGGGGCGCGTGTCAACACGCCTCTCCCAGCTCTTTGTCCGCACCCTCCGCGAGAACCCGGTCGACGCCGAGGTCGCCAGCCACCGGCTGCTCGTTCGCGCCGGCTACATCCGCCGCCAGGCCCCGGGCGTGTTCGCCTGGCTGCCGCTGGGGCTGAAGGTGCGGCGCAAGATCGAGGCCATCATCCGCGAGGAGCTCGAGGCCTTCGGTGCGCAGGAGGTGCACTTTCCCGCGCTCCTTCCCCGAGAGCCCTACGAGCAGAGCGGCCGCTGGACGAAGTACGGCGACGGGATCTTCCGTCTGAAGGACCGCGGTGGCGCCGACTACCTCCTCGCCCCGACGCACGAAGAGGTCTTCACTCTGCTGGTGAAGGACCTCTACTCGAGCTACAAAGACCTGCCGCTCTCGATCTACCAGATCCAGGACAAGTATCGCGACGAGGCCCGGCCGCGCGCCGGCCTGCTGCGCGGGCGCGAGTTCTCGATGAAGGACTCGTACAGCTTCGACTACACCGACGCCGGCCTCGACGCCTCGTACCAGCAGCACCGCGACGCCTACGAGCGCATCTTCACTCGCCTCGGCATGGAGTACGCCATCGTCAAGGCCGACAGCGGCCTCATGGGCGGCGCCCGCAGCGAGGAGTTCCTGCACCCCACCCCGATCGGCGAGGACACCTATGTGCGCTCGGCCGGAGGCTATGCGGCGAACGTCGAGGCCTTCACAACCGAAGCCCCGCCCGCGGTGCCCTTCGATTCCCTGCCCCCGGCGGAAGTGCGCGACACCCCCGACACCCCGACGATCGAGACGCTCGTCGCCGTCGCTACCGAGCTCTACCCCGACCGCGGCTACACCGCGGCCCACACCCTCAAGAACGTGGTGCTCGCCCTGACCGACCCCGAGGGCGCGCGGTCGCTCGTTGTCGTCGGCATCCCCGGGGACCGCGGTGTCGACCTCAAGCGCGCCGAGGTCGCCTTCGCGCCCCACGACGTCGAGCCCGCGACCGACGCCGACTTCGTCAACAACCCCGGCCTCGTTAAGGGCTACATCGGCCCTGGCTACGCGGTTTCAGGCCCCGACGCGACGATTCCCTACCTGCTCGACCCCCGCATCTCTGACGGAACGGCATGGATCACCGGCGCCAACGAGAGCGGACGCCACGTCTTCGGCCTCGTCGCCGGCCGCGACTTCGTCGGAGAAGGCGTGGCGCAGATCGCGGACGTCGTCGCTGGCGACCCGGCTCCCGACGGCTCCGGCCCGATCGAGCTCGCCCGTGGCATGGAGATCGGGCACGTCTTCCAGCTGGGGCGGTTCTTCGCCGAGACCCTCGGACTCAAGGTGCTCGACGAGAACGGCAAGCTGGTCACCGTCACGATGGGCAGCTACGGCATCGGCGTCACGCGGCTCATGGCGGCGATCGCTGAGAGCAACAACGACGAGAAGGGCCTCATCTGGCCCGCGAACATCGCGCCCTTCGACGTGCACGTCATTGCGGCCGGCCGCGAGGATGTCGTCTACGAGGTCGCGGAATCGCTGGTGTCGTCCTTGGAGGCGACCGGTCTCGACGTGCTCTTCGACGACCGCCCGAAGGTGTCGCCCGGCGTCAAGTTCGGCGACGCAGAGCTGCTCGGCGTGCCGCAGATCATCATCGTGGGGCGCGACGCCGCCGAGGGCACCGTCGAGCACTGGGACCGCCGCACGGGGGAGCGCACACCGCTGCCCATCGCGGAGGTCGCGGCGCGACTCGGCGTCTAGACCCCGAGGCCCAGCTCGTCCGAGAACTCGTCGCGGATCCGCTCGCGGATCCCGGTGAACTCCTCGAACTGCCAGAAGTAGTTGAGCTTGTCGGCGACGAGTGTGTCCGCGTCCGGCTGCTCCTCGAGCACGAAGGTCATGAAGCTCTCGGCGAAGTCCTCGACGACGTTGGTGGCGGCATAGTCGCTGACGAAGTCCTCCTCGTGCGCGAGGTAGAAGTCGTAGGCCTCGTTCTCGTCATCGTTGTCGGCGGACGGGGATTCGTCGCCGTATCCAGCCCAGAACTGCTGCTCGAAGCCCCACAGGTAGGAGTCGCCGGCCGCGCAGCCCTCAGTGAGCTCGATGGTGCTGCAGCTGTCGACCGACGCATCCATCTCACTGCCGCCCAGGCTGAGGATGTGCGAGTACTCGTGCACCAGCGTCGCGATGAGATCGGCCTCGTTCTCGCTCGTGGCGAGGTTGGCGGCGAGCACCCAGTACTGCGGGTCATCGTCCTGGTAGACGTAGGCGAGCGTGTCGCTGTCGGGGGCATCTCCGACACGGAACTGCGTCATGGTCGTCGCCGCGAAGTCGGGTGTGACGACGCGAACGAAGGTGTCCCAGACCTTCTCCGTCAGCCCGCTGGCCTCGGGATCGAGAGTGCCGTCGTCGAGCACCGCGTAGACCTCGACCGTTCCGAAGTCGTCGTCCTCCTCGGTGTCGGCTCCCGATGTGCCAGAGAGGTGGGCAGAGCCCTCTCTCTCGCCATCGGACTGGGTGCCGACGTAGATGACGCCCCCGATCACCGCACCGGCGACGACGAGAACAGCGAGCAGAATGAGGAGGATGCGTTTGGCCACGCACACACGTTAGCGCTGCGCTGTGGGGGTGCGAGACGCGGTCACCGCAACCCGGGCTAAACTGACTGTCGACAATCAGCGGGCAATCGCCCGCCGGTCACATAATTTCACTATCGGAGGCCCTCAGTGGAAATCGACCTGAGCGTACTGCGACTCATGGAACGTGAGCGCGAGATCCCGTTCGAGGAACTCGTGCAGATCATCGAACAGGCGATCCTCACCGCCTATCTCAAGCACACCGGCGAGAGCGACCGCAAGAACTCTGATGAGCCGCTGTCGCAGGCACGCGTGGTGCTCGACCGCAAGACCGGCCACGTGCAGGTCTTCGTTGCCGAGCACGACGAGGAGGGCAATGTCATCGGCGAGGCCGAGGACGTTCCCGAGGACTTCGGCCGCATCGCCGCCTTCGCCGCGAAGCAGGTCATCAACCAGCGCCTGCGCGATATCGGTGACGACAAAGTCCTCGGCGAGTTTAAGGGGCGCGAGGGCGACATCGTGGCCGGTGTCATCCAGCAGGGCCCGAACCCGCGCATGATCCAGGTCGACCTGGGAACCATCGAGGCGGTATTGCCGCCCGAGGAGCAGGTGCCGGGGGAGAACTACGAGCACGGCACGCGCATCCGCGTGTATGTCACGAGCGTTAGCCGCGGCACCAAGGGCCCGCAGATCACGGTGAGCCGCACCCACCCCGCGCTCGTGCGCAAGCTCTTCGCCCTCGAAGTGCCCGAGATCGCCAACGGCCTCGTCGAGATCGTCTCGCTCGCGCGCGAGGCCGGCCACCGCACGAAGATGGCCGTGCGTGCGACGGAGCCCGGCATCAACGCCAAGGGCGCCTGCATCGGCGAGCTCGGCCAGCGCGTGCGCGCGGTCACCTCCGAGCTCAACAACGAGAAGATCGATATCGTCGACTACTCCGAGAACCTCGCCACCTTCGTTGCCAACGCCCTCTCGCCCGCCAAGGTGTCGAGCTCGTTCATCCTCGACGAGTCGACCAAGGCCGTTCGCGCCCTGGTGCCCGATTACCAGCTCTCGCTCGCGATCGGCAAGGAGGGCCAGAACGCCCGACTGGCGGCGAAGCTGACCGGCGCACGGATCGACATCCAGCCGGACTCCATCCTCGACGGGGACTGAGCGCCGCGAGGCGTGCCGAGCGCGCCGATGGGCGGGTGCTAGTCGACTTCGCGGTAGGGCAGCACCTTGAGGTTCGCCACCGACTCCCGTGCGATCACTTCCGTGGGCAGCACGATTGTCTCGTCAGGTTGGTCCGGATTGCTGATCCTGCTGACCAGGCGCGAGACGGCCAACTCGCCCAGCTGCTCGACCGGGCGGGCGACCACGGTGATGCCGGGGACGATGGCGGCCGCCCACTGGCTGTCATCGACCGTGACCAAGGAGATGTCGCGGCCTATGACGAGCCGGCGGTTGCCGGCAACCTTGAGCACGGCCAGTGCCATGTCGTTGTTTGAGGTGAAGATCACGGTCGGCGGCTTCGGGCGATCGAGCATGTACGAGACTGCCGCTTCCGAGGCCCTCGGCTCGTCCTCGGAGTAGACCCACAGTTGATTGCGCTTCGCAATTCCCGCGGCGCGCGCGCCCGAGGTGAATCCCTCGACGCGTTCAGTCACGCTCGACAGCATCGGCTCGGGCCTCTCGAGAGTGTGCCCGTGCACGCCGAAGGCCGATACGAGAAAGCCCAGGCGTTCGTGGCCGAGCGACGCGGCATTGCGCACGGCCTGCTCCGTGCCCGAGCGGTCGTCAGTGGTGACAGAGGTCACCGCCACCCCGTCGGGGATGCGGTCGATCACCACGAGCGGCTTGCCGCCCAGGGCCGGGGGCAGAAGGTGGTCGTGCGCACGGGCAAGAGACGGCACCACGATCAGTCCGTCGACCTGCTTGTCGAGCAGCGTCTGCACAGCGAGCCTCTCGACTTCGATGTCCTCGTCGCTGTTGGAGATGAGCACTTGGTAGCCGTGCGACTTGGCCGCGTCGACGATCGACTTGGTTGCGCGGTCGAAGAACGCGTTGGTGAAGTCGGCGATGATGACCAGACCGATGGTGCCCGACGATCCGACCCGCATCGCGCGGGCGAGTTCGTTCGGCCGGTAGCCGATCTCAATGGCGGCCCGGCGAACGCGCTCGGCTGTTACCGCGGAAACGCGGCCGTAATTCGATAGCGCGCGACTGGCGGTCGCCAGTGATACGCCGGCCGCGGCCGCGACGTCGACGATCGTCGGAGCGCTGCCCCGTGTCGCTGCCATGTGGTCCTCCGTCGGCCCCGTGATGCAACTGTGACATTCTCCAGTTGCGCGACTTCTCGCTCAATGACATTATTGCACGCAGCTTGCGATAACGTTCTCGCAATCTGCGGCTTCCAGCCAACATTCAATGACGCGACGATGATGTCTCCCTTGGGATCCTCATCTGACGCGCGTCCCAAGTAAGTGGAGAGATCAATGAAGACTTCCAAGACAGTGTTCGCAGGCATTGGCGTGCTCGCTGCCGCCAGCCTGGCGCTCACCGGTTGCACTGCGGCCGCCGAGGCTCCGGCAGAGGACGAGATCACCATCGCGTTCGTCATGGGTGCCGAGTCCGACCCCTTCTTCCAGGCGATGAAGGTCGGCGCCGAAGAGGAGGCCGCAGCTCAGGGCGTCACCCTCGTCTGGCAGGGCGACCCCAAGAACTACTCGGCCGAGACCCAGATTCCGATCGTGGACGCGGTGCTCGCCGAGCAGCCCACCGCGCTCGTTCTGATCCCGACTGACCCGACCGCTCTGCAGCCGTCGGTCGACAAGGCGCTCGCCGCTGGCGTCATCGTCGCCAACGTCGACACCCACGTTGACGACCTCTCGAAGGTGCTCACCTTCATCACCGGCGACAACGGCGACGGTGGAGCAAAGGCCGCCGACGCGATCGCCGAGCAGATCGGCTACACCGACGGTGAGAGCTACGAGGTAGTCGTCGGTCTGACCAGCCCGACCGCAACCACCAACGTCGGACGCCTCGACGGCTTCACGGCGCAGGTCGAGTCCAAGTACCCCGGAATCTCGATCGTCGATGTCGCCTACTCCGAGTCTGACCCGGAGAAGGCCGCGACGAACGTCAGCAACTGGCTGACCAAGTTCCCGGGCCTCGACGGCATCTTCGCCATCGACGGAACCAACGCCTCGGGTGCGGCTGCCGCCCTCGAGTCGAAGGGCCTCGTCGGCTCCGTCGCCCTCGTCGGCTACGACGCCTACCCGGACAACGTCGCCAAGATCAAGTCGGGAATCTTCACCGCGCTCATCGCACAGGACCCCGCGGCCGAGGCTCGCCTCGCCATCAAGTCCATCGTCGAGTACATCAAGACCGGCAAGACCTCGACCGCGGCCGAGGTTGTCATCCCGAACGTCACGCTCAGCGGCAGCACCTCTGACGCGGACTTCGAGAAGTACACCTACGTCGCCAACTAGCGACCCCCTGTGCCCGCGCCCCCACCCCCGGGGCGCGGGCACACCCATTAGCCAATAGCAAGGTAGAGAAACCATGACTGACAGCCACCTGGCTCAATCCGCGAGATCAGCTCGCCTCCAGCAGCTCACGCAGCTGGCCACCAATCAGAGCACGATCCTCGTCGGCGTGATGATTCTGCTGACTATCGTCTTCTCCAGCCTGGAGCCCAAGTTCCTCTCGGCGCTGACAGCCAACAACATCCTCACCGACTGGGGATCGGTCGCGCTCATCGCGGTCGGCCAGACCTTCGTCATCATCAGTGGCGGGATCGACCTCTCGGTCGGCGCCACTATCGGGCTCAGCGGTGTCGTCTCCGCATGGACCATGGCCAATGTCCTCGGTGTCGACCAGACGATCAAGGGCGGCGAGGCATCGGGGGCCCTGCTAATCGGAACGCTGGTCTCGGTGGCCGTTGGCGTTCTCGTCGGGCTGACCAATGCGTTCCTCATCAACCGGTTCAAGATCGTCCCCTTTATCGCCACGCTCTCGACCATGGGTGCCGCCCTCGGTTTCTCCGTCATCATCTCGAAGGGCGCGCCGATCGGCAGCGCGAGCAACTTCGCTCTGATCTCTGCGATCGACCCCAAGGTCAATCCGTTCTCGTGGGCAGTCATCGTCGTGATCATCGTGGTGGTCATCGTCGGGCTCTTCCTGCACAAGTCCCGCTTCGGCCTGTACACCTACGCCATCGGGTCCAACTCCTTTGCCGCGCGAGCCGCGGGTATCAACGTCGAGCGCCACCTGACGAAGGTCTATGTGCTCTCGGGCGCGCTCGCTGGACTCGCCGGAATGTACGTCTACCTCCGTCTCGGTGCCGGGTCCCCGTCGTCGGGCACCGGGCGAGAGCTTGATGCGATCGCCGCAGTCGTGATCGGCGGTGCGTCGCTCATGGGCGGTGTGGGGCGCATGCTCGGCACCGTTCTCGGCGCACTCATCCTCTTCACCGTGCAGTCTGGCCTCATCATGATCGGGGTCGCCCCCGACTGGAAGAAGGTCGTTGTCGCGGTGCTGATCGCCGCGGCCGTCGCGGTGCAGACCCTTCAGAGCAAGAACAGGAGAACAGCATGAGCGGCGATGTGATCTACGAGGTCAAGAATGTATCCAAGCGATACGGCTCCGTCGTCGCTCTCGACGGCGCGAGCCTCAAGCTCCACGCCGGCGAGGTTCTCGGACTGGTCGGCGACAACGGTGCCGGCAAGTCGACACTGGTCAAAGTGCTGTCGGGCGCCCATAAGCCCGATGGTGGCCAGATCTTCCTCGACGGGGTCGAGCAGTCGTGGTCCTCACCCCGGCAGGCACTCGACGCCGGCATCGAGACTCTGTATCAGGATTCCGGGCTCGCGCCGCACCTGACGGTCTCGCAGAATGTGTTCCTCGGTCGCGAGAAGCTGGTTCGCGGTCCCCTCGGCGCTCTGGGGTTCCTCGCATCGAAGGCGATGGAGACGGAGGCGCATGCAGATCTCGAGCGTGTCGGCATTGCTGTTCCCTCATCGAGCCGGTCGGTATCGCAACTCTCGGGCGGGCAGCGGCAGGCCGTCGCAATCGGGCGCGCAGTCGCTTGGGCGCGCAAGGTGATCATTCTCGACGAGCCCACCAACCACCTCGGCGCACGCCAGGCGGGAGAGGTGCTTCACGTGATCCAGGCGGCAAAGTCGAAGGGCCTGGGCGTCATCTTCATTTCGCACACCCTTCCGCACGTGCTCGAGGTGACCGACCGTATCGTCGTGCTGCGCCTCGGCAAGATCGTCAAGGATGCGCCGACGGCGGAGTTCACCAGTGACAGCCTGATCGGCACCATCACGGGAAGCATTCAGACCATCAAGCTGGATGGCGACTAACCGCATGGCAGGGAGCGAGAGAATGTCGGCCTATTCGTCCGCGTCGCGGGCACTGGTGATCGGCGAGTCGATAACAGACATCGTCGTCTCTCGCGGCGCAACGGCGGACCACGCCGGAGGAAGCCCGCTCAACGTCAGTTTTGGCGTCGCGCGGCTGGGCATGCCCGCTGAGCTGGTAACGGACATCGGGGATGACGAGCGCGGGGACGCTCTGGCGGAGCACGTCAGGTCGTCCGGTGCGACACTGCTTTGTCCGCAGGTCGCCGGCCGGAGATCGGCCACGGCCACGACCACCATCGACGAGGAGGGCAGCGCGCACTACGACTTCGCTATCGATTGGATGCTGCCGTCGGTAACCCTGTCAGCGCTGGGGGACGTCGCGCGCTTCAGTCTCGTGCATTTCGGGTCGATTGGAGCGTTCCTCTCACCGGGTGCGCACAGCGTCGAAGAGCTGGTCGCCACGCTGCGCGAGACCGCCATCGTCACCTATGACCCGAACGTACGGCCGCAGCTGCTCGGCTCGCTGGGCGAGTCCCGGGCCGCCGTCGAGCGGCACCTCGCCCTGGCCGATGTGGTCAAGGCGAGCGATGAGGATCTGGGGTGGCTGTACCCCGGGGTTGCCGTTGAGACTGCGGCCGAGTCGTGGCTCGGCCACGGCCCCGCCATCGTCGTTGTCACCCGGGGAGCAGACGGCGCCTTCGTCGCGTCACGCAGTGGCCTGCGCTTCTCGGTGCCGGGCGTGCCTGCCCACCTCGTCGACACCATCGGCGCCGGAGACTCCTTCATGGCCGCACTGCTCACCGGGCTGGCGATGGAGGGCCTCGATGGGGGGTCATCCCGTCGGTCACTGCACGAGATCTCCGAGGAGCAGCTGGCTCGGATCGTGACCAGGGCCACGCACTGCGCAGCAATCACCGTCAGCCGGGCAGGCGCCAACCCGCCGACGGATGTGGACCTCGCCGCCTGGCTGGCCGATCGCGCCTAGCGCAGCAGCGTGAGCCGGGACGCCCCGCCCGTGACGAGGGGCGAGAGTTCGGCGTTGAATACCTGGCCATGGTCCGCCGCCAGATGCGCCTCAAAAGCCGCGTCATCGACGTACACCTCGTAGACGAAATAGTGGTTCGGGTCGGCCTCGAGCACGTGCGGCTCGAACAGCACATTGCCCGGTTCCTCGCGCACGCGCGAAGCCAACTGGGTGATCAACTCGCGCACGCGGACCTCGTTGCCGGGGATAACCTGAAATTCCGCGTAGAGCGCCTTCGTCATGTCTCCACGATATAGCTCGGGGAACGGCACTCCGTGCACAGCCAGGTGCGGGCATGATGGTCAGAGGAGGGGTAGCATGGAACCCGCAAGAACGTGCCTCGGCTGTCGTTCGCGTGCCGACAGATCTGCTTTGTTGCGGGTCGTGGCGCGGGACGGCGAGGTGATCCCGGATCCGTCCGCGGTTCTCCCGGGTCGGGGCGGGTGGGTCCACCCCACACGCGACTGCGTCGAAACAGCAATCAAGCGCAAGGCCCTCGGGCGTGCGTTCCGAGTTTCGACCGCGCTCGACAGCGCGGCGTTGCTCGCCTTTGTAGGCAGTACCACCTAGTTACATCCAACGAAATGGCTGATTGACACATGGACAACTAATGAGCGGCTCGAAATGAGTTCCGTCCACTAAACGTCTGCTCCCACTGTGCTTGTCACAGGCCTGGGTGCGGACCCAGACAGGAGAATTGTGGCCAACCCACGCGTGCACGAGATCGCTAGCGAGCTCGGCATTGAAAGCAAGATCGTTCTTGAGAAGCTCAAGGACATGGGCGAGTTCGTCAAGGGACCGTCCTCCAGCATCGCACCGCCCGTCGCCCGCAAGGTGAAGGCGGCGCTCGAGGCAGACGGCGTCAAGCCGGCCGCCGCGCCGAAGGCTCCCGCCAAGGCGGCTGCCCCCAAGCCCGCCGCTGCGCCCACCCCGGCGCCCGCGCCGGTCGCCGAGGCCCCGCAGTACGACGACGAAGCACCTGTTGCCGCGCCGCCGCTGACGGTCGCCGAGCGTCAGGCCCAGGCCGAGGCAGCTGCCGCCAACCCGGCCCCCGCAGAGGACGCTGCCCCGAGCACACCGCGCCCCGGCAACAACCCCTTCGGCACGACCCAGAGCGCGCAGCGCCCTGGCATCCCGCGCCCGGGCAACAACCCCTTCGCCTCCAACCAGGGCATGCAGCGTCCGGGCGCCTCGGCGACCGGCATCCCGCGTCCCGGTGCACCCCGTCCCGGAGCCCCGCGCCCCGGCGGCCCCGGCCAGGGCAACCGCCCAGTCGGCGCCGGCCAGCGCCCCGCGCCCGGCGGAGGATTCCGTCCGGGTGGAGCCGGTGGCGGATTCCGCCCCGGTGGAGCCGGTGCCGGTGCCGCAGGTGCCCGCCCGGGAGCCCCTGGGTCCAACTTCGGTCCCAACCGTCCGCCCGCAGGCGGCCGCGGTCGCGGCCCCGGCGGCGGAACCGCTGGAGCATTCGGCCGCGGTGGCGGCAAGAGCAAGGCCCGCAAGTCGAAGCGCACGAAGCGCGCCGAGTTCGAGCTGCGCGAAGCCCCGTCGCTGGGCGGCGTCAGCGTTCCCCGTGGTGACGGCAACACCGTCATCCGCCTGCGCCGCGGAGCCAGCATCACCGACTTCGCCGACAAGATCGACACCAGCCCCGGCAACCTCGTCACGGTTCTCTTCCACCTCGGCCAGATGGCCACGGCGACGGAGTCCCTCGACGAGGCGACCTTCGCCATCCTCGGCGAGGAGCTCGGCTTCAAGATCGACATGGTCAGCCCCGAGGACGAGGACCGCGAGCTGCTCGCCGGCTTCGACCTCGACCTCGACCAGGAGCTCGAAGACGAATCGGACGAGGACCTCGAGATCCGCCCGCCCGTCGTGACCGTCATGGGCCACGTCGACCACGGTAAGACCAAGCTGCTCGACGCGATCCGCCAGGCCAACGTCGTCGCGGGGGAGGCCGGAGGCATCACCCAGCACATCGGCGCCTACCAGGTCATCACCGAGCACGAGGGCGTCGAGCGCGCCATCACCTTCATCGACACCCCGGGTCACGAGGCGTTCACCGCCATGCGTGCACGAGGTGCGCAGGTGACCGACATTGCGATCCTCGTGGTCGCGGCCGACGACGGCATCATGCCGCAGACGGTGGAGGCGCTCAACCACGCCCAGGCGGCCAATGTGCCGATCGTCGTCGCGGTCAACAAGATCGACAAGGACGGCGCGAACCCGGCCAAGGTGCGCCAGCAGCTCACCGAGTTCGGCCTCGTCGCCGAGGAGTACGGCGGAGACACGATGTTCATCGACGTCTCGGCGCTCAACAACATCGGTATCCGCGAGCTGCTCGACGCCGTGCTGCTCACCGCAGACGCCGGACTCGACATGCGCGCCAACCCGAACAAGGACGCCCGCGGTGTCGCCATCGAGGCGAAGCTCGACAAGGGGCGCGGCGCCGTGGCGACCGTGCTCATCCAGTCGGGAACGCTCGAGGTCGGCGACCCGATCGTCGCGGGAACGGCCTACGGCCGGGTCCGCGCGATGCACGACGAGAACGGTGTTCCCGTCGAGTTCGCAACCCCGGCTCGTCCGGTGTCCGTGCTCGGCCTCACCTCGGTGCCCCGCGCCGGTGACACCTTCCTCGTTACCGACGATGACCGCACCGCCCGCCAGATCGCCGAAAAGCGCGAGGCAGTGGAGCGCAACGCCCTGCTCGCCCGCAGCCGCAAGCGCATCAGCCTCGAGGACTTCACCAAGGCCCTCGAAGACGGCAAGGTCGAGTCGCTCAACCTCATCATCAAGGGTGACGTCTCCGGTGCCGTCGAGGCGCTCGAGGAGTCGCTGCTCAAGATCGAGGTCGACGACAGCGTTCAGCTGCGCATCATCCACCGCGGTGTCGGTGCTGTTACCGAGAGCGACGTCAACCTCGCCACGGTCGACAACGCCATCATCATCGGCTTCAACGTGCGCCCCGACCCGAAGGCCCGCGACCGCGCTTCGCGCGAGGGAGTGGATGTTCGGTTCTACTCGGTCATCTACGCCGCGCTCGAAGACGTCGAGAGCAGCCTCAAGGGCATGCTCAAGCCGGAGTACGAGGAGGTGCAGTCGGGTGTCGCAGAGATTCGCGAGATCTTCCGCAGCTCCAAGTTCGGCAACGTCGCGGGTGTCATCGTTCGCTCGGGTGTCATCACCCGCAACGCGAAGGCCCGGGTTATTCGCAACGGCATCGTCGTCGGCGACAACCTGGCCATCGAGTCGCTGCGCCGCTTCAAGGACGACGTCACCGAGGTGCGCACGGACTTCGAAGCCGGTATCGGTCTTGGCAAGTTCAACGACATTGAAATTGGCGACGAGATCGAAACTATTGAAATGAAGGAGAAGCCCCGCACGTAATCGTGCGGCGGTTCGGATGCCGGCACCAGGCACGGAGAACGGGGCCCTGCCCCGACTCTCCTTAGCCTGGCACCGGCATCCGCCCCTGAGATTTCCCGTTGGTTCAATGTCATTGAAGCAACCAATCCCTCATGAAGGTGGGTAAATGGCATGGCTGATGCAGCTCGGGCCGCCAAGATGGCGGATCGCATCAAAGAGATCGTCGCGCGCCGGCTGGAGCGCGGGGTTCGTGATCCACGCATGGGCTTCGTCACCATCACGGATGTGAAGGTGACGGGCGACCTGCAGCACGCCTCCGTGTTCTTCACCGTCTATGGGTCGGACGAGGAGCGCGCGGATTCCGCCGCAGCCCTCAAGGCTGCCACCGGCATGCTGCGCACGGAGGTCGGCAAGCACCTCACGGCGCGCCTGACGCCGTCGCTCGAGTTCATCCCCGACGGGATCCCGGAGAACGCCCTGCTCATCGACTCGCTGCTGCAAGAGGCAGCGGCCCGCGATGCCGAGGTCGAGACCCTGGCGAAGTCGGCGCAGTACGCCGGCGACGAGGACCCCTACGTCAAGCCGCGCGTCATCGACGAGGACGAGGACGAGGATGACGACGACGACGAGGCGACCTTCGCTGGCTAGCGAAGCAGTTCGATCCGCTCTCGCAGGTACGCCTCGACTGTAGTGGGGGAGACCAGCTCCGCTGCCTGCTCCGGCGTCAGCCGGGTCCACTCGTAGTTGACCGACTCGCCCGGCCGGAACGCGCCCCGCGATGCCGCGCG
This sequence comes from Actinomycetota bacterium, assembly GCA_013297645.1. Taxonomy (GTDB): domain Bacteria; phylum Actinomycetota; class Actinomycetes; order Actinomycetales; family Microbacteriaceae; genus Conyzicola. The sequence goes on from JAAFHU010000007.1 coordinate 22,674, forward strand.
CTGGATCTCGCGATGCGCCTCGCCGGCCAGCGACTTGTCGGCGTTGAAGTCCTTCGGCACCATGGCCCGGGTGAGCTTGCCGGTCGCATAGAGGACGCCATCGCGGTCGATGAGCAGCGCCCCGAGCCGCCACGCGCGCCCAACCGGGTCGATAGCCGGCGGCCGTGGCACGCCGAATATCTTCTTCTCTGGACGCCAGGCGCCCAGGGCCTCGTCGGGGATGCCGGCGGCCAGCAGCTGCTCGACGATCCTCATTTCAACAGCCTAGACAGCACCCGGTCGGCGAGCGGCTTGCCTCCGGTCTGGCAGGTGGGGCAGTACTGGAAGGTGCTGTCGGAGTAGATGACCTGCCGCACCGTGTCGCCGCAGACCGGGCAGGGCAGGCCGGTGCGGCCGTGCACCTGCAGGTTGGACTTCTTCTCGGCCTTGAGCTCGCTGGCGTGCAGTCCGTCGGCGCGGGCGATGGCCTCGCGCAGGGTCGACTGCATCGCCGCATAGAGGGCGGCGACGTCATCCGCGCCCATCGACGCGGGCTTGAAGGGTGACATTCTCGCGCGGTGCAGAATCTCGTCGGAGTAGGCGTTGCCGATTCCCGCGATCGTCGACTGGTTGCGCAGCACGCCCTTGATCTGCGAGCGTCCCTGCGTAGCGAGGATGGCCGCGAAGGCCTCGAGCGGCAGTGTCAGCGGGTCGGGCCCGAGGCGGGCGATGCCGGGCACCTCCGACACGGAGCGCACGAGGTAGACGGCCAGGCTCTTCTTCGTGCCGGCCTCGGTCACGTCGATGCCCGATCCGTCGTCCAGAACGAGCCGGGCCGCGAGCGGTCCCTTGCCGGGCGCCTTCGACGGCTGCGGCTTCTCTGCGCGCCAGCGGATCCAGCCGGCGCGGGCGAGGTGGATGACGAGGTGCAGCTCGCCGATCGCGAGGTCGAGAAACTTGCCGTGGCGGCTGACCGCGCCGACCGTGAGACCGGACAGTGCCGACACCGGCGGGTCGAAGGTCTTCAGCGCTGCGAAGGACAGCATGGTCAGCCGGTCGACCGTGCGACCCCCGAGGCGCGCGCCGAGGTCGGCGACGAGCGCGGTCACCTCTGGCAGTTCAGGCACGAAACAGCACAGTACCCGTTGAGACCTCTGCTGTCTCGAGGGTTGCGCGGATGCTCGCACCGGGCTCTAGGGTGCCGTTGCAGCGCGCGACGACCGGCGGGTCCACGAGCTGCACGGTGCCGAAACTATCCGACGCGGATAGCACGGTCGCCTCGAACACCTCGCCCTCCCGGCCAGCGAGCACGGCAGCCTCGACCACGTTCAGGGCCTGCGAGTCCACCTGCCCCGCGACCTGGCTCGATCGGCTCATGGCGGACGGCAGTTCGGGCAGCGCCTGCCGCACCCACCCGGGCACCGGCTCGCCCGCCGAGAGCGCCTCGCAGACGACGAGCCCGAACCGGTCGACGAGGCGCCGCAGGGGAGCGGTGACGTGCGCGTAGGGGGCGGCAACAGCCGCCTGCTCGGTCTGCGACGGCGGGGCTCCGTCGAAGGGGGAATAGCCGGCGCCGCGGAACAGCGACGCCGCGGCGTGCATGATGGCGAGGTGGCGGGGCTGGGACACGTCGAGGGTGCGCAGGTAGTCGCCGTAGCGCACATCCGCAGGCCAGGGCGCGCCGAGAGCCTGCGTCTGCCGCCGGAAGCGGCGCACCGCCTCGTCATCGGCCGGCGGCATGGTGCGCAGAATGCCGACGTTGCCGTCGAGCATGATCTGCGCGGCCGCCATTCCGGTCATGAGGCTCAGCTGCGCGTTCCAGTCCTCCACCGGATGCGGAGTGCGGCGCACGAGCACGTAGCGGCCGTCGCGCAGGTCGATCTCGGTCTCCTGGGTGCCGAGGCTGGCGCCGCCGCGCTCGTGCTCCAGGGCGACGCGCTTGAGGCCGACCTCTCGGAGAAGCTGCAGGCAGTCGCTGGCAGTGCCCTCATCCAGCCGCTTCTGGGCCGTGGCGTAGTCGAGTTGCTCGCGGCTCTGCACGCGGGCGCGGTAGACGGTGCTCTGGGTGACTTTCGCGGCGGCGTCGAGCTCGAGGTCCCAGACGAAAGCCCCGCGCAGCTGGCCGGGCAGCAGACTGGCCGCGCCCTCGCTGATGACAGCCGGGTGCAGCGGGATGCGCCCGTCGGGCGCATAGATCGTCTGGCCGCGGCGGCGGGCCTCGGCGTCGATCGCGCCGCCCGGCTCGACGAATGCGGGCACGTCGGCGATGGCGTAGAGCACGCGGTAGCCGGCGATCTCGCGGCTCAAGAAAAGCGCCTGATCGAGATCGGTGGAGCCGAGCGGATCGATGGTCACGAACTCGACATCGGTGCGGTCGAGCTCGGGCAGGGGTGCAATAGCGGCGATGGCGTCTGCCTCGGCCTGCACCTCGGGCGGGAAGGCCCGGGGGAGGTCCTTCGTGATCTCGGCGAGGGCGGCGGTCAGTTCTGGGCTGTCCGCGTCAAGGCGAACGCTCGTCGATGGCACCCGGTCAGCCTAGCCCGGCAGTTCGTACGCGTCCCCGGTGTCGACGATCAGTCCGTCGAGGATCAGCCCGGCGATCGAACGGTCGAGCTGTTCGACGTCCGCCCAGACCAGGGCGAGCTCGGCGCGCGAAACAGGGATGTCCGACGCGCGCAGCTCGGCGAGCACCAGGCCGCGCACCTGCCGGTCGCTGCCCTCGTACTTCTTCTGCCTCGGGGCCTTCGCGGCATCCGTCGCCGGGTAGCCGTCGAGACGCCACCGGCAGAGCTCGGCGATAGGGCAGGCGTCGCAGCGCGGGGTGCGGGCGACGCAGACGAGGGCGCCGAGCTCCATGATGCCGGCGTTGAATGCCCGGGCGTCCTCATCGGAGGGCGGCAGCAGGGCCTCCATGTCGACGAGGTCGCGCTTGGCGGCAGGGCCCGGGTCGGAGAGGCCCAGCACCGCCCGCGCGATCACCCGGCGGATGTTGATATCGACGACCGGATGCCGCTGCCCGTACGCGAAGACCGAGACCGCCCGCGCGGTGTAGTCCCCGATCCCGGGCAGGGCGAGCAGCGAGGGCACGTCACTGGGCACGGCCCCGCCGTGCCGCTCGACGATGGCGACGGCGGTTGCGTGCAGGTTGAGGGCCCGGCGCGGATACCCGAGGCGGTCCCAGGCGCGCACGGCGTCGCCGGGGGAGGCAGCGGCGAGATCGGCGGGTGTGGGCCAGCGCTCGAGCCACTCCGCGAGCTTGGGCAGCACGCGGTTGACCGGGGTCTGCTGCAGCATGAACTCGCTCACCAGCGCCCCCCATGGGGTGAAGCCGGGTCGCCGCCACGGCAGGTCGCGGCCGTTGACGGCAAACCACTCGATGACCGGCCCGGCAATGCTCACCTGACAAACCTAGACTTTGCCTATGACGAAGTGGGCCCCGGCCAAGATCGACACGCTCGACGCGCTCGCCGCCGAGATACTGCAGAACAACGGCCGCGGCCGGGTGATCGTCGCGGTCGACGGCGTGGACGGCGCAGGCAAGACCCACTTCGCCGACGCGCTCGCCGAGGCCCTGCGCCGCGCCGGCCACCACGTGCTGCGCGCCTCGATCGACGGCTTCCACAACCCGCGGGCGCTGCGCCACGCCCGCGGCGCGACCTCACCCGAGGGCTTCTACCGCGACTCCTACGACTACGAGACTTTTCGCCGCGTTCTCATCGACCCCTTCAAAGACGGAGGAACGGGCAGCTTCGTGCTCGAGGCCTTCGACCACCGCCGGGATGCCGCCGTCGAGCCCAAGTGGGTGAACGGCAAGCCCGACACCATCCTGCTGCTCGACGGCATCTTCCTGCACCGCCCAGAGCTGCGCGGCCTGTGGAACTACTCGATCTGGCTCGACGTGGATCCTGCTATCGCCGAGGAGCGGTGTCGGTTGCGCGACGGCGAGGGCGGCATCGGCGACCGCTACTCGAAAGGCCAGCAGCTGTATATCAGGGAGTCGAAACCGCGCACGATTGCGACCGCCATCGTCGACAACAACGACTTCGAGCACCCGCGGAGGGTCTTCGCTGACAGCTGCTGACGCGCTCACGAGCCGATTTCGGACAAAAGAAGTGATTGTGAAGCCCTCAGGGTGTCCGAAATCGGCTCGTGAGGCGACTAGAGCCGCGCGGGGTCGACGAACTCGCCGGTCAGCTCCACCTCGTGCACGAGCTCGACCAGCCGCGCATTGACCGGCGCCTCGAGCGTGAGGGCGTGGGCGGCGGCGACGACCGCCCCGTTGAGGTAGTCGATCTCGGTGAGCTGGCCGCGCTTGATGCTCTGCAGGGTCGAGCCGGGGTTGGGCACCTGGCCCATTCGGCGCGCCATGAGGCGGGGCAAGGCCTGCCCGATCCACAACGGCGCGACCGCGAACACCCGTAGCAGGCCATGCGAGAGGCCGCTGAGGCTGGCGAAGTGCACCTTCGAGGCGAGGCCGATGCCGACCGTCTCGCGCATGCTCTCGGTGAGCAGACGCAGCAGGCGCGGCTGGGCGACGACCTCCTGCACGCTGAGGCCGGTGATCGCGGGCAGCGCATTGACCTGGTTGACGACGAGCTTCGACCACTGGGCCCCCGCGAAGTCTCGCACCACCTGCAGCTCGAGCTCGGGCAGGGCGGAGGCGATCCACGCGGCGCCGTCGCCACCGACGAAGGTCGGACCGGGCGCGGTGATGGTGATCTCGCCGGGGGAGAGGTAGCTGGCGGCGAACATCGCGAGGCCGCCCGAGATGACCGAGATGGGCAGTTCGCGGCGCCCGGTCGAGATCGCCTCGAGTCCGTTCTGCACGACGAGCACGGGGATGCCCTGCATGAAGGCCGCGTTCTCGCGCATCGCGGCCGCGGCATCCTGTGCCTTGGTGGCGATGATCGCGATCTCGGGAGTCTGTGACAGAACGTGGGATGCCGCGACCTGCGCATTGATGGAACCCCACGCCCCGCGCAACTGGATGCCGCCCTGCTGAATAGCCGCCAAGTGCGCCCCGCGGGCGGTGACGGCGACCTCATGGCCGGAGCCGGCGAGGCGGGCGGCGAAAGCGCCACCCACCGCACCGGCTCCGATTACCGCTATGCGCATCCACTGAGCTTAGAAGCAGCGGGGCTTAGAAGCTCTCTTCCACCACGCCCTTGCCCGCGGGCAGTAGGAAGGCGATCGCCCCGGCGAGGGCGAGCACGAGACCTCCGACGAAGGTGGCCGGACGGGCAGCATCGACGTAGAGGTCGGGGGTGAGCTCGCCGCCGGCTCCGACGAAGATCGCGGTCAGCACGGCGATGCCGAGGGCCACGCCCACCTCGCGCACCGTCGAGTTCGTTCCGGAGGCCTTGGCGTGATCCGCGCTCTTCATCGTGGCGAGCACGGCGGTCGAGATCGGCGCGAAGACGAGGCCCATGCCGATACCGGCCGCGATGAAGCCGGGCAGCATCGTCGTGTACTCGACGTCGGCCGACATGGTCGCCGACAGCCACAGCACGCCGAAGGACTGCAGGCTCAGTCCGACGATGATGAGCAGACGGGTGCCGACCCGCGGGGCGATGAAGCCGGCGAGCGGTGCGACGACCATGGGGGCCATCGTCCACGGCATGGTCGCGACGCCGGCGCCGAGGGGGGTGTAGGCCTGCACGACCTGCAGGAACTGGATGAGGATGAAGATCGACCCGAAGACGCCGAAGCTGAAGGTGAGGCCGACGATGTTGGCCACCGAGAAGCTGCGGTCGCGGAACAACCGCAGGGGCAGCAGCGGGGCGGCGACGCGCGACTCCCAGACGATGAAGGCGGCAATGAGCGCGGCGCCGACGAGCAGCGACGCCATCACCTCGATGCTGTCCCAGCCCTTGTCGTTGCCGCTGACGATTCCGTAGACGAGGCCCAGCACGCCGAGGCCGGCCAGCAGAACGCCGACGACGTCGGCGCGCAGGCGCTCGCCGAAGGTGTTGGGCAGGGCGAGGAGCGCCAGGGGGACAGCCACGATGCCGACGGGAACGTTCAGCCAGAAGATGGCCTCCCAGTTCCAGCCCTCGACGACGGCTCCGCCGACGAGCGGGCCGAGCGCGACACCGAGGCCGGTGATGCCGCCCCAGATGCCGATCGCGAGGGGTCGGAACTTGGTCTCGACCGACCCGACGAGCAGGGTCAGCGAGAGCGGCATGACTGCGGCGGCGCCGAAGCCCTGCAGCGCGCGGCTGACGATGAGCATCCACGGCTCATAGCTGAGGGCCGAGAACACCGAGGCGATCGTGAACACGACGATGCCGATGACGAATACGGTGCGGCGGCCGAAGCGGTCGCCGAGCGCGGCCGCCATGAGGATGAAGCTGGCAAAGCTGAGGGTGAAGGCGTTGACGAACCACTGCAGCTCTTCGACGCTCGCGCCGAGGTCGACGCGGATCGAGGGCAGCGCGTTGGTCATGACGAGGTTGTCGAGCGTCGCCATGAACATCGGCAGGGAGGCGGCGATGATCGCCAGCCAGACGGGAATGCGGCGACCCGTGGTCGCGAGGGGTGGAGCCTCGAGCGTGGCGGTCATGAGTAGTCCTTAATAAGTTATCGGATGATTACAAAAGCGACATTAGTAATCGTTTGATAACCTGTCAAGCATGACCGAGACGGATGTTCCGATTCCGCGAATGAAGGCGCACGACAGGCGCGAGCTCGTCATCGAGTCCGCTACCGCCGTCTTCGGCGACTACGGCTACTACGGCACCACGACCGACCAGATCGCCCGGGCCGCCGGCGTGAGCCAGCCCTACGTCGTGCGCATGTTCGGCACGAAGGAGAAGCTCTTCGTCGAAGTGCTGGAGCGGGCCCTCGTGCTGTTGCTCGGGTCATTCCGCCGCGCCCTTGCCAACGACGACGGACAGCCGCTGCAGCGCCGCCTCGGCCTGTCGTACGTCGGCCTGCTCGAGCACCGCGGCCTGTTGCTCTCGCTCATGCACGCCTTCGTTCTTGGCAGCGATCCGGTCATCGGAGAGCGGGCGCGTCAAGGTTTCCTGCAGGTCTACGAGTTCCTCCGCACCGAGGCGGGCATGACCTCTACCGAGGCCGGCCTCTTCCTCGCGGGCGGCATGCTCTCGAACACCATGATCGGCCTGCGGATGACCGACATGGACTCCTCGGACCCGATCGCCCACGAGCTGCTCGAGGCCTGCTTCCCCGAGAAGCTCGAGGTGGTCGTCGAGCTCGGCGACACCTACCGGCCGGATCCCAAGTGATGCAGTCGGGCATTCTGCTGGTAGACAAGCCGCAGGGTCTCACCAGCCACGACGTTGTCGCCCGCACCCGCAAGGCGGCGGGCACGCGCAAGGTCGGCCACGCCGGCACCCTCGACCCGATGGCCACCGGGCTGCTCGTCGTGGGCATCAACAGCTCGACTCGCCTGCTCACCTACCTCGTCGGCCTCGACAAGGAGTACTTCGCGACGATCCGCCTGGGGCAGCGCACCGACTCGGACGATGCCGACGGGGTGGTGCTCGAGGCGATCTCGGCGGGCTCGATCACCGATGCGCAGATCGAGGCCGGCGTGGCAAAACTGCGGGGCCCGATCAGCCAGGTTCCGAGCACGGTCAGCGCGATCAAGGTCGACGGCAAGCGTGCCTACGCCCTCGCCCGCGAGGGGGAGCAGGTCGTGCTCAAGCCCCGTCCGGTCACGATTGGCGCCTTAGAGGTGCTCTCGCGTGACGGCGACGATGTGCGCGTGCGGGTGGAGTGCTCGAGCGGCACCTACATCCGTGCCCTGGCGCGCGACCTCGGCGCAGACCTCGGGGTCGGTGCGCACCTCACGGCGCTCCGCCGCACGCGCATCGGCCCGTTCTCGATCGACGGGGCGCACGAGATCGAAGGTCTGGATGTTGTCGCCGCGCTCATCGGGCCGGCCGAGGCGGCATCCCGCCTGTTCGACCGGGTCGAGCTGAGCGACCAGCAGGCCCTCGAGCTCACCCAGGGCAAGCGCTTCGACGTCGCCGCAGCCGATGGCAGCCCGGTCGCCGCGGTGACCGCGAGCGGCCGACTCGTCGGGCTCGTTACGATTGCGAGCGGGCGAGTGCGCACTCTCGTCAATTTCCCCACGGATGAGGTGACCGCGTGATCGACTGGCTCACTATGGTGATCGCCGCCGTCGCGATCGCCGCCGGCCTGCTCTGCATCGGCCTCGGCCTGTTCGGGCGCACCCCGAACGACCTGTCCCTCGG
>JAAFHU010000070.1 GCA_013297645.1 Actinomycetota bacterium
GTGTCGGTCAACGAGATGGGCTTTCTCACCATCCGTCTGGCGAGCGGGGCGACGATCCTCGCCTACACCAAGCCCAATCACGAGCCGGCGAGCTACACCATGCTCAACTTCGAGGTCGACGACGTCGAGGCCGCCGTCGACGACCTCAATTCCCGCGGCGTGGTGACGAAGATCTACACCGACCCCGACTACGGCACCGACGCCAAGGGCATCTCGCGCGGCCAGGGACCCGATATCGCGTGGTTCAGGGACCCGGCCGGCAACGTTCTCTCAGTCCTGAAGGGCTAGCAGCACGGCCTCAACGCGGCGACCTCGTGTCTCAGCGGACTTGGCGCTGAGCACGGACTGCACGTGCGCGTTCTGGTGGCTGAACGACAGCTTCTGCCACGCGGCCCGGGCGTCATCGCCGAAGGCCGCCGCCAGATCGTCGGGCACATCGACCACCCGCGGTGCCGTGTCGTGCTCGAGCGTGACGGTGAAGGTGTCGCCGTGGCCGACGCCTGCGCCGGCACGGTTCTCGGCGCTGACCGAGATCATGTACGGGCCCTTGTACGGCGCGACGGTGCTGCGGTAGCTGTAGTCGCCGATCGTCACGACGACGGGCACGCGCTTGCCCGCGTTGAAGCCCTCGACGACCTCGGCCGGCACCTCGATGCCAGTCGGGCCGCTGGCCGGCAGCGTGGCCTCGAAGCTCACACTCACTGAAAGAACTCCGTGAGCGCCGGGGCGAGCACGGCGGGCGAGACCTGGTGCGTCTGGCCGTCGAGGATGACGAGCGTGGCATCCGGCACGAGGCCGGCGACGTCGTGCACCGCCTTCTTCATGCTCGGCTTGTACTTGCTGCCGCCCATGATGAGGGCTGGGGTCGCGATCGACGCCAGCCGCGCCGGAGCCGCGAACCCGTTCATCAGCTCGGTGTCGTAGGGCAGGGTGTGGGCGACGGCATCCAGCTGCCTGCCGACCTTGGGCATGAGGCGGATCATCAGCGGCATGAAGAACGGCCCGCCGACCATTGTCGTCATGAAGTAGTTCACCGCTCCGCGACGGTCGCCGTCGGCGATGAACTGCTTCTGCCGCGCGAGGAAGTCGGTGCTCTGGCCGACATAGGGGGCCTCGTACGAGGCCAGCTTGCGCATCTTCACCCCGGATGCGGCCGCCTCCAACACGATCGCCCCACCCGACGACTGCCCCATGACGAATGCGTCGCCGCCCGCCGCCGCGATCACCGCGGCGAGGTCCTCGATCTCGCGCGCCGGGGCGTAGGGCAGGGTGTCGCCGCTCTCTGCGCGGCCGCGGCGGTCGTAGGTGAAGACGGTGTAGCTGTCGGCGAGGGCCGCGGCGACACCCTTCGAGGCTCCGAAGTCGCGCGAGTTGAGCGCACCGTCGACGAGCACCACGGCGGGGCCGCTGCCGATCACCGAGTAGGCGATGCGGGTGCCGTCTTTCGAGGTGGTGAATTCGGTCATGCCAGTTCTCCATCCAGTTTGGCAAAGGACTCGTCCCAGCCGGTGATCGTCATGTCGCGGAACTCCGCGGTGAAGGGGCCCTCGTGCAGGGTGACGCGCGTCTTGTCGCCGTGGTCGTGGAACTCGACGCGCACGAAGAGAGTCTCGGGCAGGCCGCGGCTCGTGTCGCCGTGCCCCCGCAGCACGAAGGAGACGGGGGCATCGACCTCGACCACGTCGTTTTTGAACGGGTACTCCTCGCCGGTCTCGTTGTCGACCATGACGAGGTTCCAGACACCGCCGGGGCGCATGTCGATCTCGATCATCTCGACCGGTGTGTGGGTGGTGTGCGGGCCGAACCAGCGCGAGAGCAGCTCGGGCTCGGTCCAGAACCGCCAGACGACGTCGCGGGGCGCGGTGAACGCGCGGGTCATGAATACGTCGGTGTCGGCGATGCCGGCGGGGCGGTCAGTCACTGTTCCCATCCTTCTCGTGTTCTAGGTAGTCGGCGAGCGCGGTATCGAGCTTGTCGAATCCCTCGCTCCAGAAACGCTTGTATCGCTGCATGTACTCGGTCGCCTCCTTGAGGGGCCGCGCCTCGAGATGGCTGTACCGGGCGGTGGCGACCCGGGACCGCGAGATCAGGCCGGCGTTCTCGAGCACCTTGAGGTGCTTGCTGATAGCGGGCTGGCTCATGGCGAAGGGGTCGGCGAGCTCGGCCACGTTCGCGTCGCCGGCGGCGAGGCGCTGCAGGATCGCGCGTCGTGTCGGGTCGGCGAGCGCGGCGAAGAGCGTGCTCAGTTCGTCGGTTGCCATGCGATCGATAATACATAACTAATTGGTTCTATAACTAATCGATTAGACAAATAATCCCTACCGAGCAGGCTGCCTACTCCCGGAGGCGTACCCGCGCTCCGGGTCACTGCGCCAAGCTGGGATCCCCACCGAGAGGAGACGAATCCATGAGAACCACCTCCCGCACCATCGCCGCGCTGCTCGTCACCGCTGCCCTGATCAGCGCCCCCACGGCCGCGTCGGCCGCGTCGGCGGACGACACCCCACCGGTCACCCTCGCGGCGATCCAGGCCTCGGCGAACACCCTCATCGACGGGCGGCTCAGCGCTCTCGATGCCGCCGCCGCAGCGGCCACCTCTGGCACCTACCTCAGCGAGCAGCACCGCGGCACGATTCTCGCGACGATAGCGGCCGAGCGCGCGGGGCTCGAAGCGCTGCGCTCGACGGTGGCCGCCGACACCAACCGCGCGAGCGCTGCCGGCCATTGGGCGCAGATCTTCGCGGACTACCGGGTCTACGCCGTGGTCATTCCGCAGTCCTCCTACGCGGCAGCGGCAGACGCACTCACCGCCGGGGCCCTCCCCGCGCTCGAGTCGAGCTACACCGCGCTCGCCGCGGTGCTCGAGCGCAGCCCGAAGTCCACTCCAGAGCTCGAGGCCGCGCTGGCCGACATGCGCGAGCAATTGGATGCCGCTCAGGCTGCCGTCACCGGTGTCGCCGACGCGGTGCTCGCGGTCACCCCCGCCGCCTGGAACGCCGACCGCACCGCCCTCGTCGACGAGCGCACCGCCCTCGCCACGGCTAGCCAGGCCGCCGCCGCCGCCGCAGCCGACGCACAGCTCATCGTCGGAGCACTGCAGTGAGGGCCGCGCTGGTGCTGGTGCTCGTCGGGGCGCTCACGCTCACCGGCTGCGGGCGTCTGCGGGACGACGCGCCCGCGCCGACGACACCGTCACCGTCCGCCTCGGAGGCGGTCACCACCGACGACGTCAGCGACCTTCTCGACCAGGCCACCGACACGCTCGACCAGGTCAACCGCGACCTGCAGACGGGCGACGACGCGGCAGAGAAGGAGTGACCGCGCGTTAGGGTGAACTGGTGAACCATCCGAGTGCGACCGTGGAAATGCTGGCATCGACGCCCCTTGATTGGACGTGGACGATCCTCGTGCCGATCGACCCGGCGCGTTTCTACCCGAAATTCGGCCCCATCCCGGCCACCATCGCCGTGCGCGAGCAGACCGGGCCGTGGGATGTCGTCGGGCAGACCCGCAAGCTCATGCTCGCGGACGGCGGCCACGTCATCGAGACGATCACCGATGTCGAGAAGGAGGCCTTCTTCGCCTACGAGCTGACCGACTTCCAGAAGATCTTCAAGGTCCTCGTCGACCACGCGCGGGCCGAGTGGACCTATACGGCCACCCCCGACGGCACCCTCGTGCACTGGACGTACACCTTCGTGCCACGCCGCAACCGCGGCTGGGCCGTCGGCCTCATCGTGCGGCTCTGGTGGGGGCGCTACATGCACGCGGTGCTGCCCGAGATCATCCACGAGGCGGAGCGCCTGGCTCCCTAGGCGCGGTCGAGCACCGCGTCGGTGAAGCTGTGCACCCGCTCGGCCAGGCCGGCCGTGCGCTTGGCGAGCACCTCGTCCGGGCTGGGCTGCATCGGGTGCGGCGCGGGCAGGATGCGGATGATGATCGAGCACGCGAGATCGTCACAGATGTAGGTGCCGACACTGTTGCCGTTGCGGCCGGACTCGCCCGCCTTCGGCGCCGAGAACATCGTCACCTGGTCGCCCGGCTGGGTGGTGCGGCAGAGCGTGCACATAGCCGTGATGCCCGACCGCAGACCCACTTCGGAGGCCCGCAGCACGACGCCGACGGGCCGGTCGTCGACCCAGTGCACGAGGTAGCCGCGCAGTGGCGCCCCCGGATCGCGCCAGCCGAGGTACTCCCGGGACTCCCAGATCACCTCGTGGAGGCCCGGCATCGGCATGCGGTCGATCTCGCCCTTGGTCGCGTTGACGAACGACGCGCGGATCTCGGACTCGGTCAGCTCTTTCATGCTGGTTCAATCCTATGTGGGTGCACTGTGGCATCGTGGGACGGTGACCGACTCCCGGGTGCCGCGTGTGCTGCGCCCCTTCCGCTTCAGCCAGTACCGGCTGGTCATCGGCGCGCTCTCGCTCTCGATCTTCGGCTCGGGCATGTGGCTCGTCGCGATCGTCTTCCAGGTGAAGGCCCTCGGCGGTGGCCCGATCGACCTCTCCTTCGTCGCCACCGGCAATGCCCTCGGCCTCGTCGCCACGGTGCTCATCGGGGGAGTGGTCGCCGACCGAATTCCGCAGAAGCGCATCCTCATCGGCGTCGAGTGCCTCAAGTTCGCAGCGGTCGCCGCGGTGGCGGCCCTGGCATTGAGCGGCGCACTCGAGATCTGGCAGCTCGCAGTCGCCTCCTTCCTGCTCGGCGTCGCCGACGGCTTCTTCTTCCCCGCCTACTCCGCGATGCTGCCGTCGATCCTGCCCGCCGACGACCTGCTCGGCGCGAACGGCTTCGAGGGCGTGCTGCGTCCCGCTGTGCAGCAGGCGGCCGGTCCCGCCATCGCGAGCACGATCATCGCCGCCTTCGCGCCCAGCTGGGTGTTCGTCTTCATCGCGGCCTCGCTCGCCCTCGGCGCGCTCGTGCTGCTCTTCCTGCGCCTCACGGCCGTGCGGCGCGAGATCGAGCCGAGCGACTCCCACCCGGTGAGCCAGCTGTTTGCCGACCTGCGCGGTGGCTTCGCCTACATGGTGCGCACGCCATGGCTGCTGGCCACCCTGCTCTACGCCTGCGTGATCGTGCTGCTCATCATCGGCCCGATCGAGGTGCTGCTACCCTTCGCCGTGACGGATCAGACCGGTGGCGGGCCGCTCGAGTTCGCGATCGCGCTCGCCGCCTTCGGCTCCGGGGGAGTTGTCGGCTCGATCATCATCGCCTCCCGGCGACTCCCGCGGCGCTACCTGACCCTGATGAACCTGCTCTGGGGTGCGGGCAGCCTCCCCCTCGCGGTCATCGGCCTCACCAGCCACCTCTGGGTGATGGTTGTCGCGCTCTTCATCGTCGGCTTCTCGTTCCAGGCGGCCACCGTCATCTGGGGCACTCTGCTGCAGCGCCGCGTGCCCCCGGAGTTGCTCGGCCGGGTATCGAGTCTCGACTTCTTCGTGTCCCTCGCGCTCATGCCGGTCTCGATGGCACTCGCCGGACCGGTGGGCGAGCTCATCGGCCGCGGACCGACCTTCCTCGTCGCCGGCATCGCACCGGTATTCCTCGCTATCGCCGCGATCATTCTCGCCCGCATGCCGAGAGACGAGATCGAGCACCCGCTCGACGCGCCGATCGACCTCTAGAGGGGGCGCGAATCCCGATCGACGATGTCGTCGTACTCGGGGTGCCTTTGCACATACGCGGCGACCGTTGGGCACTGGGCGACGACCCGCAATCCCGCCTCCCGGGTGTCGGCGAGGGCATGGGCGATGAGCTGGCTGGCAAGGCCGTGACCCTGGTAGTCGGGCTCGACCTCGGTGTGGGTGAAGACGCGGCGGCCCTGCTCCTCGCGGTAGTAACTGCGGCCGATGATCTCTTTTCCCAGACGGATCTCGAAGCGGTGGCGACTGGCTGCGTGCACGATTTCAGGGGTTTCCATGCCTTTATCCTGCCTCTATTCACAGGAACGGGCTCACACGACTTTGCCAGCTTTTTGCCACAACCTGCCCAGAAAGGTCGTCCAGTGTAGGTGAGTCGCGCAGGCCCGAGTGCCGCGCTCTTGACCGATGACACACACCGTTTCCGTGTGTCACCGCGCCACGCGCGCGTGAATTAAACGGAGTTCTGCCTTGCCCCAGTCGCAACAAACCACTGATGTCGTCATGCCCGAAACCCGCCAGCGCGGCGCCAGCTTCCTGCGGATCCGCCGCCGCTACCTCTACCTCGGTGCCATGGCCTTCGCCGGAGCGATGACCTGCCTGCCCACCCTGCCCGCGTCAGCGGAGGTCGTCCACGCCGAGCAGGTCGTCCCCGGACAGGCGCTCTCGGTGGCCCGCCTCGTCGACGAGCCGGAGGTCGAGCGCGCCAGCTATGCGATCACCTACTTCAGTGTCGTGCAGTCGCCGGTCTCGCCGAGCGCCCGCCTGGGAAAGCCCTTCAGCGGAGGACACCAGGGCTACGACTTCCTGCCCGGTGCCAACACCCCGGTGCTCGCGATCGCCGATGGCGTGGTCACCGCGGTCGACGAGGCCTCCGGCTCCCTCGGGGTGCACGTCGAGATCCAGCACGTCATCGACGGCGAGGTCGTCACCAGCACCTACAGCCACTTGGCGACGGGCTCGATGACCCTCGCGCTCGGCCAGGAGGTCGCCCGCGGCACGCAGGTCGGCCTCGTCGGCAGCACCGGTGCCAGCACGGGCCCGCACCTGCACTTCCAGATTCTCAACTCGGCGGGCACGCCGGTCAATCCGCTGACGTGGCTCAACGCCCACGTGAATATCTAGTAGCGCAGCACCATCTCGACGGCCTGGTCCCATGACAGGGACTGGCCGGCCTCGACCGCGTGGCCGAGGTTGTCACCCGACAGGGCGACGAACACGTTGCCCACCTTGTGCACGAAGCCGAGCGTGTCTGTCTCGGACAGCACGCAGTACAGGTCGTCGCCGACAAGGGAAATGTCTGGCTTGAAGCTGGGGACGGTAAGAACCATGATCACTCCTTCGTCGGTCGGGTTCGCGTTCTCAACCCCCTCAAAAGGGGGTAATTATATTGAACGCGTTCTCGTCCGTCGAAGAAAGGGCTTGACGCTGTGAAAAGACCTGCTACACCTGCGATTTGGGGGCGTTCGTCTGTCCGTTGGGTTCGCCAGAGAACTGCAGGCCCACCGTGCTGTTGGCCGAGAGGGTGAGCACCTCGAGCCACTCGCGGTTGATCGACACCGGCTTCGAACCCGAGTAGCGAAAATAGAGCGGGATGGCGGAGCTGAGCCAGATGCTGCTGCGGCCGTCCCCGACGCTGACGTCGTCTTTCCACGAGAAGAAGAAGCTCTCGTTGCGTCGCAGTTTGGCGCCGATCACGAGCTGCAGGTGGGCCATCGCGCGATCGTCGAAGACCACCTCGATGCCGGAGTCGCCGTAAAGGATCTTTCCCATGTCCGGAACCCTAACCCACGCCGGCTAGAAGAGCGTTATCAAACTCGATGCGCGCTCGGGGGCGAGCTCTTCTGCTATCAGCGGGCTCATCGCGGCCAGCTCCCCGTTGTCGTCGCGCAGCAGCGAGCGGCGAGGGGACGAGCGAACGCCCCCCGTCACCGGATCTTCTTGGCCGCGCGCCAGCCCGTGCTTGCGGATGAGCGGTGCAATCTTGGCCGCGAGCCATTGTCGGTAGTCCTTCGGTGCGTAGGAGTTGGTTCCGTAGTACATGTACCGGTACTTGTCGGCGAGCTGCGGGTGCTCGCGCTCGATCCACTGCAGGTACCACTCCTTCGTGCCGGGCCGGAGGTGCAGCGCGGTGTAGAGCACCGTGCTGGCACCGGCCGCCTTGATGTCGGCCAGAGCGGCGTCCAGGTGCTCGCGCGTGTCGGTGAGGAACGGCAGGATCGGCATCATGAAGACCGAGCACGGCAGCCCGGCCTCGCGCGCGGCCGTAACGGTCGCCAGACGCGCCTTGGCTGACGGCGTGCCGGGTTCGACGCTGGTCTGCAGATCGTCGTCGAAGACCGCGATCGACATCGCCAGGTCGACCGGAACGTGCCGACTGGCCTCGGCGAGCAGCGGAAGATCGCGGCGCAGCAGCGTGCCCTTGGTGAGGATCGAGAAGGGGGTGCCCGCATCGGCCAGCGCCGCGATGATGCCCGGCATCAACCGGTAGCGGCCCTCGGCCCGCTGGTAGGGGTCGGTGTTCGTGCCCAGGGCAACCGCCGGAATCGTGTCGCGCTTGCGCGACAGTTCTTTAGCCAGCACCTCGGCCACGTTGATCTTCACGATGATCTCGTTGTCGAAGTCGGTGCCCGCGTCGAGGTCGAGGTAGGTGTGCGTGTTGCGGGCGAAGCAATAGACGCACGCGTGGCTGCAGCCGCGGTAGGGGTTCACCGTCCAGGCGAAGGGCAGTGCACGGTTGGCGCCGGGCACGTGGTTCAGCGCGGACTTCGCGAGCACCTCGTGAAAGGTCACGCCCGCGAAGTCCGGCGTCTGCACACTGCGTACTACGTTGCTAAGCCGGACGAGGGCGTTGGGACTCTGCCCACTCAGTGCCTGCCCATCCCACCGCATGCGTCCATTCGAACATATGTTCGAAACGGGCGCAACTACTTCTGCAGAACGACCTGGCCCTCGATCGTCACGGTGACCTCGTCGCCGAGGGTGAGCCCGCCGCCCTCGATCGCGGCGTTCCAGTTGACGCCGAAGTCCTTGCGGTTGATCTTCACGGTGCCCGAGGCGCCGGCCTTGGTCTGGCCGTAGCCGTCGGTGATGATGCCGCCGAACTCGCCCTTGATGCTGACCGGCTTCGTCACTCCGCGCAGGGTGAGGTCGCCGTCGAGGTAGAAGTCCTCGCCGTCGTGGCGCAGGCCGGTCGAGACGAAGTCCATCGTCGCGAACTCGTCGACGGCGAAGAAGTCGCTCGTGCGCAGGTGCTCGTCGCGCTGCGGCTGGTTGGTGTTGACCGAGGCGACGTCGATGCTCGCGGTGAGGGTGCTGTCCTCGGGCTTGTCGGCGGTGACGACGGTGACCTCGAACTTCTCGAAAGTGCCGCGCACCTTGCTGATCGCGAGGTGGCGCACGCTGAACGAGACCTCCGAGTGGGCAGGGTCGAGGGTCCACGTGCCAGCCACGTAGCCCGGGATCATGTCGGTGGTAACGCTCATTGCAGTTGTGCTCCTTGGTTTGTTGACACGACAACTTTCGTGCCAGTCAATGCAAGTGCATGAAGCGCCGGGCTATTCCCGAGAACGGTCGACAATCACCGCGCGCCCGTCGCCGGTCGCGAAAATGACCTCGCCGGACGCGGTCACCGGCTCATTGCCGAAGCTGACGAGCACGCTCAGCTCGCCGAGATGCATGGCGAAGGTGCGGCGCGCGTCGTCGAACTCCGCCCGCACCCGCGACCAGTCGGGGTCGATGAGTTCGGGCTTCGCGCGGCGCAGGGCGATGAGCTCGCGGTAGAGGGCGTGGAGGCGGTGGTGAGGCTCCGCGGCGAGCTCGTTCCAGTTGAGCTTCGAGTGGGTGAAGGTCGACGGGTCTTGGGGATTGGGCACGAGGGCGGGGTCCCACCCCATCCGCTCGAATTCCTTGATGCGGCCGGCCGTGACGGCCTCGCCCAGCTCTGGCTCGGGGTGCGAGGTGAAGAACTGCCAGGGCGTGGAGGCACCCCACTCCTCGCCCATGAAGAGCATCGGCGTGTTGGGGCCGAGCAGGGTGAGGACGGCCGCGACTGCGAGCCTGCCCTCGTCGAGCGTCATGCTGAGGCGGTCGCCCGTCGCGCGGTTGCCGATCTGGTCGTGGTCTTGGGCGAAGGTGACGAGCTTCCAGGCGGGCAGGGCGGGGTCGATCGGCGAGCCGTGGTTCGCGCCACGAAAGCTCGAGAAGGTGCCGTCGTGAAAGAAGCCCTTCTCGGTCGTCTTGGCGAGCGCGGCCAGCGAGGCGAAGTCCTCGTAGTAGCCGCTCGTCTCGCCGGTGAGTGCGACGTGGAGGGCATGGTGGAAGTCATCGCTCCACTGCGCGGTGAGGCCGAAGCCCTCGGGCCGCGGGGTGATCAGCCGCGGGTCGTTGAGGTCGGACTCGGCGATGAGCGTGAGCGCCCGCCCCAGCTCGGCGGACAGCGCGTCGGTGCGCTCCGCAAGCTCCTCGAGGATGTGCGTCGCCGACCCGTCGATGAGCGCGTGCACCGCATCGAGGCGCAGTCCGTCGACGTGGTAGTCGCGCATCCACATCTCGGCATTGTCGAGAATGTAGGCCCGCACTTCTGGCTCGTCGAGGTTCACCGAGTCGCCCCAGGTGTTCGCGCTGCCCTCGCGCAGGTAGGGGCCGAAGCGCGGCAGGTAGTTGCCGCTCGGTCCGAGGTGGTTGTAGACGACATCCTGGATGACCGCGAGACCCCGCGCGTGGCACGCGTCGACGAAGCGGCGGTACGCGGCCGGCCCGCCGTAGCTGTGCTGCACGGCGAACCACAGCACGCCGTCGTAGCCCCAGTTGTGCTCGCCGTTGAAGGCGTTGACCGGCAGCAGCTCGATGAAGTCGATACCGAGGTCGACGAGGTAGTCGAGCTTCTCGATCGCGCTGTCCAGGGTGCCGGCGGGGGTGAAGGTGCCGATGTGCAGCTCATAGACGACGCCGCCCTTGAGCGCGCGGCCCGCCCATGGAGTCCAGGCGAAGGGCTCGTCGACGGTGGCGCTGAGCCCGTGCACGCCGTCGGGCTGCCAGCGGGACCGCGGGTCGGGCGAGACCTCGCCGTCGATCTCGAAGCCGTAGCGCTTGGGAGTCGCGTCGGCGACCCACCACTCGCCGTCGCGGGCCATAGCCGCGCGCTCGCCGTCGGCGATGAGCGTCACCTGCTCTGCGCGGGGCGCCCAGACCCTCACGAGACGGGCGCCAGGAGCGCGACGGGATAGCTGCTGAGCAGGTCGGCCAGCCACAGCTGCCCGCCCGGGTACTCGCGGCCGGTGATGACGTCGACGACCGGGTGCCCGGGCAGCAGGAGCGCGGTGTCTCCCCATCCCGACTGCGCGAGGGCGACCGGCAGGCGCGTCGCCACCGTCACGGCTCCGCCGCGGTCGAACGCGACCACGTGGTGCGCTTGCTCGCCGACAGCGGGCAGTGCGGCGTAGCGGGTGAACAGCTCGGGGCGGTCGCGTCGCAGCCGCAGCGCGCGGCTGGTGACGAGCAGCTTTGCGGCGCCCGTGTCGTCCACCGGCGGCAGCGCGCCCGCGTCGATCGCCGCGAGCAGCAGGCGGCGCTGGTCGAAGTCGACCGGCCGGCGGTTGTCGGGGTCGACGAGGCTCGTCTCCCAGAGTTCGCTGCCCTGGTAGACGTCGGGCACGCCCGGGGCGGTGAGCTGCACGAGCTTGGCGCTGAGCGAGTTGCTCCATCCGGGGCGCGCCGTGAGCTCCACCCAGCGGGTCAGGATGCCGGCCACCTCGGTGTCGTCGAACGCGGCGTCGACGGCTGCATGCATCCGCTGCTCGAAGTGCTCGTCGGGGGCGGTCCAGGTGGTCGACGTACCCGCCTCGCGCGCGGCCTTCTCGGCATAGTCGTGCAGCCGCTCCCGCGACGCCGGCCACGCGCCGACCACGCTGCTCCACAGGATGTTCTCGAAGGGGCCGTCGCCGATCGGCGCCCGGCGGCGAAGCTCGTCGAGCGTCGCCTCCCACTCGGAGGGCAGCTCCGAGAGCACGTGCATGCGCGCACGGGTATCCTCG
>JAAFHU010000071.1 GCA_013297645.1 Actinomycetota bacterium
TCGGTCTGGTAGATGGCGACCGTGGGAATCCCCAGGGCGTCCGCGGCGCGCAGCGCCTGCCAGCCGAGAACGAAGGGCGAGGCGAGGTGCACGACGTCGGGCTCGAAGCTAGCGAGGATGCCGCGCAGGCGCAGCGCGCTCGCGAAGGTGATGCGCACATCCGGGTAGGTCGGCAGGGGAACCGAGCGCAGCAGCGCGAGTTCCGCGCCGTGCAGGTGCTCGTCGCCGGGCGTCTGCTGGGCGGTGCCCGGAGCGATCACCAGCACCTCGTGGCCGCCCGCCTGCAGGTGCCGCAGCATCTGCAACACCGAGTTGACGACCCCGTTCATCTGGGGAAGGAAGGTTTCTGCGACGATCACGATCTTCACGAAGACAGGTTCGCACCCGTTTCGCGCTGCGGCGTGGCACACCGTGCCGTTTCACCGAGAGTTCGCCCAGCTGTCACGGTGCACCCCAGCCGTTTACCTCCGAGGGCTATAACAAGGGGGTGTCAGAGACCTGGATGCTCGCGATGGCCGAGTCGCCCTGGCTCTTTCCCGCGTTGTTCGCCCTCGTCGTCGGCGACGCCTTTCTCGTCGTGCTTCCGAGCGAGACGGTCGTGGTCGCGCTCGCGGCGCTCTCCGGGGCGACGGGCACCCCCTCCTTGCTGGTTCTCATCCCGGTGGCGGCCGCAGGCGCCATCGTCGGCGACTCGCTCTGCTACTTCATCGGCCGGGCGGTCGGCCATGAACGGTGGGCCTGGCAGAGCCGCGGACGGTTGGGCGCGGCGATCGCGCGGGCGCGGCAAACCGTGCTCGACCGGCCGGCGGTGCTCATCTTCACGGCGAGGTACATTCCCTTCGCGCGCATCGCGGTCAACCTGTCGGCCGGCGCCGCGGGGCTCGCCTACCGCCGCTACCTGCCGCTCAGCGCAGCCGCCGGGCTCGGCTGGGCGGTCTACAACTGCCTGATCGGGCTCTTCTTCGGCAACCTGCTGTCGGCCACTCCCCTGTTGGCCATCGCGATCTCGGTGGTCGTCGCGATTGCCCTCGGGGTGGTCGTCGACCTGATCGCTAGACGTCGCTCAGCACGCGCGGCGCGGCCACCGGCCGACCGAGGCTGACAACGCGCCACCCCGCAGCCTGCCAGCGCTCGACGTCGAGGCAGTTGCGGGCATCGATGACCGTGCGGCCCGCGACGCGGTCGGCAAGGGATACCGGGTCAAGGTCGCGGTACTCCCGCCACTCGGTCAGCACGAGCAGCACCTCCGCGTCGGCCACCGCGTCGAGCATGTCGTCGCGGTAGTCGAGCGAGGGCATCAGGCGCTTCGAGGTCTCAATCGCCTGGGGGTCGGTGAGGCTCACGCGGGCGCCTTCGAGAACGAGGCGGCAGGCGACGTCGAGGGCCGGCGAGTCGCGCACATCGTCGGAGTCGGGCTTGAACGAGAGGCCGAGAACCGCGACCCGGTGGTTGGCGATGGAGCCGCCCAGCTCGTCGCGCACGAGGGTGACGACTCGGTCGCGGCGGCGCAGGTTGATGCGGTCCACCTCGTGCAGGAAGGCGAGCGAGTCGCCGACGCCGAGCTCCTTGGCACGCGCGATGAATCCGCGGATGTCCTTCGGAAGGCAGCCGCCGCCGAAGCCGAGGCCGGCGTTGAGAAAGCGCCGGCCGATCCGGTCGTCCATGCCGATGGCGTCGGCGAGCTGGGTGACGTCGGCCCCGGCGACCTCGGCGATCTCGGCCATGGCGTTGATGAACGAGATCTTCGTGGCGAGAAAGGCGTTCGCGGCGACCTTGACCAGCTCGGCGGTCGCGAAGTCGGTCACCATGCGCGGCGTGCCAAGGGCGAGGATGCCGCCATAGACCTCATCGAGCAGCGCGACCGCGCGCTCGTCGTTGACCCCGTACACGAGCCGGTCCGGCTTGACCGTGTCGGCAATGGCGTGCCCCTCGCGCAGAAACTCGGGATTCCACGCCAGCGTCGCCCCCGCCGCCTCGATCGTCAGTGCGAGATGCGCCGCGGTGCCGACCGGCACGGTCGACTTGCCGACGACCAGGTCGCCCGGCTGCAGCACCAGCAGCAGGTCGGCGACGGCCGTGAGCAGGTGGCTGAGGTCGGCTGAGCCGCTCGAACTCTGCGGGGT
Organism: Actinomycetota bacterium; assembly: GCA_013297645.1. Taxonomy (GTDB): domain Bacteria; phylum Actinomycetota; class Actinomycetes; order Actinomycetales; family Microbacteriaceae; genus Conyzicola. The sequence goes on from JAAFHU010000071.1 coordinate 2,124, forward strand.
GCCGAGCGCGAGAAAGTGCACCTTCGCGCCGCGGGCCTCCTCGATGGAGTCGCTGAACCGCAGCCGGCCCGACGCAGTCTGCTCGGCGAGCATCTCGGGAAGGCCGGGCTCGAAGAACGGCGACTCGCCGCGGGCGAGCAGGTCGATCTTGCGCTCGTCGAGGTCGATCCCCACGACATCGTGGCCGAGGCTCGCCATGGCCGCCGCGTGTACCGCACCGAGGTAGCCGCATCCAATGACAGATATCCGCATGGTTGAACGGTAGGTTTCAGCGTTGAACGGCCTGCAACCTCCGGGTGTCGTGTCTCAGTACAGTTGGGGCCGCTCGGGCCCACAGGTGCGCTGGATCTCCTCGTACTGCTCGCCGCCGAGGCCGACGTCGACCGCGTAGTACGGATTCCACTGCCCGGCTATGGCGTGGAACTCCACACGGGAGGGTGCAGCCGTGGGCGCGAAGCCGTTGAGGATCATGCACGGCACCAGAGTTGTCTGGTAATAGTCGTACACGTAGTCGAGCTGCTCGTCGGTGAGCGCCTCGAAGTAGCCACCGGGGACCATGGGGTGGCGTGCGACGCAGGCGTAGAACAGCAGCTTGTCTTCGGCGGCCACCTCCGTCGTCCCGTCGGCGGGAATATAGCTGAAGCCCAGGTCAGGGCTGTAGCTGGTGCCGAAACTCGTGATTCCGCCGTCGACCATGCAGTCGGCCAGGGCGTCGGACCATTCCCCCTCGTCCAGGGCAGCCCCATCTGACACGTCGGGCCGCTCGGCTGTGTCGGCAAGTCCGGTGCGGGCCCAGGTCTCATCGAGCAGGTGCTCATTGAAGGCGGCCAGGTCGGAGTCGGATGGGCCGGGCGGTGGCGCTGCAACGCAGCCGGCGAGTGCCAGCACGCTGAGTAGCGCGACTGCGATCTTCATGGCTCCAGTATCTCGGTCGACGCCTCAGAGCGCTGGTCGATCTGCTCCGCAGATGCGCTGCAGGTCTTCGACCTCCGAGCCGCCAATCGTGGTGTTCACGCTCCAGTAGGGGCTCCACTGGCCGTAGCCGTCACGAAAAGCCTGCCTTGTCGGGGCATCGCGCACGGTGAATCCTGCGGTGGACATGCAGGGCACCACCCACTGCTGGTAGTAGTCGTAGACGTACTCGATCTGCGCGGGCGAGAGCAGCTCATGCGTGGCGACGACATCGACAGGATGCGCCGCCGCGCAGCCGTAGAAGGCGAGCTGCACGGCGGCGTCGGTCACAGCCTCGCCCGATCCGCTGCCGACCGAGGCCCCCTGGCCGGCGCCGTAGCTGAGGGAGTAGCCCTCGTAGCCGCGTGCGGCTAGGCAGGTGAAGACCGCGTTGAACCAGTCGTCGATGGTCAGCGGGGGCCCCTGCTCGACCACTGGTCGCGAGAAGACCTCGCTGAGCCCGGTGTTGATCCAGGTGGTCTGCAGCATGCGCGCGTTGTACTCGGTCACTTGCAGCTCGGTGGGCCCAGCCGGCGGGGCCTCCGCGCAGCCGCACAGCGCGAGCACCGCAGCGGCGAGTGCGGCGGCGCGTGCGGTCATCGCACCAGTATCACCGGTGCCCGCCGCGACACGCCAACCATGGAGAGGATGCCCCAGAGACGCATGCTCGGCAGTGTTACGGCGCTCCGAGGGCTCCCGCCGGCGAGAAGCCGGCCGGCAGGGCGAACGGATCGCGCACGAGGCTCGACCGGTCGCTCTCGCGAACCAGGGCGGCGAACTCCGCGCTCGCGCGCTCGACGCGCTTGCTGAGCGACGACTCGTCAGAGCCCCAGTCACTCGACGCCGCGTAGACCCCCGTCGGCGCGACGACCGCGTGCAGGTAGGTGAAGAGCGGGCGCATGGCGTAGTCGAGGGCGAGCGAGTGGCGCTCGGTTCCGCCGGTCGCGCCGATGAGCACCGGCATGCCCGCGAGCGAGTCCGGGTCGAGAATGTCGATGAACGACTTGAACAGGCCGCTGTAGCTGGTCGCGTAGATCGGCGTGACGGCGATGACCGCATCCGCGGTGGTCACCGTCTCGATGACCTTCTCGAGCTTGGGGCTCGCGAAACCGGTCAGCAGGTTGTTCATGATGTCGCTAGCGACCTCGCGCAGCTCGACGAACTCGACCCGCGCGTCGACACCCGCCTGTGTCGCCGCGGCGAGCTTCTCGGCGAGCAGGCGGGTGGACGACGGCTGGCTGAGACCCGCAGAGATGACAGCGATGGTGCGCATCACTTCACCACCGCGAGCTCGGCCGCGTCGCGCGCGGCGACTCGGGAGGCGTGGGTCGGTGCGTCAGGCACGGACTCCGGACGGTTCGTCGCGAACTCCTTGCGCAGCACTGGCACGACCTCCTCGCCGAGGATGTCGAGCTGCTCGAGAACGGTCTTCAGCGGCAGGCCCGCATGGTCCATGAGGAACAGCTGGCGCTGGTAGTCGCCGAAGTACTCGCGCATGGCCGCGTACTTGTCGATGACCTCCTGCGGGCTGCCGACGGCGAGCGGGGTCTGCTCGGTGAAGTCCTCCATGGTGGGGCCGTGGCCGTAGACCGGGGCATTGTCGAAGTACGGGCGGAACTCGGCCACCGCATCCTGCGAGTTCTTGCGCATGAAGGCCTGGCCGCCGAGTCCGACGATCGCCTGCTCTGCCGTGCCGTGGCCGTAGTGCTCGAAACGCTGGCGGTAGTAGCCGATGAGGCGCATGTAGTGCTCCTTCGGCCAGAAGATGTTGTTCGCGAAGAAGCCGTCGCCGTAGTACGCGGCCTGCTCGGCGATCTCGGGGCTGCGGATCGACCCGTGCCAGACGAAGGGCGCGACGCCGTCCAGCGGGCGCGGGGTCGACTGGAAGCCCTGCAGGGGGGTGCGGAACTTGCCCTTCCAGTCGACGAAGTCCTCGGTCCAGAGGCGGTGCAGCAGGGCGTAGTTCTCGATGGCGAGCTCGATGCCGTCACGCACGTCCTTGCCGAACCAGGGGTAGACGTTGCCCTGGTTTCCGCGGCCGAGCATGAGGTCTACTCGACCGTCGGCCAGATGCTGCAGCATCGCGTAGTCCTCGGCGAGCTTCACCGGGTCGTTCGTGGTGATGTGGGCGATGCTGGTCGACATGATCAGCTTCTCGGTCTGCGCCGCGATGTAGGCGAGGGTCGTCGTGGGGCTCGAGGAGACGAAGGGCGGGTTGTGGTGCTCGCCGAGCGCAAAGACGTCGAGTCCGACCTCCTCGGCCTTCTTGGCGATGGTGACGATCGCCTTGATGCGCTCACCCTCGGTGGGGGTGCTGTTGTCCGTCGGATCGGTGGTGATGTCGCTGACGGTGAAGATGCCGAACTGCATGGGGTTCTCCCGGTGTCCTTCTGTAGGTCGATGCGTTTGCATGTACTTTAGCAAACTCCGGAGGGCCGTCGGGTATTCCCTAGAAGGCGGGGAACCCCTCGGGAATGTAGCGGCACCGATCCGCCATCAGAAACGAGACGTCGCGGTCGCGGTCGACCGAATAATACGGAATCCACACCTGCTTCACCTGCGTCGACGGTGTGCCGAAGGCCTCGCGCGAGGGGATCTCTGGCACCGGCACACCGTTCGCCTCCAGACAGGGCACCGTTACGCGCGTGAAGTAGTCGTAGAGAAAATCGAGCTGCTGCTCGCTGAACAGGCCAAATGTCGATGGCGGTGTGGGGTACTGCGCCGAGCAGGTGTAGATCGCCAGCCGCTCATCCCTGTCAGCGCCGAAGGTGGTGTTCACGCGCACGTTCTCGTAGCCAGCGTCGAGCAGGCACTGCTTGTGCACCGCCTCGGCCTCCTCCATCGAGACGATGCGGATGCGGTCGACCGCCGGCCGCGCAGTGTCGGGCGTCAGTCCGACGAACTGCCATTGAAAGTCCAGCTCGAGGGCGATGAGTGCTTCGAGCTCGGCGCCGCTCGGCTCCGGCGGCAGCGCAGAGACCGGTGAGCATCCGGCGAGCACCACCGCGAGCAGCCCGAGGCTACTGGCGAAACGCATAGAAGCTCTGGCGGGGAGGAACAGGCGGGCACAGCTGCTGCAACGCTGTCAGGTCGGCAGGCGCCCCGACGATGTCGTAGTACGGGTTCCAGACGAAGGGAAAGAGCGGATCGGTGAAACCGTCCCACACGGTGCGAAACTCCAGGCGGGTGGGCGCGTCGCTGATCGCGTACCCCTGCTCATCGAGGCACGGGATCAGGGTGTCCTGAAAGTAGTCGTACACGAGGTCGAACTGCGCGACACTCTGCATCGTGTACTCGGAGTCGACGGGGTAGGCCACGAAGCACCCGTACCAGCCGAGGCGCTCCTCATCTGTCGTCGCGAGTTGTATCGCCCGGTAGCCATACCCGGTGGAGCGCGAGAAGTAGTCCGGCCATCCGCGACTGGCCATGCACGACGAGAACAGGCTCGCCGCGGTGAACTGGTCGCGGGCCTGGCCGATCTCGATGGTCGGGCGAAGCTCATCGCTGAGTCCCGTCATCTGCCACACCGTGTCGGCGCGTTCCGCGAGGATGACGGCGTAGTCGCCGCCCACCGGTGCCGGTGGCTGCGGGGCGGTGCACCCGGTCAGCACCAGCAGCATGACCGCCGCAACGAGCGCGCGCACTAGTAGCGGACCGTCAGGCCGGCCGCGAAGGGCGACGCAGGGCAGCGCTCGCGCACCGACTCCCCCGGCTCGCTGAGCAGCGCGTTGTAGGGGTTCCACCGCGGCTGCACGGTGAACTCGCTGAACTGCTCGCGGGTGGGCGCCGTGCCGGGCACGATATAGCCCTCCGCCGCGAGGCAGGGAATGAGCGAGTCGCGAAAGTAGTCGTAGAGGTACTCGAGCTGCGCCCTGTTCGCGTAGGCGCTGAAGTCGGCCTGCACGGGATAGCGGCCGATGCAGGTGTAGAGCGCCAGGGTCTCGGCGTCGTCCTGCCGTGACGGGTACGACATCCCCGAGCCCGTCGCTGCGTAGTCCGCGTAGCCCGCCGCGTTCATGCATCCCGAGACCGCGGTGCCCCATCCGGCCGAAGGCACGTAGGCGACCACCTCGACGTCGGGGGCGTCGGGCACCTGGATGCCCGACCAGCGCAGGGCGAAGGACTGCGCATAGAGCTGCTCCTCTGCATCGCTGAGGCCGGTCAGCGGCTCGACCACGGGCGTGGCTGCGCAGCCCACGAGAAGCAGGGCGCAGGCCGCGATCGCAGCGAGCCGGATCACCCGTACGCCTTGCTGAAGGGCATGGGCGGATACGGCGGGCACGCCGCGAACACCGCCTCGCTTCGGCTCGGCGGCAGCTCCGCCCCCAGCTCGGAGTACGGGTCCCAGGTCATCCAGCCGGCATGGGAGAAGTCGGCGCGGGGCGGAGCGAAGCCGACGTTCAATCCCTGGGTCGCCAGGCATGGCACGAGCTCGGTGGCGAAGTAGTCGTACACGTAGTTCAATTCGGAGCTGCTGAGGTAACCGATGTCCCCGGGGCTGGCGATGAACGAGACCGCGCACTCGTCGTTGCTGATCTGGTTCGCTGCCATGCACGCGTTGCGCGCGTGCTCCAACTCGTCGATGGCGACTGGCGTCGGCTGGACAAGGGGCCTCGCCTCCCCGCCCACCTCGAACCAGGCCATGTCTTGCATCGTGCCGGCGAAGTCCGCGAACTCCGCCTCCGACAGCGGGGCGGGATACTGCGACTGCACCGGGCACCCGGCAAGCGAGAGCGCAACGACCGCACCCGCCAGCAGATTGCGCATGGGATTACGGTAACCCCTAGAACGGGCGAGTTCCCGTCTGTGCTCGCCGCCGATAGCCTGTGAGCGCCGACAAGAGTGGAGAAGACGCTGCCCGAAGATCCCGGTTCCGCGACCCCAGAGCCGACTCCGCCCGCGCGACGCTATGTGCCACCGCCGCCGGAGTCATCGCCGGTGGTCTACAACTACGGAGAGGCGAAGAAAACGCCCCGCTGGGTGCTGCTTACCGCTATCGGGGTGGGGTGCCTCATTCTGGGCGGCATCACCGCGGGCGTCATCTCGGTCGTGAGCGCATTGCCCGCCGTGATCGACACCGGCAACGAACTCATTGGGCCCAACCCGCTCGAGACGGGAACGCCGCAATCGCCCCTCGCCGTCGCTCCTCTCGATTGCGAAAACCAGTGCTTCACCGATGATGTCGTCGCCGCAACCATCGTTCCGCAATCTCGGCTAGACGAGCTCGGCCTCACCAAAGTCACCGAGGAGTGGGGTGACTACGACCCCTCAAACGCGGCGTGGGAGTACCCGTACCTCAAGTCCGAGTGGCAGCGCCTGGGCAGCGAGACAGACTCGTGCTTCTTCACGCTGCCGCCGTTCCCCCTGGCAGCCGAGCTGGACACCGCCCCCGCCGAGGGTGACTTCGTGGAGTTCACCGGCACGAGCACCAGCGACGACGAGTTCAGCTACTTCACTCAGTCCGTGCGCATCTTCCCGACCTCGGCCCAGGCCGTCGAGCACATGTCTGCGCTTAACGGCCTGATCGCCGACTGCACCTACTACGCCTTCGACCCGGCTGTTGAGGACTGGCGGGCAACCATCAGCCCCGCTCCGGCCCTTCCGGTGCCCGACAGCGTGGCAGCCGTGGGCTGGCGGGAAGCCAATGCCCTCGGCCGCTACTACGCCTTCGACCTCCAGTACGCCAACTTCGTTGTGCGCACCGTCGTCAGCACGGTGGACGTGATCAGCGAGGCCCAGTACCGCGCGCTCGTCGAAGAGCTTGCGGTGCACATCGCGCAGTTGGAGCTGCCCCAGGGATTGACCTAGTCGAACGCAAATGGGCCGCCACCCGAAGGTGACGGCCCATCGTGCCTGCATAGACACAAGACTTCGCGTTGTCAGCGAGAGCTTGTCGTTATCGACGCAGTCCGAGGCGCTCGATCAACGCGCGGTAGCGGTTGATGTCGACGTCAGACAGGTAGCCGAGAAGACGACGACGCTGGCCAACCAGCAGAAGCAGGCCACGACGTGAGTGGTGGTCGTGCTTGTGCTCTTTGAGGTGCTCGGTGAGGTCCTTGATACGTGCGGTCAGCATGGCGACCTGTACCTCGGGGCTACCGGTATCACCCGGGTGGGTTGCGTACTCGTCGATGATCGCTTTCTTGGCGTCTGGTGCGAGTGGCATAGACGGCCCCTTCCTCTTCGTTGCGCGGTGCCCGGCGCCTGATGCGTGAGCTCTATTTATCCGCGGCCGTTAGACGGCAACCTTGTGAGTTTAGCACCCGCACGGCGACACGTCAGCGAGGGGCCGGCAGCTTTACTACAAGCGCTTGTTCTGAGCCGATTCCTTCACCCACGACCACTGCGTGATGGTTGGCCAGTTGGGAAAGAGTCGCCGCCTGACGCTCTCCAATGAAGTTGGAAAGAAAATCTCGTCCTGTGTCGTCGAAGATTCGGAGAGCGAAAATGGTTGAGCATTGACTAAGGATGCTCTTCGTGACATTCGCCGTCCGTTGAGCGATCACCATCGCTCCCAGACCGTATTTCCGGCCCTGAAGCACTACACGAGCCGTTCCATTCGTAGCCGACTTGTCGCCGTCTTGCGCGATGAAGTTGTACTCCGGGATGAGGGAATGCGCCTCTTCGAGAACCAATGAGATCCGGGCTTCTCCATCAGTAGCGAGTCCAAGTTTCATCGATACTGAAAGCAACTCTTCGGCGATGATTCTGCACTTTTCAGCAATCGACAGAGCCACGCAGTTCACTTGGAAACCCATTTTCTCGCCTCGCGTGACGTGGAAGTTCTCCGGGTTGACAACCAAGACTCTGCGCGTTCCTGTGATTGTCGGCGAAACGGAGTTCGCCGGCGCGACACCGTCAAACAAGAACTCGCAGATTGCGGCGCGCACGTTCGATCTAAACAGGTCTAGGTTTCCGCTTCCCTCGGTGTCCTGAACTGGGTCTCTGGATCCCCGATTGTGCGTCTGAACAAAATCGGCACGCGCAGCGAGGCCCACCCCGATTAGTGGGTCGAGTTCGCAGACGAGCCCAGCCGATAGGCGGGAGCTGAAGAGGCCTGGATGCTCCCTGGTCACGTCTATCGAGACAACACGAACATCAGTTGTCGCGACGAGATCTGCGAGAACCCGCACGGCAAGCGTCGTCTTTCCGGTGCCTAGCGCACCAAGCACAGCGGCGTTGTGAGTGATGAGGCGATGCGCTTCTCGAATGGTCACCTCTTCGCCTAGACCCGGAACCGTACCCACGACCAAAGGAACCTCCAACGCCGGAACTGCGGCCGGTGCTGCAGAAGTCGCGAACCGCACAACTTCGCCTACGACGGGAACCCAGGCGACAGGGCTAAACCGGCCAGAACCCTCTTCCAGCGCGCCTAACTTTGTGCAAGCCGCCCTCCAGAACGTGTCACGTGAGTTCTCGACCTCTCTGGACTCGAGTGCCTCGACGGAGACAATCTGCAACAAGCAGCGTTGGCCCTGAACCTCGCATTCTAGAACTGCTCCTTCTGCCCATGAGCGGGATTGTTGCAAGCCCTCGAACAGATCGACAAAGACCAACTCAGAATTCGACCCTGAGGCGACCACTCCCACTATTCGCTTCAATCCGTCTATGCGGGTAGCCAGACTCAGCCCGGCATCTTCGGTTGAGGACGTCGGAACCAGCTCGTCAAGTGCAAAGACTGAACTCATTCCCGAAGGAGTCTCTCCAATCGATACGACATCGCCAACGTCAGCCCGTCGAGCCTGATATGCACCACCGTGCTTAATGAGTCGAGCGGTCTTGAGTATCCCGTTGACAGTGTGCTGGGTGGAGACCACGCCGGCGAGGTAGCGGCGACCGCCGCGAACAGCAATTTCAACAAGCCGGCCGGATAGCGCAGTTGCGTCTGCTCCGGGCGCCACCGCGAATTGCAGCGATGAGTCGCCGATGCGACGAATCACGCGACCGATTGGAGCCGGACGATCTTTGGAGTTGAGGATCTTGCCTATCGAAAGCGCGAGCGCCTCGAGCGGTCTCACTATCAGCACGGCCAGAAGATATGCCAGCAGCGCCCAGAACTCGGGCTTGGAAGCATCAAAGTAGCTGATCACGGCGAGTGCGTAGGCCGCCGCGTACACCACCTTCGATCTCCCGACTCTCGTCACGACGGTGAATACAGTTTCGCGCGAGCGCCCAATCCATCGATATGAAGTGGCGATCAGCAAGAATGCCGAAAGCGCTAGAACCGTGAGAAAGACCAGTAATACCAACCGACCGATGCTGGGCGTCGTGGGGGAAAACGCAGCGACGGTTAGGAATAGGCCAACCGCATTGACGAAGACGTCAGCGGGCTTGGAGTAGAACGGCTCAAGTATGTAGTTGCCAAGCACAAGTGTGACTGCCGTAGCTACGAACAGGAGATTCCGAGCTCCCGAGTTCACAAGGAAGCTCAGATCCCCCTCGAAGTAAGCGAGCAAGACAACGAGCAGTAGTAGGTATGCCACAGCAACTAGGGATCTCGCACGAATCGACAAGGGGCTTCGGTGGCTCATTCGATCTCTTTTCGTCTGCATCTCGGCACCCGCTGTCACTTTGACCCGGATTACGCGGTTTTTTCCGGA
>JAAFHU010000072.1 GCA_013297645.1 Actinomycetota bacterium
CACTCGAGAACGGGCAGCTCTGCGCTGTCGCCGCGGAACTCGTAGGGCAGGCTGCCGAAGGACAGCCACCCGGTGTAGCCCTCGTTGGGCGTTCCCGGCAGCTCGCCCTCGGTGAAGCGGGGCACGGCGACGAGGTCCCACTCCAGGCCCTTCGAGCCGTGGATGGTGAGCAGCTGCACCGTGCCGGGCTCGGCATCCTCGGGGCGCGGGGCGAGCCCGTCGCGGGTCTCGGCCTCGCGCAGCCAGCTGAGGAACCCGCTGAGGGTGGTTGCGTCGTCGAGCGCGAGGTAACCGTTGAGGGCGTCGAAGAAGGCCTCCATCGTGGCGCCGCCGAGCGGGCGGGCCTCGTTCGCCGCGACCTCGATGTCGAGCAGAAGCTCCTGCTCGACAAACGTGACGAAGTCGAGCAGGTCGAGGCCGCTGCGGGCGCGCAGCCGAGCGAAGACCTGGCCGGCGTCGCGGAGGCGCTGCAGCCCGACCTCACTGAAATTCTCAAGGGCGACGTGTCCCGGTTTCGCGGTCGCCACAAAGTCGAGGGCGTCGACGATCGATCCGCCCTCCCCGCCAGCGACGGAGGCCCTTAGCGCGTCGCGCACCTCCTCGGGCAGCTCCTGCTGGCGGTAGTCGCGCTTCGCGAGCCACGAGGCCACCCGGCCGAGGGCGTGCAAGTCGGCGACACCGATGCGCCAGCGGCTGCCGGCGAGGAGGCGAACCAGATGGGATCCCGCGGCCGGATCGTTCACCACCGACAGCGCGCTGACCAGATCGGCGATCTCGGGCTCGGCCATGAGCCCGCCGATGCCGAGCACGTGGAAGGGCACGCCGTGCTCGCGCAGCGCGTGGATGAAGAAGCGCTGCGTGCTGCGGGTGCGGAACAGCATGGCCGCGCTCGGCAGCTCGCCCTTCTCATTGGGCACGAGTCGCTTCTTGAGCCAGAGCGCCGTGGCCGCGGCCTCCTCCGTCACCATCTCCTCGACGATGACGTCGACCGGCAGGTCGCTCGCGACCGGGCCGGGCTCGAGCGTCATGACTTTTGCGTTGGCGCCGGCGACGATCGCGTTGGCGACATCGAGGATGCGGTGGCCATTGCGCCAGCTCGTGCTCAGCGAGAACTGCTGCGTGGAGCCGAACTGCCGGCCGAACTGCTCGAGGTTGGCGGCGCTCGCGCCGCGCCAGCCGTAGATCGACTGGTTGGGGTCGCCGACAGCCATGACCGGCTGGCCGCCGAAGAGTTCCGAGAGCAACCAGGTCTGAACCACGCTCGTGTCCTGGTACTCGTCGAGCAGCACGACTGTGAAGCGCTCACGAAAGTCGGTGGTGACCGAGGGCACCGTACGCACGATCTCGAGCGCGAGCGCCACCTGGTCGGCGTATTCGACGAAGCCGCGCGCGGCCTTGAGCGCGGCGAAGCGCTCGGCGAGCCGCACGAGCACCGGCAACGACCCGACCGTCTCGGCGAGGGTGACGGCCTCGCCGCGCTCGTAGCGGTCGGTCGGCAGCTCGGCGAGGGCGGCGAACTGCCCGGCGAAGCGGATCACCTCGGCGGGTGACGCGACGTTCTCACTCATCGCGTGGCTGAGGCTCAGCACCGCCTTGGTGACGATGTCGACGTTCTTGCCGAGGTCGGGAAGCCGCTCGTCATCGGCCGCGATGACAACGCTGCGGGCGAGCTGCCAGGCGCTCGCCTCGCCGAGCACGGCGCTGTCGCTCTCGCGCCCGAGCAGGGCGGCGTAGTCGCGGAAGATCGTGTTGGCGAAGGAGTTGTAGGTGGCGACCACCGGCGGGTCGAACTCGTCGTACTCGGGAATCAAGCCCGCCTCGGCCAACTGGGCGATGCGCTCGCGGATGCGCGCCGCGAGCTCGCCCGCCGCCTTGCGCGTGAAGGTGAGGCCGAGCACCTCGCTCGCTGCGACGTGCCCGTTGGCGAGCAACCACAGCACACGGTTGGCCATGGTCTCGGTCTTGCCGCTGCCGGCACCGGCGACGACGAGCGCGGGCGACAGGGGTGCCTCGATGACGGCGATCTGCTGGGGCGTGGGATGGGGTCGACCGAGCGCGTCGGCGATCGCGATAGCGCTAATCACTCGACACCGCCGGCACGCGGTGAAGCAGGCGCGAGCCCGCGCTGAAGCCGCGCGTGTCGATCTCGAGCACCCCGCTGAACTCGGCAGCGGCCATGAGGGTCGCCGCCTGGCGGATGCGCGTGCGGAAGCCTTCGAGCTGCTCCTCGGTGAGCGGTGCCTGCACGGCCTCGCGGTAGGCCTTGCCCCGCACGCCATTCTTGACGAAGAGCAGCTTCGCGCCTCCGCCCGAGTGGTCGCCGTGGGGCTCGAGGTGCGGCTGCAGCACCCCCTCGGCGTAGGCGAGCTGGTAGGAGCCCAGCTGCGGGTGGGCGTCGATGTCGTCCTGCCGGGTCAGCGGCGATCCCGTCTTCAAATCGACGATGACCACCGAGCCGTCGGCCGCGCGCTCCACCCGGTCGATGGAGCCGCTGACCAGTGCGCGCTCGATCTCGAGCGTGAAGCGCATCTCGGGGGCGACGAGCACTTTGCCGTCGCGCTCGAAGTCGGCGAGGTACTCCGCGACCCCCGCCGCGAGGATGCGCGTGGCCCGCTTCTGGTACTCGCCCATCCACGGCGCCTCAAAGAAGAGCTCCGGCCAGCGCTGCTCGATCATCGCCCACACCGTGTCGACGCTCGGGTCAGTGGCATGCTCCATCGCCCAGTGCACGATCGTTCCGACGGCCATGGCAGTCGAGGGCTCGGAGCCCGAGATCGACTCGATGAACCAGTCGACCGGGCTGTCCTCGAAGGTGGCCAGCGACGAGGGTGAGACCGGCACATGGTCGGCCCCGGCGAACAGCGGCTCGCTCGTCGACGGCTCGATAAGTCCGTGCCACTGCGCGGGATCGGCGCCTGGCACCTTCTGCGCGGCCAGCCGGGCGAGGGCGGATGCTGCTGCCGCCCTCTCGCGCGGAGCCTTGCCCGGGGCGACGAGCTCACGCCGCAGCCGCCCGGTGATGCCACGCAGCGAGAGCGGAGCCTGGCCCGACACATCGGCTGCCGAAGCCCACGGCGGCAGCAGGTTGAAGAACACGCTGTGCGCCTCATCGTCGTTGACGACCGCGGCGACGACCACCTGCGTGCTAGCCCGGGATGCGGCGAGCGCGAACATGCGCAGCTCGTCGCCGAGCACCAGCGCTCGCTCGTTCACGGTCGACGAGTCGATGCCGGTGACGACTCGCACCAGCTCTTCGGGGTTGAGAAGCGATCCGCGCAGCCGCAGGTTCGGCCAGGCACCGTCTTGCACGCCGGCAATGACGACTACGTCATACTCGAGGCCCACCACCCCCGGAGGCGTCGTGACGAAGACGGTGTCGGTCGTCGGCTGGGGGGACAGGGTGTCTTCTGGCACCTCGGCATCGAGCACGTTCGCGAGAAAGACGGCGGCGGCCGCGCCGGGCTCGCGCTCGGCGAAGCGCTTGGCGGCCGTGAACAGAGCGACCACCCCGTCGAGGTGCCGGTTCGCCTCGTCGGCGACGATGCCGCTCGACAGCGCCTGGTCGAACCACGGCTTCTCGACCCCCGCCCCCTCCCAGGCGAGCCAGAGCAGTTCTTCGATGGTGTCGCCCGCGGCGGCGCGCTCGCGCAGCGCTGCGAGCAGAGTGGCAACGCGCTCGGCCTGCCGGGCGACGCGGTGGTCGATGGTGACGAAGCGCCCGGGCGCGGCCAGCGCCTCGACGAGCAGCTCGTCGCCCGAGCGCGTTCCGCCGCCGGCCAGCTCTTCGGCGCGCAGGGCGAGCCGCAGGCGCCGCAGACCAAGGCGGTCGAGTCCGCCGACCGGTCCGAGCAGCATCTCGTTGGCGCCCTCGGCGGTGAGCGGCGAGCGCCCGGTGCCGATGTCGACGACCGTGAGAAGGGATCGCGCCGCGTGATCCTCGCGCAGCGGCCGGCCGCCGACGGAGGTACGGGTCGGCACCTCGGCGAGCGCGAGCGAGCGGGCCGCGGGCGAGACGGCGGCACCCGAGCGCAGCACGACGGCCATGCGCGACCACGGCACCCCGCGCACGAGGTGGTGCTCCCGCAGCAGTCGGGCGGTCGCGGCCCAGACGCGGCCAGCGCTGGATGCCTCGACGGTCACGACCGCCGGCACGCCCTCCACCGGCCGCCCGACCGCGATCGCGGAGCGCTGAGACCCGGCGGCCGCGGTGCCGATGCGCTCGGTCACCCGCGTGGTGAGGTCGCGCAGTGCCGGGCTCTGCCGGTGCACCGTGCTGAGCACGATCGTCTGAAGGGAGGGCAGCCCGAGCACGCTCGAGAGTCGGCCGAGGGCGTCGGGCTCGCCGCCGCGGAAGGCGTTCGCGGCGACGTCCGGGTCGCCGAGCGCGACGATCGCGATGCCGCGGGCAGCGAGTGCGCGCAACAGGGCGAGAACGGACTCCGTCGCCTCCTGCAGGTCGTCGACGACGACGAGCCGCAGGCGCTCGACCCGGTCGCCGGCGACGTTGGCCAGCGCGGCAACCGCGAACTGCACGAGCTCGGCCGAGTCGACCTGGAACTGCCGCGCGGTAGCGATGACGCTGAGGTATTCGTCGATGAAGTCGGCGGCCGCCACCCATTCCGGGTGGTCATGCGCCCGGCCCAGCGCGCGCAGCCGCTCGGGCGGCACCCCGTACTCGGTGGCGCGGGCCATGAGCTCGCGCAGCTCGGTGCGGAAGGCGCGCAGCCGCCGCACCTCGGGGGTCAGCATCGGGGGCCATTGCGGCCCGCCCCCGTCGATGAGGTGGCCCTGCAGGAGCTGGTTGATGTCGCTGTCCTGGTCGCCGCCCGTCGCGAGTCGGGGCAGAGGAACCCCTGCGTGCCGCGCGGCCTCGGTAACGATCTCGAACGCGAGGGAATTGACCGTGCGGGCCAGGGGGCCGTTCGTCGGAACGCCCAGGCGCAGGGCGAGCCGGTCGCGCAGCGCGGACGCGGCCGTGCGGCTCGGAGTGAGCACGACCACCTCGTCGGGGCTCCACCCGCGGCCCAGCACCCGGTCGGCGACGAGCTCGACGGCCGTCAGCGTCTTGCCGCTGCCCGGCGCGCCGAGGACGGCCGCGGAATCCGCGTCGCCCAGTGCCACCACGCGGGCCTGGGACTCATCGAGAACAGGGATCACCGGGGCAGCCGCGTGCGCGCTCTCAAAACCCCGGATGGCCATGGGCCAACGGTACTGGGTAGGTCGGACAGTGAGGCCCGCGCGCTCAGCGCGATTATGCGCAGAGAGAACTGGTGCGACCGCGACCGGCCTTTGTCGTAATCTTTCCCTCGTGGACATTCGTATCGGCATCACCAACAGCCCCCGTGAGATCACCTTCGAGTCGGCGCAGACCGCCTCCGAGGTCGAGGCGATCGTCGCCGCCGGCCTCGAAGAGGGCAGCCGCTACATCAAGCTGGCCGACAACAAGGGCAAGGTCTTCATCGTGCCGTCCGGCAGCTTCTCGTACATCGAGCTTGGCAGCGAGTCGAGCCGTCGCGTCGGGTTCGTGGCCTAGCCATGGAGCTGCTGTTCGTCATCCTCATCGCTGCGGGTATCGGATTCCTCGCCCACTTCGTCATCCCCGGTCGCGAGACCCGCGGCCTGCTGCAGCTCGGCGCGATCAGCGCTGCCGTTGCGGCCGCTGTGTGGGGCAGCCTGCTCTGGCTCGGCTTCACCTTTGACGGCGGCTGGATCTGGCTCATCAGCCTGGTCGCCGGTGGCCTCGTCGCGATCATCATCGCTGCCGCGCTGCCGAAGCGCCGCCGGGTCGCCGACCGCGCGATGCTGGCCAAGCTCAGCGGCGGCCGCGCCTAACCACGCAGCTGCGAGCGCTCAGGCGGTCAGCCCGAGCGCGTCCATGCGGCGCGTGTGCGCGGCGATGAGCTCGGTGAACACGGGCTCGATCTTCGCCTCGTCCTTCTCCGACGCCGGCGGTGTCGCGAGCGCAGACCGGGCCACGAGCATCGCGTCGCCAACGAGGCGTCGGCCCCAGAGGGCGAGCCGCGCGGCCAGCACGGGGTTCTCGGCGATGCCGGCGCGCAGCTGGTCGGCGAGCAGCGGCTCGTGCGACGGCGCGTAGAGCGGGCTGATGCGGGCCGCGTCCGCCGCCGGGAGGCCGAGAGCGAGCCGGGAGAAGAAATCGTCGAGGATGCCCGCCGTGATGTGGCAGGTCATGACCGATTCGTAGAAGTCGGCCCCCTGCGTCACCCGCTGGAAGTAGTCCACGCCTGCGGTGTATGGCGCCATCAGCTCGCCGGGTTCTCCCCCGGTGCGACGGATCTCTGCGGTCAGACCCTGGTAGCGGTCGAGCGAGATCGCGCTGGCACGGGTGAGGGCATCCTTCGCCTCAACGGTGGGCGCGACGGCCACGAGGCGGCTGAGGTCTTCGAAGAGCGACAGCTGAATATAGGCGGCCTGCCCGAGGAAGCGGTCGCGCGGCGGCGCGAGCTCGGCGAGGTCCATTCGGGTGGCGGATGCGGCATCCTCGGAGCGGGGACGGAGCCGGGGAGCGTCGACCCGCTTCGTGCGCGAGCGCCAGAACCAATTCACCACGGCGCAAGCCTAACCGCGACCGGCCTGTCCACCGCACGGCTTACGGGAGTTACATACGGCTAAACTGCTGGATGTGCCTCCCATTTCTGGCGGAGGCTGCGCGCCCCAGGTCAAAAGCGGGCGCTCTCTTGCTAGCTGACAGGGCTTTACACACGTGAATTTCGCAGAACTCAATATCGATCAGGACATGGTCGACGCGCTCGCCACCAAGGGCATCCTCGAGCCGTTCCCCATTCAGGAGCAGACGATCCCGATGGGACTCGCCGGCCAGGACATCATCGGCCAGGCCAAGACCGGAACCGGCAAGACGCTCGGCTTCGGCCTGCCGCTGCTGCAGTCGCTCGGCACTGACCCGGAGCCCGGCGTGCAGGCGCTCGTCGTCGTGCCCACCCGTGAGCTGTGCGTGCAGGTGGCAGAAGACCTCGTGCTCGCCGCGAGCAACCGCGCCACCAAGGTCGCCGCGATCTACGGCGGCAAGGCCTACGAGGGCCAGGTCGAAGAGCTCAAGGCCGGCGCGCAGGTCGTCGTCGGCACCCCCGGCCGCCTGCTCGACCTCGCGTCGCAGCGGCTGCTCTCGCTCAAGAACGTCAAGGTGATGGTGCTCGACGAGGCCGACAAGATGCTCGACCTGGGATTCCTCTCTGATATCGAGAAGCTCTTTGCTCAAACTCCGCCGAGCCGCCACACCATGCTGTTCTCCGCCACAATGCCGGGGCCGATCGTCGCCCTCGCGCGCCGCTTCATGAACAAGCCGATCCACATCCGCGCCACGGACCCCAACGAGGGCCTGACGCAGGCGAACATCAAGCACGTGGTCTACCGCGCGCACTCGCTCGACAAAGACGAGGTCATCGCGCGCATCCTGCAGTCCGAGGGCCGCGGCAAGACGGTCGTCTTCACCCGCACCAAGCGCGCTGCCGCCAAGCTCGTCGAAGAGCTCAACGACCGCGGTTTCAACGCCGCCGCCGTGCACGGCGACCTCAACCAGGAGCAGCGCGAGCGCGCCATGGCCGCGTTCAAGGCGGGCAAGAAGGACATCCTCATCGCCACGGATGTCGCCGCCCGCGGCATCGACGTCAACGACGTCACCCACGTGATCAACCACACCATCCCCGACGACCACGACACCTACCTGCACCGCGCCGGCCGCACCGGCCGCGCCGGCAAGACCGGCATCGCCGTGACCTTCGTCGACTGGGACGACATGCACAAGTGGTCGCTCATCAACCGCGCCCTCGAGATGGGCATCCCGGAGCCGACGGAGACCTACTCCTCGTCGCCGCACCTCTACACCGACCTCGACATCCCCGAGGGAACCAAGGGGCGCATCCCCGGATCGGTCCCCAAGGTGCGCGACGCAGCCCCGGCATCCACCGGTGGCCGCCCGCCGCGCTCCGGCTCGGCCGGCCGCGGCGACGGAGGTCGTGATGGCGGTCGCCCGCCGCGCCAGCGCACCGCGCCCCCAGCCTCGACCGACACCGTGCGCGACAGCGCCGAGGGCGGCGGAACCCACGACGGATCGGCCCCCAGCCGTCGCCGTCGCACCCGCACCCGCCGCGGCGGTTCCGGTTCCGACGGCACGCCGTCGGCTCCCGCGAACTAGGCACCGAGAGTCGTCAACCTCTGGAGGGGTCGCGTGCGTCGTAGTGCTATGAAACCCGCAACCGCCACCCTCGCCCTGGGCATCCTGCTGCTCGCCGGATGCACACCGACCACTCCGACCACGGCCGAGCGCCCGGACGACTCCAGCGGCTCCGAGAGCGGGGCGTCGTGTCTCACCGGCCAGTGGGACCTCGACGTCGCGAACTACGCCGAGCAGTCGGCGACCCTGCTCGTCGAGCTCGGGGTGCCGATCACCGACTTCACGATGACCGGCACGCAGGTGCTGAACTTCAGCGAGGACGGCGGCATGGAACTCGCGACCGCCATCACCGCGGGCGGCACGATCGTGGTCTCGGGGTTCACCGGCCCGGTCTCCTCGGTCACCGAGAGCATCTCGACGGGCAGCTGGGGCACCGCGGACGACGGCAGCCTGACGATCAGCGACTGGGCCCTGATCGACAACTCCGTCACGAGCACGGCGCCCGAGGGCGTGGACCTCGGGGGGTTCACCCTCACCAATGCCTCGGGCATCACCGCCCTCTGCGACGAGACCAGCCTCTTCCTGCAGAGCCCGGATGCCCCGCTCGGCTCGTACTGGACCCGCCGCTAGCCGACGAAGGGCGCCGATCCCGTGCCCCGGGCGATGAGCTTCTCGAGCACCTCCGCCGACGTCGTGTTCTCGGCCAGCCGGTTCGGTTTGCCCTCACCGTGGTAGTCGCTCGATCCGGTGATCTCGAGCCCCAGCTTCGTCGCGAGTTCGAGCAGGCGCTCCTTGCCGTCGGGCGTGTTGTCGCGGTGGTGCACCTCGAGGCCGAAGAGTCCGGCGTCGGCGAGGGTGCGCAGGCTGTCCTCGTCGATCATGCGCTCGCGTCCGTGGGTCGCGGGGTGGGCGAGCACGGGCACTCCCCCGGCTGCCACCACCATCTCGACCCCGCGCAGCGGTGACGGGGCGTAGTAGTTCTCGTAGTAGCCGCTGCGCCAGTGCAGGATGCTCTCGAAGGCGGCGCTGCGGTTGGCGACGTGGCCGCGGGCGACCAGGGCATCCGCGATGTGCGGTCGGCCGATGGTGCCGCCGTCGATCGACTGGGCGAGAACGTCGTCCCAGGTGAGGTCGTAGTCCGCGGCGATGCGGTTGACGATGCTCTCGGCGCGGTGCAGGCGGCCGTCGCGGATGCGCGCGGTCTCGCTGATGAGGCGCTCGTTGAGCGGGTCGAAGAGGTAGGCGAGCATGTGCACGCTCGCCGGGCCCCAGTTCGTGCTCAGCTCCATGCCGGGGATGACCGTGAGCCCGGTACCTGCGGCAGCCGCGCGGGCCTCCTGCCAGCCGGCCGTCGAGTCGTGGTCGGTGAGAGCGATGGTGCCGAGGCCCGCGGCCACCGCGGCGCGAACCAGCTGGGTCGGGGTCTCGGTGCCGTCGGAGACGCTGCTGTGCGCGTGCAGGTCGATCAACGTGCTCATGCTGTCAGCCTATGCGGATAGGCTCGCCCTCATGCTCCGACGGGTTCTCGCCGCTGCCTTCCTGGTATTCCTCTCCCTCGTGCTGCTCGTGATCGCATGGCCGCAGCTGTTCGGCCTGCAGCGGGTTCCGGCCGTTGCCCAGCTGGTGTCGCTGCGGGGGCTCGCCGTCGTGGTGGCGGTGGCCGCGGTCGTCATCCTCGGATTCGTGGTGGTGCTGTCGCGCGCGGTGCGGCGGCTGGCCGCATCCGCCGCTGTTCTGTTGATGGCTTTCGCCCTGCTCAACACGGCCGTCATCGCGACGCGGGGAATCGGCAGCCCCGCTTTCGCCACCGCCGCGCCACGGTCGGTCACCGTGCTCGCCTGGAACACCCTCGGCGACGCGCCGGGGGCCGAGGCCATCGCCGCGCTCGCCCTCGACAGCGGGGCGGATGTCGTCGCCCTCCCCGAGACGACCAACCTCACCGGCGTCAAGGTCGCTGACGCAATGGAACTCGCCGGGCGTCCCATGCAGGTGCTTACGATCGCCTTCGACGAGATCTCGAAGGCGCGCTCGACCACACTGCTGATCAGCAACGACCTGGGCGAGTACCGCGTCGATCCCGCCGAGCCGAACTCGCTCGTACTGCCGACGGTGATCGCCCGCCCGCTGACCGGCAGCGGACCGACCATCATGGCGGTGCACCTCGTCGCGCCGATCCCCGGCGAGATCGAGAGGTGGCAGAAGGACATCGCCTGGCTGTCGTCGGCCTGCTCCGAGCCGAGCACCATCATCGCGGGCGACTTCAACGGCACCCTCGACCACTTCAGCGGACTCGCAACCGCCGACGGGGCCGACCTCGGCAACTGCGTGGATGCGGCCAAGGCGACAGACAACGCCGCCGTCGGCACCTGGCCGACCGCGCTGCCATCGCTCGTCGGCGCACCGATCGACCACGTCATGGCGACTGATAACTGGAGCGTCACCGGCATGCGGGTGCTCGAGAACTATGACAAGTACGGCAGCGACCATCGACCGGTGCTCGCGCAACTGACACCGCGCTAAGTCGGTCGCGGGGGGAGAATAGGGGCATGGCGAATGACAAGACCCCTGCCCCGCGCGCGACGAGCAACCGCTCCACCACTCCGGTGAGCGAGACCTTCGCGAGCTACATCTCGGCGAACTGGGCCGAGCGGCCGGAGGCCCTGCCCGCCCTCCGCGACGCCGCCGCGACCGCGGCCGCCGCCCGCGCGCGCATCAGCGGGCTGCACCCGGGCGCCCGCATCCTCATTCCCGCCGGGGCCGCCGCCGTGCGCTCGAACGACACCGACTACCCCTTCCGCGCGCATTCGGCCTTCGCCCACCTCACCGGCTGGGGCAGCGACGCCGTACCCGGCAGCGTGCTCGTGCTCGAGGCCTCGGGAGAGGCGACGCTGTACTTCCGCAAGGCAGCGGGCCGCGACTCCGACGAGTTCTATGCCAACCCCGAGATCGGCGAGTTCTGGACCGGACCCCGCCCCTCACTCGAGGCCGTCGCCGCCGACCTCGGGCTGGCCACCGCCGACCTCGCCGACCTCGGCGCGGTGCTCGACGCCATCGATGCGAAGACCCTCATCGTTCGCGGGGCCGACCGCGACCTGACCGACCAGGTCGACGGCCGACGCCTGCTCGCGGCCGACGCCGACCTCGTCGACGAGTCCGTGGACGCCGACCTCGCCCGCGACCTCAGCGAGCTTCGGCTCGTGAAAGACGACTGGGAGATCGAGCAGATGCGCCTTGCCGTCGCGGCGACGAAGCGCGGCTTCGACGACGTCATCGCCGACCTGCCCGAGATCGTCGCCCACGAGCGGGGCGAGCGCCTCGTCGAGGGAACCTTCAACCGGCGCGCGCGCTCCGACGGCAACACCGTGGGATACGACACCATCGCCGCGAGCGGACCGCACGCCTGCATCCTCCACTGGACCCGCAACGACGGA
>JAAFHU010000073.1 GCA_013297645.1 Actinomycetota bacterium
GCGCAGGCCGCCGCCGACGCCGAGGACGACTGCTCGTGGTTCTGCGTCTTCACCTCCATTTTCGTCGGCGCGGCCATCGGCCTGCTGACCGGTGGCCCGGCGGGCGCGCTCATCGGCGCCATGGCTGGTGCTGCGGTGGCCCTCGGTGCCGGCGCAGTCATCGCCGAGTACTACGCACTGCTGAAGGCGCTGTGGGATGAGATCGCCAAGGCCTACAACACGATCTACGACACGGTCAACACGCTCCTCGCCACCTTCAACCCGATCTGCCTGCAGGCGGGTCTGGTGAGCAAGGATGCCAAGGCTGCCTGCGTCGCCATAGCGAAGAGCGTGCAGTCGGCGGTCATCACCTCCGTCACCGGCCTTCCACCGCAACTCCCCACGAGCGAGGTGCTGGAGAACATCGCCGAGGGCAAACTGGAGGCGGCGCTCGAGGCGGGTATCGACCTCGCCCTCGGCCAGATCGGCCTCAGCTGCGAGACCTTCGAGATCGGCTCCAGCGGCGAGGCCGGACTCACCGCGGCGAGCGACAACTTCGGCAACGCCGACACCCAGAACGTGCTCAATGCCGCCCGCACCGACGACGGCAAGCTGTCGGGCTGCCACGCCCTCGCCGGCCTGGTCACGAGCACGGTGCGCACCAAGCTCACCAGCTTCTACGGCAACCAGGTCTCGAGCATCATGGAGGCCTACTACGTGCCCGGCACGGTGATGGTGCCCGTCGGGGACACCTCCCCCGTGCTCGCGGTCTCGGCCAGCCCGGCGATGAGCGGCCCGTTCATGACCGGGTGCCCGGTGACGGCGAACATCGTCGCCGTCATGCCCTACCTCTGGCCGGGCGACAGCGCGTTGGCGCTGACTAAGTTCACTTTCAAACCAATCAGCAGCACGCTCAAGCCGAAGTTCGCCGGCCCGGGCTTCACCTTCACCTACTACGCAGAGATCCCCGTGCCGGTCACGCCGAGCCTGGACCGCCACATCAATCCTGAGATCCTCACCGCCGGTGGCCAGACGGTGGCGACCGCTGCTGCGCCGTACTTCACCGCGACGATCGACTCCCCCTGCTTCGACTCGACGCTGCTCATCAAGGGCTACCGAGACGGGTCGGGAAGCCCCGCGTACGTTCCCGATCAGCGCCCCGTGGCGTACTACTACTAGGGAGCACGATGAACTTCGCCCTGATCACCAAGATCGCCGCGGCCATAGCGGCCGCCGCGACCGCCGCCACTCTCGTCGTGGTGCTGTTGCCCACCCCCTTCACCCCGACCGGAATCTGGCTCGATCAGCCGATACCCGATTCTCAGCTGCAGCCGGGACCTGTCGTGATTGGAATGCACGCCAGCAACACCAATGTCGCGCAGTTCCGCGTGGTGATCCGCAAAGACGGCAAGACCGTCAAGGTGCTCAACGACACGACTCCCGACTCCGTGAAGTCGGGAATCCTCTCTGCGCGTCTCAGCAGCGGCGCCGTCGAGTGGCAGGGCACGCCCGGCATCTACACGATCGAGCCGCGCTACCTCGCCAACGGCACGTGGATCAACGGCGACAAGGCGACCGTGACGGTCGCCAACTCCGACGGGTCACTGCCCATCCCCGAGCCATCGGCCGCTGCGACGCCGAAGCCAACAGCGACGACCACTCCCGACCCGACGGTGACGGGCGCACCCGTCGACGAGGCGGACCCGGGGCCGGCGACGCCGACACCGGGGGCGACATCCACCCCGACTCCCGT
The DNA here is from genome assembly GCA_013297645.1 of Actinomycetota bacterium. GTDB lineage: Bacteria > Actinomycetota > Actinomycetes > Actinomycetales > Microbacteriaceae > Conyzicola. The sequence continues at coordinate 1,733 of JAAFHU010000073.1, forward strand.
TGAGGAGCCGCAGATGCCCACCGGCTCGCTGCAGCGCAGCGGGCCGGCGAACAGCCACACGAGCACGTACATCGTCAGCAACATCAGCCCCGAGTTCGTCGACGTCGACGTGCAGGTGCGCTCGCGCACGAGCGGGTCCTACTCCGGCTGGATCTCGCTCGGCTGCAGCGACCTGCAGCACGATGTCTGGTGGACCGCCGCAGACCCCTACTTCACCTGCCAGGTGGCCAATCACACGTGGGGATGGAGCACCACCGGGCGCGACGCGCAGGTGCGAGTGGTGATCACCAACTACGACGACGAGGCGCTCGTCTACACCTCGCCGTCGATCAGCTGGTCGATCCAGGCCGATATCGGCTGACCGCGCCTAGTAGGGCTGCTCGATCGGCATGCCGGTGCGCAGCTCGGCCGGCAGGTGCCCGAGGTCGTTGTGCGCCACGAGCACGGGCGGCTTGGCCGACCGCACCCGAATGATCGTGAGGCCCGCGTGCGCCTGGTTGATGCCGAGCCAGCGCCAGCGCGGTGCATCGAGCACCTCGCGCACGAACCATCCGATGACGAAGTTGTGGGTGACCAGCAGGTCGTGCCGGTCGCCGATGGCCGGCGAGAGAAACTCGGTCACCGCGTCGGCCATCTGCGCGGAGCCCGCCTCGATCTCATCCGAGGTCACCGCCCCGAAGAAGGGTTCGAAGGCATGGGGCATGTCGGGGCTCGGCCCGCTGGGATAGCAGTCGAAGAGCAGGTGGCTCGGCTCCGAGGTCAGCCCGGGCAGCCGCGTCTGCAAGATCTCGGCGGTCTCGGTCGTGCGCTGCAGGGGCGAGTGCCAGGCACCCGTGAACGGCACGCTCGCCAGGCGGTCGGCGATGGCTGCGGCCTGCAGCTTGCCCTTCGCGCTCAGCGGGCCGTCGGGCAGGCCGAACTCGGCATCCTGCTGCTCGCCGTGGCGCACCAGGTAGATGAAATGGGACATGGGAAGAACCTGATTTCGTCGGCTAGTGGACAGGCGACTCTGCGAGTCCAGCGAAGGCCGACTCGTCGATGGCACCCACGGCGGCGATCGAGAGCGGCCGGGATGACAGATCGGCGGCGAGATCGCGGATGCCGTCGGCCGTGACGAGCGAGAGGCGCCGCAGCGACTCATCCAGGTCGACGAACTCGCCGAGGGTGATCTCGCTGCGGCCCAGCCGCGACATGCGGGTATCGCTGTCCTCGAGAGCGAGCGCGGCGGCACCGCTCAGCTGGCCGCTGGCACGGCGGATCTCCTCGTCGGTTACACCGTCGGCGATCCGGCGGAACTCGCTGATCATCAACTCGGTCACCTGCACCGCTTTGGCCGGAGTGCAGCCGGCGTACATGCCGAACAAACCGGCATCGCTGTAGCCGGGCGAGAAGGAGTACACGGAGTAGACGAGTCCGCGCTTCTCGCGGATCTCCTGGAAGAGGCGGCTCGACATGCCGCCGCCGAGGATCGAGTTGAGCACGGCCATCGCCGAGCGGCGGTCGTCGGTCGACGTGAGTCCTGGAACGCCGACGATGACGTTGGCCTGCTCGGTCGGCCGCTTCACCACGGTCAGGTGGCTGCCCCGCGTGATGAGGTCGATCTCGGCATCCCGCCGCTCCACGGGGCGTGCCGTGGCGCCGAGGTCCCAGCCGGCACGCTCGAGGGCGGCGGTGACGCCAGCCACGAGCTCGTCGTGGTCCACGGCCCCGGCGACGGTGATGACGAGGTCCTGTGGCCGGTAGTTGGCCCGGTAGTGGCTCCAGACAGCATCGCGCGTCGCAGCGTTGATCGTCGCAGGGTTGCCGCCGATAGGGCGGCCGAGCGGGTGGTCGCCCAGCACCGCCTCGAAGAAGCGCTCGTTGACGACGTCGCCCGGGTCATCATCGGCCATCGCCAGCTCTTCGAGGATCACCCCGCGCTCGGTCTCGAACTCGTCGCGGTCGATGAGCGACGAGGTGAGCATGTCGGCGATGACCTCCACCGCCATCGGCAGATCGCGGTCCTGGATCTTGGCGTAGTAGCAGGTGTACTCCTTGGCCGTCATCGCGTTGTGCTCGCCCCCGACGGAGTCGAAGCTCACCGCGATGTCGAGCGCAGATCGGCTGGTCGTGCCCTTGAACAGGAGGTGCTCGAGGAAGTGCGTCGAGCCATAGGTCTCGGGCGTCTCGTCGCGGGAGCCGACCGCGACCCAGTATCCGATGGTGGCGCTGCGGGCGCCGGGAACCTGTTCGCTGAGGATCCGCACTCCGCTAGGCAGCACGCTCCTGCGAACTAGTGACGAACCAGAGGCCGTGAATGAGAGTTCAGCGAGATCAAGCGGAAGCTGCACGGCGTTCATCACCGACCGAGCCTATGCCATGGACCTGAACCGAGACAGCCGAAAAGTTGTGTCCCCTTTATTGGGGACATAGTATTGCCGGATGCGACAGACAGCTCTGTCTGTCCGCATGCTAGCGTTGCCCCACTAACCGATTTGAGAGTCAGGAACTCCGCCCTCATGAACACCCAGACTCCTGTGCCGCAGCGCCCTCACTCTGCGGCGCAGGTCCCCTCTGCCCAGGTCACCCGATGACCGTCGTCGAGCCCGCCGTCTCCGCGCAGCGGGCGCCGTGGGCGAAGAACAAGATTCTCGAGACGGCCAACGAGCTCTTCTATGGCGACGGCATCCGCACCGTCGGCGTCGACCGCCTGATCAGCGAATCGGCCGTCACCAAGGCGACGTTCTACAAGCACTACGGATCGAAGGACCGCCTCATCGTGCAGTACGTGCGATACCGCGACAAGTCCACCCGCGACCGCGTGCACTCGGTCATCGACGGCAGCCCGCAGCCCGAGACCGCCCTGCGCGCACTCATGGGCCAGGTGACCGACGAGATCGCGGCCCCCGAGTTTCGCGGCTGCGCCTTTCTCAACGCCGCGAGCGAGTACCCCGACCCGACGCACCCGGTGCGGCTCGTCGTCGGCGAGCACCGCGACTGGTACACCGGCGTACTGACCACCCTGCTCAGCGAGATGGGGCACCCGATGCCGGGCGAGGCTGCCGACGAGCTCATGCTCGCCTGCGACGGCGCCCGCGGCGGCGGCTATGCCGGCGATCCGATCGCCGCGACCACGGCCCTCGGCCGCGTCGTCGACCGGGTGCTCAGCGAGGCGAAGAAGTAGATATAGCACCTTCGGGTTTGCTGCGGAAGCCCCCCAGACGGATTACAGCCCGCGCTAATGTTGCGTCGCGCCTGTACACACCTCGTGTTCAGACAAAGTCCAGCTAGGACCGGCGCACAATCTCGAAAGGGCAATCACTATGACCTTCACACTCCTGTTCATCCTTGTCGTCCTCATCGGCGCCCTGGCCATCTTCGACGGAGTCTCGCGCATCCGCGGGCGCCGAGTGAACTCGATCCTCGCAATCCTCGAGATCATTCTCGGCGTGCTGATCCTGCTGTACATCCTCTTCGGCGTCGTTCTGCTGTCGCCGACCATTCTGTCGATCGTCCTCGAGGTCGTCGTCATCGTGCTGATCGTGACGCGCGGCACCGGCCGCGGCCGAGGCTACCTCGGCGTCAGCGCCGTGGTCGCCCTGCTCAACCTCGTCTGGCTCCTCAGCCTGCTGGGCGTCATCGCGATCCCGTAAGCAGAAGCTCTACCCGGAGGCGCCGAGCAATCGGCGCCTCCGTCATTTAACCTTTAGGCGCTGGCCCGGTCGAGGTCGGCCAGCTGGTGACGGGTGAGGTGCAGGCCGACGGCGGCGACAAGCTCGCCCACCTGGTCGGGCCGGCTCGCCGACACCACGGGGGCGATCACATTCGGCTTGGACAACAGCCAGGCGAGGGCGACGGATGCAACAGTTGCCTGCTGAGCGGCCGCGACCTCGTCGAGCACGCCGAGAACGCGGTTGCCCTTCTTGCCGAGGTATTTGGCCACCTCTCCCCCGCGCTCGTTGCGGGCGATATCGCCCTTCGAGCGGTACTTGCCGGTGAGAAAGCCGCTCGCCAGCGCGAAGCGCGGCATGACGCCGAGGCGCTGCATCTCGGCCACGTGGGCGAGTCCGCCCTCGTACTCATGGCGGTGCAGGAGGTTGTAGTGGTTCTGCAGGGCGACCATGTGGGCGACGCCCAACTGGGCAGACGCGATGCGCGCCTCGATCAGCCGGTTACCGGTGTGGTCGGAGCCGCCAAAAGCGCGCACCTTGCCGGCGCTGATGAGCGAGTCGACCGCGAGCAGGGTCTCTTCGAAGGGCACTGCCGGGTCGTCGATGTGCAGGTAGAGCAGGTCGATGTAGCCGGTCTGAAGACGCTGCAGAGACGTGTCGACCGACGCGGCGATGGCACGGGGGCTGAGGCCGGGGTTGTCGGCGCTCTTGCCGATCTTGGTGGCGACGACGACATCCGCGCGGTTGCGCTTCTCGCGCATCCAGTTGCCGATCATGATCTCGCTGCGGCCGGCCGCATAGGAGTCGGCCGTATCGATGAAGTTGCCGCCCGCGGCCGTGTACTCGTCGAGGATGCCCTCGGTGGCGGCGACGTCGGCCGTCCAACCGAAGACGTTGCCGCTGATCGCGATCGGGAAGACCCGCAGCGGCGAGGGCCCGACGGCGCGACGCTGCTCGGTGGTCACCGGCCCGGTCTGCACTGCGAGCGACATCGCCATCCCTTTCTTTCACTGAGGATAAGCGGCAGGATCAACCGGTTTGTGCACCACGCGCCGATCGTTATGCGGACGTGAGAAAGCGGTTGCCTCCGAGAAGCACCGAGGCCCACCCCGCGAACGGGATGGGCCTCGGCGTCTTGCCCAGCAGCTGGCGAGAGCTCTGGGTAGACCTACTCGCCTTCGGCGGGGGCCTGCGGGCCCTCGCTGGCGGCGGCGCTCGAGTCGGTGTCGGCGCTGTCTGCAACAGCAGAGTCAGCGTCGTCCGACACGGGGGCGAGCGACAGCTTTCCGCGGTCGTCGATCTTGGTGATCTCGACCTGGATCTTCTGGCCGACGGCCAGCACATCCTCGACGTTCTCGACGCGCTTTCCGCCGGCGAGCTTGCGGACCTCGCTGATGTGCAGCAGTCCGTCCTTGCCGGGGGTGAGCGACACGAAGGCGCCGAAGGTGGCCAGCTTGACGACGGTTCCGAGGAACCGCTCGCCGACCTCGGGGTTGAGCGGGTTCGCGATCGCGTTGACGGCGGCACGGGCGGCCTCGGCCGACGGTCCGTCGACAGCGCCGATGTACACGGTTCCGTCGTCCTCGATCGAGATGTCAGCTCCGGTGTCGTCCTGGATCTGGTTGATCGTCTTGCCCTTCGGGCCGATCAGCTCGCCGATCTTGTCGATCGGGATCTGCACCGAGATCACGCGGGGCGCGGTCGGGGCCATCTCATCCGGGGCGTCGATAGCGTCGTTGATGACCGCGAGGATCTTCGTACGGGCTTCCTTGGCCTGCTTGAGGGCGGCGTCAAGGACAGACGACGGGAGGCCGGCAAGCTTCGTGTCCAGCTGGATGGCCGTGACGAAGTCGCTGGTTCCGGCGACCTTGAAGTCCATGTCTCCGAGGGCGTCCTCTGCACCGAGGATGTCGGTGAGGGCCGCGTAGCGCGTCTCGCCGTCGACCTCGTCAGAGATGAGTCCCATCGCGATGCCCGCAACGGGTGCGCGCAGCGGCACACCGGCGTTGAGCAGCGACAGGGTGGACGCGCAGACGGAGCCCATCGACGTCGAGCCGTTGGAGCCGAGAGCCTCGGACACCTGGCGGATCGCGTAGGGGAACTCCTCGCGGGGCGGCAGCACCGGCACGAGGGCGCGCTCGGCGAGGAAGCCGTGCCCGATCTCGCGACGCTTCGGCGAACCAACGCGGCCGGTCTCACCGGTCGAGTAGGGCGGGAAGTTGTAGTGGTGCAGGTAGCGCTTCTTGGTGACGGGGTTCAGCGAGTCGATCTGCTGCTCCATCTTGAGCATGTTCAGCGTGGTGACGCCGAGGATCTGCGTCTCACCGCGCTGGAAGATCGCCGAGCCGTGTACGCGCGGGATGACCTGCACCTCGGCGTCGAGCGCACGGATGTCCGTGAGCTGGCGGCCGTCGATGCGGATTCCCTCGGTGAGCACGCGGGTGCGCATGATCTTCTTGCTGACCGACTTGTAGGCGGCGCTGACCATGGGCGGAACGTCGCCGCTCAGCTCCCCGGCGAGCACCTTGTCGTTGATCGCGAGCTTGACGCGCTCCTTGAGCTCGTCGTCCTTGTCCTGGCGCTCCTGCTTGTCGGCGATCTGGTAGACCGCGGCGAGCTCGTCGTGCGCGATGTCGTTGACGGCGTTGTACGCCTCCTCCGAGTACGGCGGGAACAGCGGGAAGTCCTTGATGGGCTTCGCTGCCTGCTCGGCGAGCGACTGCTGCGCCTTGATGAGCTGCGAGAGGAAGGGCTTGGCGGCCGCGAGGCCCTGCGAGACGACAGACTCGTCGGGCTTGGTGGCGCCGGCCTTGATGAGGTCCCAGCTGCCCTCGGTGGCCTCGGCCTCGACCATCATGATCGCGACATCCTCGACGCCGTTGGCGTCGGTGACGAGGCGACCGGCGACGGTCAGGTCGAAGACGGCCTCAGCGAGCTGCTCGTACTTCGGGAAGGCGACCCACTGGTCGCCGATGAGGGCGAGGCGGATGCCACCGATCGGGCCGTAGAACGGCAGACCCGAGATCTGCGTCGACGCCGAGGCGGCGTTGATCGCGAGGGCGTCGTAGAACTCGCCGGGGGCGATGGACATGACGGTGATGACGATCTGCACCTCGTTGCGCAGGCCTTCGACGAAGGTCGGGCGAAGCGGCCGGTCGATGAGACGGCAGACGAGGATGGCCTCGGTGGAGGGGCGGCCCTCGCGGCGGAAGAAGGATCCGGGGATCTTTCCTGCGGCGTAGGAGCGCTCCTCGACGTCAACCGTCAGCGGGAAGAAGTCGAACCCGTCGCGCGGGTGCTTTCCTGCCGACGTCGCCGACAGGATCATGGTGTCTTCGTCGAGATACGCGGCGACGGCACCCTGTGCCTGCTGCGCGAGTCGACCGGTCTCGAAACGGACCGTGCGCTTGCCGAACTTGCCGTTATCGATAACGGCTTCGGCGAACTTGATTTCTGGACCCTCCATAGGGGGGTTTCTCCTTTGTTTAACGTCGCACCCCGTATGGGCGCGACTCGACAAGGAGCAGGAGCGGGCAGAGGACACGTTGGTACGCACTCACGAGTGGGGCGCGTCTGGCCAACAGTAGAAAAGCTCTGAGACCCTCAGAAGTTCACCACCGTGGACCAGCTTCTTGCCAGCCTGCTCCGGTATTGCTCCACTCAGGGTAGCAGGTGGGCTCGAAAAGGCCCTAGGGGCGCACCGCGTCGGGGTACGGAGCACACTTCGCATACAACAGGTCGACATTGGCATTGGATGCCGGCACCTCGACAGAGAGGTACGGATTCCACCACCCCGGCTGGCCCTCACCCCCGTCGCTGAAGGCCTCGCGGCTCTGCACGTCGCCCACCTCGGCCCCGATCGCCTCGAGGCAGGGCACGAGAAACTCGGTGTAGTAGTCGTAGAGCGTGTCGAGGTCGCCGTCGCTGAACTCGACGTAGACGGTGTCGTACGAGGGGTAGAGCTGCGTGCAGTGGTACCAGGCGAGTCCCTGCGAGCCCGTGTAGACCTGCTGCTTGCCGGCGTTGGTGAAGCCGTAGAAGCGGTCGTACTCGAAGGACGCGAACCCGCTGTCTTTCATGCATCCGCGCATGAGGTTGCCCCAGCCGTTGGGCAGCGCGAAGCGCACCGGTTCGGCCGCCGGGCGGTCGATCCCCCCGAGGCGCGGGTTGAAGGCGCGGTCGAGGCGCTGCTGCAGGTGCAGTGAGACGTCGGCCGGGTCATTGGCGGGTGCGGAGGCGCAGCCGGTCAGCACCAGACCGGCGGCCAGGAGGAGTACGCGCCATCGCATCCACCCAGTATCCGTCTCAGCGGGTCGTTGTGGGAGCCTTTCGGCGATCCGGCGGGCTGATCGGCACGAGCTCGGAGTGCTTGGCGCTGCGTCCGTCGCCGGCGGTGCGGCCGATGATACGGCGGCCCATCCACGGGCGAACGTGCGTCCACAGCCAGCGGGCGTTCGAGACCCAGGCGTCTTCAGCGCCCTCCTCCTCGTCGTGCATCGCCAGGTCGAGGTCGCCGAGGGTCGCAGCACCCGGAACGCCCAGCACGGCAGCCGCCCGGTACGACAGCAGCCGGTGGCCGTGCGAGCTGAGGTGCACGCGATCCTCCGCCCAGGTGCGCGGGTCGGCGCAGGCCGGGTCGGTCGAGAAGTCGAGCAGCATTGAGTTCGAACGCTCCGCGTAGTCGCGCAGCACGGCATTGAATCGGCGGATGCGGCGCTGCAGCACGCCGAGATAGCGCCGTCGCGGGGCGAAGGGCGCCACCACCAGCACATCGGCTCCGCCGGCCCGCAGCTGAACGATCTGCTGCCCGAGGCGGTGCGCGAGGCGGCTGGAGCGCGCTCCGAGCTGCACGAGGTCGTTGGCCCCGACGAGCACCGAGACGAGGTCGGCCTGCAGCTCGACCGCCTTGGGAATCTGCGTGTCGACGACGTCGCTGATACGGCGGCTGCGCACGGCGAGGTTGGCGTAGAGCAGTGGCTCGCGCCGGCGGCCACTGTGTGCGAGCAGCTCGGCGAGGCGGTCGGCCCAGCCGCGGAACTCCCCCGCGGCCTGCCGGGACGAGTCGCTGAGGCCCTCGGTCAGCGAGTCGCCGACCGCGACGAAGCGCTTCCAGGTCACCGGGGCGGGAGCGAAGCGGTCACCGCTGATGGCCGAGCGGTAGTGCTCGAGCAGCTCGTCGCCGAGTCGCGCCCAGGTGCGGTGCGCGACCGAGTCGCGGGCGGCCGTCGCGAAGGCACGGCGCTTGGCATCGTCGCCGACGAGGTCGAGCACCCGCGAGCGCAGGTCGGCGAGGTCGCCCGGGCGGTAGAGCCAGCCGGTGCGGCTGTTCTGCACCAAGTCGAGTGGCCCCCCACGGCCGGTGGCGACGACCGGCACGCCGCTGGCCAGTGCCTCCTGCACCGTCTGGCAGAAGGTCTCGTTCTCGCCGGGGTGCACGAAGACGTCGAAGCTCGCCACCAGCGATGCCAGCTCGTCGCCGCCGCGGAATCCGAGGAAGACGGCGTGCGGCAGCGCTGCCTCGAGGGAGGGCCTGCTCGGCCCGTCGCCGATGATGACGATGCGCGTGCCCGGAATGTCGGCGAGCACCCGCAGGTCGTCGACCTGCTTCTCGGGGGCGAGCCGGCCGACGTAGCCGATGAGCAGCTCGCCGTTCGGGGCCACGCTCTGCCGGAAGGCACTGTCGCGCCGAGTGGGCGTGAAGCGCTCGACGTCGACGCCGCGCGCCCAGAGCCGCACGCGCTCGACGCCGATAGAGCCGAGCTCCTCGATCGCCGCGCTCGACGGCGCGAGAGTCATCGTCGCGCGGTTGTGCAGGCGGGCGACGTGGGCCGACAGGGCGGTCGTCGCGGCGGCGATGCCGTAGCGCTGGGCATAGCCGGGAATATCGGTCTGGTAGATGGCGACCGTGGGAATCCCCAGGGCGTCCGCGGCGCGCAGCGCCTGCCAGCCGAGAACGAAGGGCGAGGCGAGGTGCACGACGTCGGGCTCGAAGCTAGCGAGGATGCCGCGGAGGCGCAGCGCGCTCGCGAAGGTGATGCGCACATCCGGGTAGGTCGGCAGGGGAACCGAGCGCAGCAG
>JAAFHU010000074.1:0-5511 GCA_013297645.1 Actinomycetota bacterium
ACATCACGGCGAGCGCATTGTTCGTGGAGAACTGGGCCCTGGCCGCCGACAGCGTCGACTACCTCGCTGCATCCGATGCCCCGACCCCGGTGCAGCACTTCTGGTCGCTGTCTGTCGAGGAGCAGTTCTACCTGGTGTGGCCGGGTCTGCTTGCCATCGTCTACGGCCTGTCTGTGCGGCTGCGGCCCACGAGAAGAATCGCGGCGCTCGCGGTGGCCCTCGGGCTCGTGGTCGGCCTGTCTTTCGCGTACTCGCTCGCGCTCTCACTGACCGAACCGGTTCCCGCGTTCTTCAACACGGGAGCGAGGGCCTGGGAATTCGGCACCGGTGGCCTGCTGGCCTGCCTCGGTGTCGCAACCTCCGCGCGCCGCGCACTTCGACGTACCGCGGCCGGCATCGGATGGACACTGATCGTCGGCAGTGCGTTCGTGTTTGACCACTCGCTGGCGATTCTCGGACTCGTTACCGCCCTTCCCGTGGGGGGAGCCGCGCTCGTCATCTGGGCGGGAGACCCGTCGCAGTCGTGGCTGTTTCGCAGAGCGATCCCCGGCGCGGTCCTGCGGGGTCTGGCCGAGTTGTCGTTCGCTGCCTATCTCTGGCATTGGCCGATCCTCGTCTTCGCCCACCAGCTGGCTGGCGAGAGCCTCTCGCACGCGCTCCGGCTATTGCTCGTCGTGCTGACTTTTGCACTCGCATGGGCGACGAACCTGCTCATCGAACGGCCAGTGCGTTTCGGGCCCCTCGCCCGCCGGCGCCCCGCCCTCACGGCTGCGCTAGCGGCGGCGTTGACTCTTGCCGTCGTCGCCCCGACAGCAGGGGGGCTCGTTCTCTTTCAGAGGTCCGTCGCTGCTGCTGCCGCAGTGCCTGTTGCCGTGGTTCCCGGCCTCTGTGTCGGTGCCGAGGCACGCGATCCCGACAGCGACTGTAAAGACGGTCCGTATGCAGTGCTGGTGCCGAGCCCACTGGTAGAACCCGATGGCGTGTCTGTGCTTCACGGCATGGGCTGTGCGGTGCGCTACACCGACCCAGGCACGAAGTCGTGCGTATTCGGTGACCCGCAGAGCGATATCTCGGTGGCACTCGTCGGCGACTCCCACGCCATGAAGATGTGGCCAGCGATCAAGCGGCTCGCTGAGGAGAACGGATGGCGCCTCGTCACATTTCTGCGAGGAGCGTGCATGTACTCCCTTGCCGTGGCAGACACGCAGGAGTGCGATGACTGGCGCAAGGACGTCGCCGAGCGTCTCGCGGAGGAAGGCCCGTGGGATCTCGTTTTCACTGCAACTGCCCTCGACGTCGGCGCGAACCCAGAGCCCGCGGTAGCCGGTCTGCATGCGGCGTGGACGCCTCTGACCGATGCAGGCGCCCAGGTGATCGTCATCGAGGACAACCCTCGTCTTCCCGCGCCGGCGAAGCGGTGCGTGGTCGACCACATGGATGACGTCAGTGTGTGCGATGTGCCCCGTGCCGACGTCCGCCTCTCTGACATCCAGGTGCGCGCAGCACAGGACCAGACGGGCGTGCACGTGGTTGATCTCACGCCGTTCTACTGCGACGACACGACCTGCGTGGTGAGCGCCGGGGGCGTACTGCTCTATATGGACTCTGCGCACATCAATGACGAGTACACCGTGACGCTCGCTCCGTACATAGCCGCGCAGGTCGCCGAGGTTGCGCCACAACTATTCGGCGCGCACCACTGAACCGTCCGGGCTCCCGACGACTCCGTGGCGAGGGTAGCTAGAGTGGTGACCAGCGGCGGGGTAGCTCAGGTGGTTAGAGCACACGACTCATAATCGTGGTGTCGCGGGTTCGAGTCCCGCCTTCGCTACATGAAGACGATTGGCCTGCTCGGCGGCATGAGCTGGGAGAGCACGGCGGAGTACTACCGCCTCGCGAACGAGCTCGTGCGCGAGCGGCTGGGCGGGCTGCACTCGGCCGACTGCGTTATCCGTTCTGTGGACTTTGCTGAGATTGAGCGACTTCAAGGTGCGGGGGAGTGGGAGGCCGCGGGGCTCATTCTCGCCTCCGAGGCGCGGGCGCTCGAGGCCGCCGGCGCAGAACTGGTCGTGCTCTGCACGAACACGATGCACAAGGTCGCGCCCGCGATCGAGGCGGCTGCCTCTGTGCCCTTCGTGCATATCGCCGAGACGACGGCATCCGCTGTTCTGTCACAGTGTCTGACCACGGTCGGCCTGCTCGCGACGCGATTCACCATGGAAGAGAGCTTCTACAGAGACCGGCTCGCAGCGCGCGGCATCACGGCCGTCGTTCCCGACGACGCGGATCGCGCGATCGTCCACCGCATCATCTACGACGAGCTGTGCCTCGGCATCATCCGCGACGAATCCCGCGCCGAGTACCAGCGCATCATGGCCGGGCTCGTGGCGCAGGGCGTGGAGGGCATGATCTACGGCTGCACCGAGATCGAGCTGCTCGTCGGGCCGGGCGACACGACGGTGCCGGTCTTCCCGACGACGCGGCTGCACATCGAGGCCGCGGTGGCTCTGGCTCTGGCCTAGTCCTCTTCGAAGGCGGCCTGGGCGTCCCAGAGTGTCGCCCAGATGCCGAGCGGCCTGGCGTCGCGGCCGGTGGCGATGAAGCCGCCCGTCCAGCGCTCCTCGATGACGCCCGCGAGGCGGCCGTCAAAACGGCCGACCCAGAAGCCGGCGCGCACGGTCGTCCAGTCCATGGTGCCCGGGTAGTTGGTCGTGAACGGCGCTGGTTCGACCGGGACTTCAAATATCTGCGTCACTAGGGTGTGGCCTCTGCTTCGCTGCATCGGGAGCCCCGCGACGCGGGTGCAAAGAAAGCCATGGGTGATTCAACTCGGGCCCGTGAATCGATGCAAGAGCAACGCTCGCATTCACCCCCGAATTGGGTGGGCGTGCCGTCGGTTAGCCTGAAGGCATGGAATCTGCCCCCCTCGGCCGGGTGCGCGTTCGGCGCGACAACAACTGGCGCGTCGAGCGGTACCCGCAGACCGTTGTCGCCCTCGACGCCGACAGCGTGGAGGCGCGGCAGGTCGCCCTGCGGCACGCTCTCGAGATCGCAATCCGCGACGGCCTCGACGGCGTCGACCTCGACACCGTGCGCAACGCCGCCGGCGCGACCCTCGTCGCGTTCCCCTATCAGGAGCGCGAGGAGCTCATGCTCGCGCTGCTCGATGTCGTGCTCGCGCGAACCCTCAACGCCGAGCGCGACATCTCCTCAGGGCGACGCGAGCGCCTCGAGCTCGGCGACATGCTCGCCGCCGAGATGGAGGGGCTGCGCCGCCAGGCGCCCCTCGTCGAGCTGATCTTCACCTTCTACTTCGCGCGCTCCGACCAGCTCTACCGCCGCCGCATCGGCGAGGCGCTCTCGACCTACCGGCGCGCCTTCGAGTCGGCCCTCTCGGGCGTCGAGCTGCGGCGCGGCATGTCGGCCTCCGCCGTCTCGGCCATCGTCATCGCCTTCCTGCAGGGCGCGGCCGTGCAGATCATCCGCGACCCCGACAACTTCGTGCCCGACGAGGCGCTCGCCGCGGTGCGGGCGCTGCTGCCGGGCAGCGGTGACGGGCGCTGAGCTCGGCCGCCAACCCTCAGTTGATGCTTGAAACTTTGTCGGTGGCCCCGCATACAGTGATTAATGTCCGCGACACGCCGAATTCACTACATGTAGTGGAATGACATGGCTGTGATTCACGTTATATAGTGAAGACCTCGCGGCACTCGCCGTGACCTACAACGAGACAGAAGGAGGATCGAAATGGAGAACGACGACAACGTCGGCGGCTACGCAGTTCCCGTCGACCCGATGGATCTTCTGCAGTGCGACAGCTGCCAGTAGGCAGTCGCTCTTCTAAGACCCCCCTGAAACCCCCGCAGAGATGCGGGGGTTTCGTCGTTCGCGGCTGGCTGGCAGCACCCGAACTAGAATCGACGCGTGCCTGTGAACCCCGAACTCCAGGGCCGCGCGTTCGCGCCGACGGCCCCCTACCTCGTCGGGCGCGAGAAGGTGCGCGAGTTCTCGCGTGCCGTCTTCGCATCCAATCCAATTAATAACGACGTGGATGCCGCCCGGGCCGCCGGGTACGCCGACATCGTCGCGCCGCCCACCTTCGCCATCGTGATCCAGCAGCTCACGCTCGACCAGCTCGTCGCGCAGCCCGACAGCGGTTTCGCGATGACCGACCTCGTGCACGGCGAGCAGCGCTTCAGCTACACCCGCCCGATCGTCGCCGGCGACGAGCTGACCGCGACGCTCGCAGTCACCAGCATCAAGTCCCTCGGCGGCAACGCGATGGTGACGGCCGAGACGACGATCAGCGACCTGGCCGGCGAGCACGTCGTCACGGCGAGCTCCGTACTCGTGGTGAGGGCAGACGCATGAACATCGGTGACGTTGTTGCAGAGAAGACTTTCGAGATCACCCGCGACACCCTCGTGCGCTACGCCGGGGCGAGCGGCGACTTCAACGCGATCCACTACCGCGACGACATCGCGACCGAGGTCGGCCTGCCCGGTGTGCTCGCACACGGCATGCTCACCATGGGCCTCGCGGCGCAGCCGGTTGTGGACTGGATCGGTGATCCCGGCAAGGTTCTCGACTACACGGTGCGCTTCACGCGGCCGGTGCTCGTGCCCGCGACCGGCCACGCGACCCTCACCGTCGTCGCGAAGGTCGGCGCGATCGACGATGGTGTCGCCCGCATCGACCTGACGGTCACCGTCGACGAGTCGACCGTTCTCGGCAAGGCGCAGGCCAGGGTTGCTGTTTAAAGACGCGACCACCATGCGCGTTGGAGGCCCGGCGCGCGAGGTGATCGACGCCGCGACCGAGCAGCAGCTCGTCGACGCCGCCCACGAGGTGTGGGGCGGGCAGGAGGAGTGGCTCGTGCTCGGCGGGGGCTCCAACCTCGTCGTGGCCGATGAGGGTTTCGACGGCACGGTGATCCGGGTGCTGACGAGGGGCATCGAGCGGCTGCCGTCCGAGCTGGGCACCGTGCGCCTGCGGGTTCAGGCGGGGGAGTCGTGGGACGCGCTCGTTGCCCACGCCGTCTCGCAGGGGTGGGCTGGAATCGAGGGGCTCAGCGGCATCCCCGGGTCGTGTGGTGCTGCGCCGATTCAGAACATCGGCGCCTACGGGCAGGAGCTCTCTGACAGCCTCGCCCACATTGACTTTCTCGACTACCTCGACGGCGACGTCGCGCGGCTCACCGCGACGGACCTGGAACTCGGATACCGCACAAGCGCCATCAAAGAAGGCCGGCAGGGCATCGTCACGGCCATCGAGCTCGACCTGCTCGACACGGGTGACGGCCTCAGCGCGCCGATCGCCTACGACCAGCTGGCCGCGGCCCTCCGCGTCGAGCTCGGCGCTCGGGTGGCGCTGACGACGGTGCGAGAGACGGTGCTGGCCCTGCGCGCGAGCAAGGGCATGGTGCTCGACCCGGCCGACCCCGACTCCGTCAGCTCTGGCAGCTTCTTCACCAATCCGATCGTCGGCGAGAACTTCGCCCGCACCCTGCCC
>JAAFHU010000074.1:5521-11402 GCA_013297645.1 Actinomycetota bacterium
GCCCGACGACGCCCCGCGCTGGCCCATGGAAGAAGACCCGGCGGATGCCGCGGTGCCCCTCGGCGAGCAGCCCGCCCTGCCGCCGCACCGCAGCGACCACCGCGTCAAGCTCAGCGCCGCCTGGCTAATCGAGCGTGCCGGCATCGGCAAGGGCTTCGCCCTGCCCGGCTCGAGGGCCGCCATCAGCAGCAAGCACACCCTGGCGATCGTCAACACCGGCGGCGCGACGGCCGATGAGATCGCCCAGCTCGCCCGCTATGTGCACACCCGGGTCTTCTCGGAGTTCGGCGTGCGGCTGCAGCCCGAGCCCAACCTTGTCGGTGTTCAGCTGTAAGTTGAGCGCATGATTCATGCGACTGCGCTCGCGCGCGAGTTCCACACCAAGCGGGGCAAAGAGAAGTCGGTCGTCACGGCCGTCGCCGGCGTCGACATCGATGTCGCCGAGGGCGAGATCGTCGGCTTCCTCGGCCCCAACGGCGCCGGCAAGACCACGACCCTGCGCATGCTGACCACCCTGCTGCAGCCCACCAGCGGCAGCGCGACCGTCGCCGGCTTCGACCTCGCGACCGAGCCGGTCAAAGTGCGCCAGAACATCGGCTACGTCTCGCAGAGCGGCTCGACGAGCGGCTCAGCCCTCGCCGGCCTCGAGGTCGTCGACCACGGCATGCTCTACGGCATCAGCAAGACGCAGGCGACCGCCCGCGCGAGGCAGCTCTTCGACCAGCTCGACCTCGACGGTCTGTGGGACCGCCCCGCCAAGACCCTCAGCGGCGGCCAGCGCCGCCGGCTCGACATCGCGATGGGGCTCGTGCACGACCCCAAGCTCGTCTTCCTCGACGAGCCGACCACGGGCCTCGACCCGCAAGCGCGCGCCAACCTGTGGACGCACATCAGCGACCTGCGCGAGAAGCTCGGCTCGACCGTGTTTCTCACCACCCACTACCTCGACGAGGCCGACGCCCTCTGTGACCGCGTGATGGTCATCGACCACGGCACGATTGTGGCGAGTGACACCCCCGACGCGCTCAAGCGGCAGGTGTCTGGCGACCTCGTCACGCTGTCCGTGGGCTCAGAGACGGATGTCGCTGCCGCAGCGACAACGCTCGCCGCGATCGCGACCAGCGAGGTCACGACCGACGCGCTCGTCGTCAGCGCCCGCGTGCTGGACGGCGGCAAGTCGATGCCCGACCTCCTCCGTGCGCTCGACAAGGCGAAGGTCGAGGTCACCTCGATCGAGTCCCGGCGCCCCACGCTCGACGATGTCTTCCTAACGCTCACGGGGCGCTCGCTCCGGGAAAGCGAGTAGCACCATGTTCTTCCGCGATACCTTCATCGTCTTCCGCCGTCAGCTGCGTATCGCCCTGCGCGAGCCGGCCTGGATCGTCATCGGCCTGCTGCAGCCCGTGCTCTACCTCGCGCTCTTCGGGCCCCTGCTCGAGCCGCTCGCCGGGCAGCTGGGCGCGACCAACGCGTACACGCTCTTCGTGCCGGGGCTCATCGTGCAGCTCGCCATCTTCGGCGCGCTCTTCGTTGGCTTCGGCCTCATCGGCGAGTGGCGCGACGGCGTCATCGAGGCCGAGCGGGTCACCCCGGCCAGCCGCACCGCGCTACTCCTCGGCCGGGTTCTCAAGGATGTGCTGCAGATCTTCGTGCAGGGAGGCATCCTCATCGGGCTGGGCTTCGCCTTCGGCCTCCGCGGATCGATCGGTGGCATGCTGGTCGGCTTCGCCCTCGCCCTCGTACTCTCGGTCGCGGTGGCCGCGACGGGCTACGCGCTCGGCCTCACCCTCAAGTCAGAGGACTCTCTGGCCGCGGTCGCGAACGGCGTGACGCTTCCGGTGCTGCTGCTCAGCGGCATCCTGCTGCCCATGACCATCGCCCCGCAGTGGCTGCAGACCCTCTCGGACTTCGTGCCGATCAAGCACATCGTGCAGGGAATCCGTGACCTCTTCCGTGGGGACTTCCTCACGACAGGGGTGGCGTGGGGCATTGCCTGGACCGTGATCCTCGTGATCGCCGGTCTGTGGGTGGGCACGCGCACCTTCCGGCGCCAGAACGCCTGACGCTCGCAGCACCCGAATTGGGGTAGCGTCCGCCGTGAACGGGGGGCATGGATTCGCTGGGGGTAGACCGCGCCGTCGCCTAGCGTGAGGACAGAGCGAAAGTTGCTCAGTTCCACACCCTGGAGAGTCATGCGCACCACCACCGGATTCACCGCGGCCGTAGCCGCACTCGCCCTGCTCGTCGCACCCCTCGTCACCGTCTCGGCCGCGCAGGCCGTGCCCGGCCCGACGTTGACCGGCATCACTGGCGGCTACGCCGAGACGTGGATCGACAAGACGATCAGCGCGGAGTTCACGGTCGGCGTGCCCTACTCCGACAGCGTTCAGGCTCCCACCTGCTGCACCGGCTACGGCGGAATGCTTACCGACCTTCCGTCGTGGATGACTGCGGAGATCGATACCGACGGAACCGTCACCCTGAGCGGCACCCCTACGACCGCCGGCCAGGATCTCTACGTCGAGGTCGAGTTCGGCGGCTCCGACGGCACCTACTTCTCGATCGAGTTCTGGATTGACGTGGTGGCCGACACCACGCCGACGACGACGACCGTCGACAGCGGCGGCTACTGGCACTACACGGGCGTCAACCTCTCCGCGCAGGTCAGCACCAACACCTCCGGCGGCACCGTCGACTTCTACCTCGACAGCACCAAGGTCGGAACCGGCATGGTGACCGGTGTGGGCAGCGCGAGTTACTCGGGCGCTGTGCCAGCCTCCTTCGTCGGCACGTCGCCCGTGCTCACCGCCGTGTTCAGCGGTACCGACGACTTCGCGGGCTCCACCTCGAACGAGGACTCGGTCTACATCTATGGTGATCGCGTGATCAGCGGCACGGTGTCGCACAACGGCGTCGGGGTCTCGGGCGAGCCCGTGGCCCTGCTCACCACGTCCTTCGCCCCGACCGGCATGACGGCGACGACCGATGCCAACGGCGTCTTCAGCTTCGATGTGGGCGATCCGCCGTCGTACGCTGCGGCCATCGCCTCCTATGCGATCGAGGCGACCGATCTGGGCCTCTACTACTCGGTGTCCGGTGGCCCGGGCCTCACCAACGTCACCTCCATCGCCGGCGCGTCAGTGCTCCCCGAGTCCTCGTGGGCCTCGAACCCCACTATCTTCCTCAACACCGCACCAGTGTGGACGGATCAGACGCTGCACCAGCCGCGCCTCGGTGAGAGCTACAGCGACAGTGTCGCGGCCACGAGCACGGGTACTCCGAGCACGGTCACCTACTCGATCCGATCGGGCACCCTGCCGAGCTGGCTCAGCTTCAGCAACGGCAGCTTCACCGCCACCGAGCCGACCGACCAGCTCGCCCACACCTTCGAGGTGCAGGCCAGCAGCGCCTACGGCCTGATCTACAGGTCGTTCACCCTGCAGGCCGGCGACGCGGGTGTCGCCCCGACCTTCACCGACACGACCATCGCCGACCTCACCGTCGGCACGGAGCTGACGGACGACGTGACCGCCACGGGCGACCCGATCATCGTCTACTCGAGCACCACACTGCCGCCCGGTCTCACCCTCGACCCGTCGTCGGGCGAGCTCACCGGCACGCCGACGACGGCGGGCGACTACGTCGTCACCTTCACGGCAACGAACGACTTCGGCAGCGACACGTACGTCTGGGAGCCGACTGTTCTGGCCGCCCCCGAGATCGACCTCGTGCTCAACTTCGCGGCGGGTGCGACCATCGACGATGCCGAGACCGAGATCGGCGCCGACGGCCTCCAGGTCGGCTCGACCTACACGCTCTACATGTTCTCGACGCCGCGCCTGCTCTACAGCGGCATCGTCGACAGCTCGGGCGGATTCACCTGGCTGGTGACCCTGCCGGCAGATACCCCCGTCGGAGCGCACGAGCTCGTTCTCACCGGCGTCGCACCGGATGGCACCGTGCTCACGGCGCGAGCCTGGTTCACGCTGCTGTCGAACGGCACGATTGGGGCGATCTCGTACACCGGGGCGATCCCTTTCCGGCTGGCGCTGACGGGCTCCGACCCGCTGCTGCCCCTCGGGATCGCGGGTGGATTGCTGGTCGCGGGATACCTGATCCAGCGTCGTTCTAGAGCAGTCCGAGTTCCATAGCCTTCGTCACTGCGCGCGTGCGGTCGCTCACCTCGAGCTTCTCGAACGCGTGCAGCAGGTGGGTCTTCACGGTCGCCTCGCTGAGGAAGAGCTGCTTGGCGATCGCCGGGTTGCTGAGGCCCTGGCTGACCAGTGCGAGCACCTCCTTCTCGCGCGCGCTGAGGCTCACGGTGGGCCGCTTCACGCGGTTGACGAGCATGGCGGCGATCGACGGGGCAAGCGCCACCTCGCCGCGCGCCACACTGCGGATGCCCGCGAGAATCTCCTCCTGGGGTGCCGCCTTGAGCAGGTAGCCGCTGGCGCCCGCCTCGATCGCCGTGAGGATCGAGGCATCCGTCTCGTAGGTCGTCAGAACAACCACGCGGATGCCGCTGCTCTGCGAGAGAATCCGCGCGGTCGCCTCATCGCCCTCGATTCCCGGCATGCGCAGGTCCATCAGCACAATGTCCGGGTGCAGCTGCACTGCCAGCTCGACGGCCTCGAGGCCCGTGCTCGCCGTCCCGACGACCTCCATGTCGTCCGCGGACTCGAGGAGCGCGACGATGCCGCTGCGCACGATGGGGTGGTCGTCGGCGACCAGCACGCGAATCACAGCGCCACCGTCAACGACGTGCCCGCGGGGGTGCTCGTGACATCGAGGGTGCCGCCGACGAGGGCGAGCCGCTCGCGCATGCCGCGTAGCCCGAAGCCGGTGGAGTCGGCGGTGATGTCGAATCCGCGGCCGTCGTCAGTCACGCTGAGCGTTGTGCCGTCGAGCACGATGGTCGCCTCCGTTGCCTCCGCGTGTTTGCGCACGTTGGCCAGTCCCTCCTGTGCGCAGCGCAGCAGCACGACCTCGAGGTCGCGGGTGAGGGCCGGGGTCGCATCCACGTGCACGGTCACGGTCAGGTCGGTCTCTCTCTCGTAGCGCTGCCCGAGCCGTTCGAGGGCCGCCGCGATGCCGCCCGTGTCGAGGTCGGCGGGCGCGGTCGACGCGACGAGGGCGCGGGTCTCGGCGAGGGCGGTGCGGGCACCCTGCTCGAGCACGGCGAGCTGCTCGGCCGTGGCGGCGGTGTCGCCCGCGCTCAGCTCGCGGCTGGCCCGCTGGGCGAGCAGCACGAGCCCGGTGAGATCCTGCGCGATAGTGTCGTGAATCTCGCGGGCGAGGCGCTCCCGCTCGCTCGTCACCCCGGCGTCCTGGCTGAGCACTGCGACTTGGTGCTGGGTCGCCCGTAGCTCGTCGATGAGGCGCTGCCGCTCGGAGCTGCGGTTCTCGATGCGGGTGATCCACAGCCCGAAGGCCAGGGCGAAGACAACCGACAGCACCTCGCTGATGAGGGCGCTCGCGAGGGCGTCGAGGTCGGCCCCGGCGCTGAAGAACATCGCGACGCCGACGGCGGCAGCAAGGGCGAAACTGGCGATGATGGCGCGGCGGGCGTTGTTGAGGCGCGTCCAGATGAGCGGAAAGGCCACGGCCTGCGCGAAGGCGGCGACGGGGGAGGCGAGGGTGACCGCCCCGGCGAAGGCGATGGTGACGACGACCACGGCCATTGCGCCGCGCGATCCGTCGGGCACCCGCGCGCCGACGGCGAACCAGAAGGCGATGAAGACGCCGATCGCCGCGAGGCCCACGTTGAGTTGCCACGCGGTCGGCGCGATGATCGCCAGCACGCTGGCGAGCACCGCCGCGGTACCGACCACGGCGATGCTCCACCAGCGCTGTTCTCGCATCTAGCTATCCTTGCGGATCC